>DJYK01000016.1 GCA_002450095.1 Mageeibacillus sp. UBA6980 | reverse complement strand
AAATCACTTTTGAGACATCCCCTTCGTGCTTAATTCTGATTCAGATCAATATCAGGAAACTGTAGCCTCGACATTGAAGAGGATGCAAGAACCTGTGCTGTCTGTAGCGCCGATGAAGTAGTAAGTACCTGCATCAAATCCGCTGTTATCTGTGTACTGGAACTCATAGAAGTATCCGTTTGTGTACTCAGAAGGAGTAATTGTACCGGAGTAAACCTCCTCAGCATCATCTGTGCTGCCTGTTGCAGAATAGTATACTTCGTAGTAAACAGGGAAAGAAGCGAGGTTCTCTTCATCGTAAACCTGGCATGTGAACTCCATTGTTGTCTCATCTGTTGTGTACTCGCCTTCGCCCATAGCGTAGCCGGAACCGTCAGAGTAAGAATACCAATACTCGTCAACACCGTTTGCCCAGATCGATGAATAATCATCGTCACCTGTTACAACAGTAGTTGTTGAACCGCCGTTCTCAACAGTACATGTGGAATCAGCAAGAACATTACCTGCGAGATCGTAAACGATACACTGGTACTCTCCTGCTACGAGATAACCATTCTCATCTAACTGAGCCTGGGAATCATAACTTGTTCCGTAGTAGCTCTCGATCCAGTATCCGGAATCTGTCTGCTCATCGCTTGAGAAGATCAACTGACCGTCACGGTAATACTCATATGTGAAGTTCCACTCGATATCCTGTGCTTCAGTTACAGGGATGATGTCAAGCTCGATCGTGTAAACGTCTGTATAAACACCATTATCGGAATAGTACCACTCGATCGACTCGATAAGATCAGGGGAAAGATCAGATGTTGTGGCAAACTCAAAATCAAAAGCATCCATATAGAATGCATAGAGTTCTGTAAGGTTCTTAGCCTTCTTATCGCTTACGAGCCACTCATCATCTTCGAGTACGAAGCTGATCGTCTGTGTGATCTCCTGAGTTTCACCGTCAGCAAGAGCATCTACAAACGCATCGATATCGCCCTCATCAGCAATAACTTCATCATAAACAGCCTGGTAGTCAACGATAGAGAAGATGACATCAACACTGCCCTCCCCGTCCTTCTTGGAAGACTCAACAGACTCTTCATCTACCTCATAAGAGATAGTATCTTCGATAGCACTGCAGATCCTGTCATAATCCTCACCATAAAGCGCAGGGTCATGATCAAACAACTCATCAAGAGACTCTTCTGTAATATCACTGTTGAGCTCGCTGTAAAGATCGATGATCTTAGACGACTTACGGCTCAGGATCGTAGAAGCATAATTGTCCGCTGCATCGATTACATCTTCATCTGCATTTCCGCCCAGCAAGGCACAACCGCCAAGTGAAGCAAGAACTGCAACTGAAAGTGCAGAAGCCGTTAATTTCTTAAAATCGACTTTCATAAAACATCCTCCATTCGATTTACGTTTTAAACGTTATAAAACATTATAAAACAAAGTTAATAATATGTCTATTTTTCATTAATATATTATTCACAATCTGTCAACGGACAACTACCTGACAGGTATCATCTGCAAGTACATTTCCGTCCATATCATAAATAATGCAGCGGTACTGCCCGGGGATCAGATAGCCGTCATCATTCAACTCGGCATTGTCGACATATTGAGGCCCGTAGTATGCTTCGATCCAGTGCCCCTGATCATGACACTCTTCACTTGTGAATACGAGCTCACCGTCGATATAGTACTCGTAGTAGAAGTTCCAAACAAACTCCGCACCTATACTCGTAGTGATTATATCGAGCTCGATCTGACTTTCATTTACATATACGCCGTTATCGGAAAAATACCACTCAACATCCTCGATGGCATCTGTGCCCTCCACATATTCCATTGTCTCAACCGTACAAGTGGAATCGGCAAGCACATTTCCCGCCAGATCATAGATTACGCATCTGTACTCACCGGCTATAAGGTTTCCTTCCTCATCGACTTCCGCGCTGCTGTCGTACCGGGGGCCGTAATAAGCTTCGATATAGTATCCCTGATCAGAGCAAATATCGCTCGTATATATAAGATTGCCGTCACGGTAGTACTCGTATGTAAATTCGAATTCAACGGTGTTACCTTCAAAAGTGGAAATGATATCCAACTCGATTTGATTGAAATTTACATAAACATCATCTTCGGAATAATACCATTCAGTATGGTCAACATAATCTACAAGAGGTGTTACAAACTCATAGTCCAAAGCGGCAGAATAGAAATCGTAAACTTCTGACAGAGCTTTCAGTCTTCCGTCGTCAACAAGCCAAGTCCCGTCCTCATAAACGAGATCGATCGTCTGATAGATCTCAACTGTATCCGAATCGTCATCTCCTAAAGCCTCTATAAAATCGTCAACCGTTCCGCCTTCTTCCGTTACCGTCTCGAACAAACCGGCATGATCAACAAGTGTATAGGTTATATTTACGCTCGCTTCGCGGTTTTTCTTTGAAGACTCGACAGAATCCTCATCGATCTCATAACTTATGCTGTCTGCTATCGCAGATACAATATCAGACCAGTTATCAGGTATATCCCGGTCTTCTCCCGATACTAATGCCTCGATATCTCTTCTGTTACCGTCAGCCATAGCTTCCGCTATCTTCCTGACCTTTACTTTTGCAACCAAAGAAGCATAATTGTCTGCAGCCTCAAGAACCGCCTCATCATCACTGTCAATAAAAGCACATCCGCTGACAGATGCGGCCAAAATCAAAAATGCCGCTGAAGCGATAAGTCCGTTTCTTATCCTCATTCGAATTCTCCAATCCTTATTTGTAATTGATTTTTGATATTTATATTATATTCATCGGTCAGTAAAGAATGCAAACGAATGAGATGCGTTCATTCTTCCAGACTGCTTTAATATCGCCGTTATACTGACGGCATATATTCTCGGCTATCGACAACCCGATACCGTATCCGCCTTTATCTATATTATGAGACTTATCCTCTCGGTAGAAACGCTCAAAGAACTTGTTATAATCGACGTTTCCGCCTTCCTTGTAGCTGTTTGTTACCGAGAACCTTATCGCTTCCTTGCGATACTGAGAGAGACTGACCTCGACGCTTCCTTTTTCATCGCAGTACTTTATCGCATTGTCGACAAGTATGGTTACAAGTTGCATTATCTTGCTGGCGTCGGCAGTGAGCGTAACACCGGGAACAATATTCAGAATAAGTTCGATCCCCTCCTGTTTTGCAACTGATTCGAAAGTTTTGACCGTATTCTCCACGACCGATGAGGCATCTATCTTTGTCATTACGTTCTTATCTTCAAGTTCCTGCGCCTTGGATATCATAACAAGATTGGCTATAAGCCCGCTCATGTGATCGATCTGTTTTAAAGTGGATTCCGACCATTCGTCCTCACCGTTTATCATCCTGCTCATCTCGGTATTGGCCCTGATAACGGCAAGGGGGGTCTTAAGCTCGTGGCTCGCATTGGTTATAAAGTCATTCTGTTTGGAGAAGTTCTCCACTTCCGAAGCCACGATATAATCCGAGAAGTGAACAACAAGAAGATACGTAACCGACAATCCCGCAACACATACAATAAGGGATATGAGGAACAGCCTGCTGAGCGCATTGATCTCTGATGTACCGTCTATAAAAGCTATTGCTTTGCCATCCGGAGTATCTGAGGATTCATACCAGAGTCTGCCCCTCTGTCCGTAACCCGTAGGATCATTCTTGATCTGATCGCTTATTTGCAGAAAGTATTCCGTATTCTTTTCAGAGAATCGTCCGTTTATGGAGACAAATCTGCCCTCATCGTCATATCTTATTACCCAGTAATCTGCCTGCCTTCTGACATTCGACGAAAAAGCCTCGTTGAGCGTCGGAGCATCAACATAGTATTCCTGAAAAGCCTCATCGTATACCATATCACTTACCAAAAGCGCATCGAGACTGCTCTTGATCGCTCTTCTGGAAACAAATAAACTCGACAGCCAGATTGCGCCGCCGATGAAGAACATGGCAAGCAGCATGGCAAGCATGGTTATGCCGATGAATCTCTTTCTGATCCTCTCTATAGTGCGGTTATTCATGCAAACAGCCCGAACGATCCGCCCTTCTCACCCGTGATCGATACGGCGGATACTATGGATCTCAGTTTATTCTTCAAATAACATATGTAGAGCCACACCGCATCCTCACCGTTCTCGGTCTCGCCCTTCCAGACTTTGCCGATGATTTGTTCAGTGGTGAGCGGATTACCGGGATTGAGCATAAGTTCCCTCATAAGCTCATATTCCTTGATCGAGAGTCTTACCGTATTCCCGGCGGAAAGCGACAGGTCCGAACCGTTAAGGCACAGATCGGCAAACTTCAGCATATCCGAAGAATAGTCCCCTCCCCGTCTCACAAGGGCTCTGACACGCGCCAGAAACTCCTTCATCGCGAAAGGCTTGGGCAGATAATCGTCAGCTCCCGCATCGAGACCTGCTACCCTGTCATCCACATCGGATTTGGCCGTAAGGAGCATTACCGGCGTCAGTATATGCTTTTGACGCATCTTCTTCAGCACGGTAAGTCCGTCGTAGACCGGCATCATTATATCCAGTATCACCGCATCATATCCCGTATTCTCTATGGCATCCAGAGCCTGGCCGCCGTCGTATGCCTGATCCACATCGTATCCTTCTCTTTGGAGCAGGACACTTACCGCATGATTCAGGTCTTTTGTATCTTCTGCTATAAGTACTTTCATATCACATATGTCCGTAAATCATATTTCTTATCGTCTGCATCGATATATCGGTGGATGCGAGCTCATCGGCACACCTTTTAAGTTCGGCGGTAATGAGTTCCTTATTCACCTTGATATCTTTCTTATACTTAATATCGTGTTCGAGAGCCGCCCACATATCCATTGATATCGTCCGGATCTGTATCTCGGCATAATAACCGTCTTCGTTCCTGACGATCATATGATAACTCCTGTATCCGTTCGATTTGGCTTTGGTTATATAGTCTTTCTCCTCAACGATCTTAATGTCCGTAAATCCTCTGACCGCATCTCGGACCTTGAAGGTATCATCGAGAAACGTGCATACCACTCTGATGCCTATTACATCATGAACATTGCTGACTATATTATCCGGAGTCGGAACTATTCCTTTGTTGGCACACTTTTTAAGAACACTCTCCGCCGACTTGATCCTGACCATCGTATGGTCGATTATATTAGTCTCATAGACCGCTTCGATGGTCTTCTCCATCTCGTCTATCTTTTCCTTGAGGCTGTCCTTAAAAGCCATCAGTTTATCGTAATGATCACCGTAAATACTTTCCATAAGAATATAATAACACCCCTTTCCGTCAGAAAGAGGTGTAAATTAAGTGTTTTTATCTTAGTCCCTTTATCAGTGGATATATGTAAGGAACTGTGAAGCAAGTACAACCGATACGAGGGCGATCGGGTATGTAGCCGCATAAGCTGAAGCAACGTTTGAAGTTCCGGAGGACTGTATAAGAGCACCAAGTGCAGGTGTACTTGTCATGCCTCCCGTGATGGATCCCAGGTTGTTAAGAAGGCTTAACTTGAGAACGTACTTCGCGAAGAAGAAACCTGCAAAGAGAGGAACGATCGTCATGAGCGCGCCCCATACGAACAGAAGTCCGCCGTAAACCTTAAGTGTGTCTACGAATGCAGCACCGCCTTCGATACCTGCACCGATAAGGAACAGTACGAGACCGAACTCCTGGAAGATGGAGAGAAGATGCTCCTTAACCTTCAGGTCGAGCTTACCTATATGCCCGAAGTGACCGAAGATCAGACCCATGATGAGAGGTCCGCCTGTAGCTCCGAGGCTGAATGATGATCCGCCGGGAAGCGGGATCGTGATGCTTCCGAGGAGAAGTCCGACCATAACTGTAAGAGCGAAAGCTCCGCAGCCGAATTTATCAAGAGTAAACAACTTAGTCGAGATAGCCTTCTCGCCGTCGAAGTCTCCGACGGGAGCAAGCAAAGATCTCTCATGATCCATGTTTGCCTTAAGGATCCTCGGAATGATCTGTACAAACAGAACTACTCCGATAACGCCGAAAGGATAAGCTACAGCATGACCTACTGCAATCTCGCTGTAGAACTCGGAACCTTCAAGAGCACCCTGAGCCGCTGCGAAAGCAGGTGTACTTGTAAGGGCTCCGGACATAAGTCCTACTGCCATGGCAGAAGTCATATTGGGAACAAGTATAGTAACGAGAGCTGTAACAAGACTTCCCGATGCAATGATGAGAAGTCCGAGAAGAATATATGACTTGGCATTCTTCTTGAGGTTCTTGAAGAATGTAGGACCTGCGATAAGACCTACCGAAGTAACGAACAGGATAAGACCGATATTCTGGATAATCTTAAACCAGGTATCGATAGTACCGAGCTTCTCAGCCCATCCTGCAATGCATCCTTCGTGACCTTCATAACCGACTGTTACACCCTTAAAGTGACCAAAAACAAGTGCCACGATGAAGATAGCCGCAGTACCGAGCGAAACGCCCTTAATGTTGATCTTTCCGATGAGATAACCTATGAAGATTATCGCGAACATAAAGAAAAGCGCTAATGATGTTCCCTTTATGCTGAAAAGAAAATGTCCGGCAGCTTCAAGAAACTTTACGGAAAACCCGCCGAAATCCATAAAACACACCCTCTCTTATTAAATAATAAATAAAACCGCAAATGTTATAAATGATTTGCCGATACTTGTCAATAAATAAAAACGGCTGCCCCGAATATCGGGGCAGCCGTCAGTAACTTGATTATACGAAATTACTTCTTATGAGCGATCGCAGCCTGTGCAGCGGCAAGTCTTGCGATCGGAACTCTGAATGGTGAGCAGGATACATAATCAAGACCTATCTCATCGCAGAATTCTACTGATGTAGGATCGCCGCCGTGCTCTCCGCAGATTCCGACATGAAGCTTCGGATTCTTCGCCTTGCCGAGGTCGATAGCCATCTTCATAAGCTTTCCGACGCCGTTTCTGTCAAGTCTTGCAAACGGATCGGACTCGAAGATCTTTCTCTCGTAGTATGCCTGCAGGAACTTGCCGGCATCGTCACGTGAGAAGCCGAATGTCATCTGTGTAAGATCGTTAGTACCGAAGCAGAAGAAATCCGCATTGGGAGCGATCTCATCAGCTGTCAGAGCGGCACGAGGGATCTCGATCATTGTACCTACCTCATACTTAAGGTCGGAACCTGCATTCTTGATCTCTTCGTCAGCTGTAGCGACAACGATATCCTTAACGTACTTGAGCTCCTTGTTATCACCGATGAGAGGGATCATGATCTCAGGCTCAATGTTCCAGTCAGCGTGTCTGCTCTTAACATTGATAGCCGCTCTGATGACCGCTCTTGTCTGCATCTTGGCGATTTCAGGATATGTAACGGCGAGACGAACGCCTCTGTGACCCATCATGGGGTTGAACTCATGCAATGATGCGATGATGTTTCTGATCTCGGCAACAGTCTTATGCTTCTTCTGTGCAAGCTTCTCGATCTCGATCTCAGTCGTGGGAACGAACTCGTGAAGAGGGGGATCCAGGAAACGGATCGTTACGGGATAACCTTCCAAAGCCTCATAGAGAGCCTCGAAATCGCTCTGCTGCATAGGAAGGATAACATTCAATGCCTCTTCTCTCTCTTCAACGGTCTCGGAACAGATCATCTCACGGAATGCGTCGATCCTGCCTTCGCCGAAGAACATATGCTCAGTACGGCAAAGTCCGATACCTTCAGCACCGAGTTCACGGGCCTTCTTGGCATCTGCAGGTGTATCGGCATTGGTACGTACACCCATTGTCTTAAACTCATCAGCCCAAGCCATGATACGTCCGAAGTAACCGTTGTTGGGATCCGCATCGACCTGAGGGATGGCACCGTCGTAGATGCATCCTGTCGAACCGTCGAGTGAGATGATATCGCCCTCGTGGTATTCCTTACCTGCGAGCGTAAATCTCTTGTGCTCTTCATCCATTGCGATCTCGCCGCATCCTGATACACAGCACTCACCCATTCCTCTTGCAACAACCGCAGCATGAGAAGTCATACCGCCTCTTACAGTGAGGATACCTTCGGCGGACTTCATACCCGTAATGTCCTCAGGAGATGTCTCGAGTCTTACGAGGATGACCTTCTCACCTCTGTTGTGCCACTCAACCGCGTCTTCGGCAGTAAATACGATCTTACCGCATGCAGATCCGGGAGATGCACCGAGACCCTTGCCGATCGCCTCAGCAGCCTTCAAAGCCGCGGGATCGAACTGAGGATGCAAAAGTGTATCGAGGTTTCTGGGATCGATCATCGCAACAGCCTCTTCAGGTGTTCTCATACCTTCATCTACGAGGTCGCATGCGATCTTCATAGCAGCCTGTGCCGTTCTCTTACCGTTTCTTGTCTGGAGCATATAGAGCTTTCCTGCTTCAACGGTAAACTCCATATCCTGCATATCTCTGTAGTGAGTCTCAAGGGTCTTGCAAACCTTGGTAAACTGCTTGAACGCATCGGGGAACTTCTGCTCCATCTCGGTTATATGCATCGGTGTTCTTACACCTGCAACAACGTCCTCACCCTGAGCGTTTGTAAGGAATTCTCCGAACAGACCCTTGTTACCGGTTGCAGGGTCTCTTGTGAAAGCAACACCCGTACCGCAGTCGTCACCCATGTTACCGAAAGCCATGGACTGAACATTAACGGCAGTGCCCCAGGAATAAGGGATATCGTTATCCTTTCTGTATACATTCGCACGGGGGTTATCCCAGGAACGGAATACGGCCTTGACTGCTCCCATGAGCTGTTCCTTAGGATCATCAGGGAAATCCGTTCCGATCTTTGCCTTATATTCGGCCTTGAACTGATTAGCGAGTTCCTGAAGATCTCCCGCCGTGAGGTCAACGTCCTGCGTAACCTTACGGGAAGCCTTCATCTTATCAATGAGCTCCTCGAAGTACTTCTTTCCGACTTCCATAACAACATCGGAGTACATCTGAATGAATCTTCTGTAACAGTCCCATGCCCATCTGGGGTTTCCGGACTTCTTGGCGATTACGCCTACAACAGCCTCGTTAAGGCCCAGGTTAAGGATAGTATCCATCATACCCGGCATGGACGCTCTCGCACCGGATCTTACGGAAACAAGGAGAGGATTCTCGAGGTCACCGAACTTCTTGCCGGTAATCTCCTCAAGCTTTGTAATATACTCCATTATTTGTGCCTGGATCTCTTCGTTGATCTGACGGCCGTCCTCATAATACTGTGTACAAGCCTCAGTGGAGATCGTAAAACCTTGTGGAACAGGAAGTCCCATGTTGGTCATCTCGGCAAGGTTTGCTCCCTTACCTCCAAGCAGTTCGCGCATGTTTCCGTTGCCCTCGGAAAACAGATAAATGTACTTTTTAGCCATTTAATAATGCCCGCCTTTCTTCTTATGTTGTTATTTCTAAAAGCATTTAGCTTATCAGATCAAAAATCAAACTTACCTTCAAAGAACTCCTCTACCTTATCGATAGGGAATCTTATGTTACCGGGTTCATACTCGATATTCTTCATAGAATCTCTTTCTCTAATGGTAACACAATTATCATTCTCTGAATCGAAGTCATAGACTACGCAGTACGGTGTACCGATCTCGTCCTGTCTTCTGTATCTCTTACCGATACTCTGACGGTCATCGAGCTCGCACATATACTTCTTGCAAAGCTTCTCGTACAAAGGCATTACCTTATCGGAAAGCTTAGCCGACAAAGGAAGGATACCGATCTTTATAGGTGCGAGGAACGGATGGAAATGCATGACATTACGAACGTCGCCGCCTTCAAGCTGCTCCTCTTCGAATGCGGAACACAGGAAAGCGAGTGTCACACGATCGGCACCGAGCGAAGGCTCGATAACATAAGGAATATACTTCTCATTCTTCGCGGGATCGAAGTAAGAAAGATCCTGCTTGGAGTATTCCATATGCTGCTTAAGATCGTAATCGGTACGGTCTGCGATACCCCAGAGTTCACCCCAGTCCGTGAAAGGGAAAGCGAACTCGAAGTCTGTTGTTGCTCTGGAATAGAAAGCGAGTTCCTCCTTCGAGTGATCTCTTGTACGAAGTTCCTCTTCCTTAATACCGAGCGAAGTCAGCCAGTTCTTGCAGAAGCTCTTCCAGTAGTCAAACCACTCAAGGTCGGTTCCGGGCTCGCAGAAGAACTCGAGCTCCATCTGCTCGAACTCACGTGTACGGAAAATGAAGTTCCCGGGAGTTATCTCGTTACGGAATGACTTACCGATCTGGCAGATACCGAACGGGATCTTCTTTCTTGAAGATCTCTGAACATTGGCAAAGTTAACGAAGATACCCTGAGCTGTCTCAGGTCTTAAGTAAACCTCACTCGAAGAATCCTCGGTAACACCGACGAATGTCTTGAACATGAGATTAAACTTTCTTATATCGGTAAAATTATGACCTCCGCATACGGGACAGGGTATGTTCTTCTCTCTTATATATGCGACGAGATCGTCAGGCTCCATGCCCTCTACTGATACGTCCGTTACGCCGTTCTCCTTGTTCCAGTCCTCTACGAGGTTATCTGCTCTCTGTCTTGCCTTGCACTGCTTGCAGTCGATCAAAGGATCGGAGAATCCGCCTACGTGACCTGAAGCGACCCAGGTCCTCGGGTTCATTATGATAGCGGCATCAAGTCCTACGTTATAAGGACTTTCCTGAACGAATTTCTTCCACCATGCAGCCTTAACATTATTCTTGAGCTGTACACCGAGAGGGCCGTAATCCCATGAATTGGCAAGTCCTCCGTAGATATCGGAACCGGGATATACGAATCCTCTTGTCTTGGCAAGGGATACGATCTTGTCCATCTTCTCTGAATTAGACATCTGACGCTCTCCTTACTCTGTAATCTTTTCTTCTGATTTTTCCTGCTCGGAGGGAGCCTTCTCGGAAGCGAGCCTGCTCTGTTCTTCGGCAAAAGAGATATCTGCGGCCTGAGCATCTCTTCTGAACATCTCTTTCTGCTCCTTGGCTTTTTTCTCTGCCTCAAGAGCGAGCTTGGCTTCTCTTGTGAGAGGTACCGTGTACTCATCCTTGGAAAGAGTACCCTGATACTTTACGACCTTGCCCTCAAGGATCTCCTTACAGGCAAGAGAAACTGCATTATCTGCAGAATCAGGGATCATCGGCTGTGCGCCATCTACGATCTGGCATGCTCTCTTACTTACCAATACGGCAAGCTCGTAAGCACAATCGGCCTTGGGTAAAAGTTCTTCAAGTGACGGATCTGTTAACATTTCTTCAATTACCTTCCATTTCTTTATTTACTTTGATCACATCTTCTATCATATCAACATTGCGGGCACATCTGCATTTCTCTGCAGTTATGATGGCGAGCACTTTGTCCGCTGCGGTCTCGATATCATCATTAACGACCACATAGTCAAAATCCTTTACAAAATTGGTCTCCTGTCTCGCCATCTCGAGTCTGGCATCAATGGCATCGTCGGAATCAGTACCCCTGCCGCGAAGTCTCTTCTCGAGTTCCTCATAAGAAGGAGCGAGAAGGAAGATCGTTACGCTCTGCTCGAAATTTTCCTTGAGTGCCATGCTTCCCGCGATTGTGAGATCCAGAAGGACATCTGTCCCTTCTTCGCTCATCTCCTGCAAAGGGATGGTAGGCGTTCCGTAGTAATTACCTACAAACTCATCATATTCGATGATCTCACCTTCTTCGAGCATCTTCGTGAACTCTTCTTTGGACTTAAAATAATAATCCACGCCGTCCTTCTCGTTCTCCCTGGGAGCTCTCGTCGTTACCGAGATCGAAGTACCGAAGTTCGGATCTTTCTCCTTGACTCTTGCAAGCACTGAACCTTTACCTGTTCCGGAAGGACCGGATACCGAGATCAATAAACCTTTGCTCATCGCTTTTCCTCCAAACTTGCTCTTACGTCTGTAACTTCCAATGCGGAGCTTATGATATGATCGCTGTCCATTATCAAAACGCTCCTGCATTTCTTACCTGCGCAGCAATCCACGAGCATCGCTCTGTCACGAGCCTCCTGCATCATTCTTCTTATAGGTGCGGAATCAGCAGAAGCAACGCACAGGACCCTGCCCGATGCCACTATGTTTCCTCCGCCTATCTCAACAAACTTCATCAAGACCTGCCCCGCTCTTATCAAACCAGATTCTGGATCTGCTCTCTCATCTCTTCGACAATGTTCTTCATGACAAGAACACGGTTGGTGATCTCGAGGTCATTCGCCTTAGATCCGATAGTATTGGTCTCGCGGTTGATCTCCTGGATAAGAAAATCCATCTTCTTACCGACGGAATCGTCTACCGCCAGTATCCTCTTCCCCTGAGAGAAGTGGCTTCCGAGTCTTTTAAGTTCTTCGTCTATGGCACACTTATCGGCAAAGACCGCAACTTCCGCAGTGATCCTGGCCTCATCGTAGAATGCCTTGTTGTTATCGGCCAAAAGCTCTTCGATCCTGTCGGACAATCTGACCTTGTACTCTTCCACAACGCTCGGAGCCCGATCTTCGATCTCCGCCTTGACCTTCTCGAGTGAGTTGATCTTGTCGATGAGATCGGATACGAGGTTCAATCCTTCCGCAGATCTCATCTCCCTGATTCCGTCCAGAGCCTCCTTTAAGGTCTGCTCAAGCTCTTCGCCGATCACATTCTCATCAACGATCTTCTGCCTTGTAAGAAGGACATCGGGGAAAACGGCAAGTCGCGCCGCATTAGCGTCATCCGCTCTGCCGGTTATCTTAGAAATATCAGTGATTGCATCTGAATATGCCTTAACGAGGCTCGAGTTTACTACTACTTCACAAGCTTCATCCGAATCATCCTCGAAGCTGATGAATACATCGACCTTACCTCTTACGAGAGTATCGGAAATGAGCTTTCTGATATTGGCATCGGCAAAGTTGAAAAGCTTGGGCATTCTGATGTTGATATCACAGAAACGGCTGTTTACAGATTTGATCTCAATGGAATAGCGTCTGCTGTCGAATACTTTCTCGCTGCGTCCGAAGCCTGTCATGCTTTGTGCCATATAAGCCTCCTAAGATACAAAAGATGAAAAGAGCCTGTAACGAAGTTTTGCTTCGCCAAACAGGCTCATTCCCCGTTCGTTTATTATATATTATATAGGCCGATATAGCAACAAAAAACTGTTCACAAAACCCGCAAAGGCTTAAATTTCAGGTAGTCCGCGGCCACACAAAAATATTTTACTCCGCCGATCTCACCCTCTTTTATCTGTGAATGAGCACGCCCGTGAAGATGACCGTAGAGGCATATATCCACCAGACCGCTCTCCTCTATCAATCCGGACACATCCGTCCTCTCGCCGTTTCTTCCCAGAGGAGGATAGTGGAACATCATTATATGAGGCAATCTGTGCTCGGGATCGGCGTCCTTAAGGCTCTGAAGACACAGCCGGGTCCTCTCGACCTCGCGGTTATGGATCTTAATATCCTCCGCTTTGACCCCGTCATCCTCGAGTCTTTTCCACAACCGGGTTCCCGTTATGACCGCTTCTTCACTCACGAAAGCGCTGTTGCGCAGAACACGGACAGTGTCGTAGCCGTGTTCCGCAAACTGCTTTTGCATCTTCGCCGTTGTTCCCCACCAGTAATCGTGATTTCCTCTGATGATGATCTTCTTTCCGGGAAGCGAATCGATAAACGAGAAATCTTTTTTCGCATTTTCAAAATACATAGCCCAGGACAGATCCCCCGGCATAAGATACAGATCATCGGCTCCGACAACAGCGGAGTTTTCTTTGATCCTCGACATATAATCCTTCCAACTGTCGCCGAAGGCTTCCATAGTCTTCTCGGGATTATCAAGTGCCAGGTGCAGGTCTGCCATTGCATATACAGCCATCAGTTTTCCTCCCTGTCGTCATGAAAATATCCGTAGATATTCGCCGCATCGGAAGCACTGATCCCGCTTATACCCGACAAAGTCTCCACATCCGCTTCCTCGACGGCTTTGATCGATCCTAATGCCTGAAGGAGCGCTTTACGCTTGGAAGGCCCTATTCCCTTGATATTCTCGAGTTTGTATCTGATATTTCTCTTCCGGCTCAGTTTCTTCTGATAGGTGATGGCAAAGCGGTGTACTTCATTCTGAACAGCGGACAGGAATCTCAAAAGAACGATATCGTCATCCGACGGGTTCTTCTTATCGAGCATATATTCTCGTCCGTCCTCAAATACCACTCCGGCAGTCTTATGCCTGTTATTCTTTACCATACCGATGATCTTAATATCCGAGTCCGGCTTAAGATCCCTGACTACCGAGGCAACAGCGGATAACTGTCCTTTGCCTCCGTCGACCAGGATTATATCCGGATACTCGAATCCGTCAGATCCGTCATGATGAAATCTTCTTGTAAGGGTCTCTCTCATAGAAGCAAAGTCATCCTGAGTCAAGACGGTCTTCATCTTAAAGAGTCTGTAAGACTTTTTGTCCGGGCGGCCGTCCTTAAACACCACCATACCGGAGCATATATCATCGTTTCCGAGATTACTTATATCGTAAGACTCGGCACGGTGAAGGCTTCCTTCGGATACCCCGAGCATCTTCTCTAAGATCCTCATTCCCGCGGAAGGGTCAGCCTCGGCTCCTCCGCCTCTTAAGATCCTCCTTACCATCATCTCCCGGGCATTCGTATTCGCCATCTTAAGAAGATCGTGCATCTCTCCGCGCTCGGGAGTGTAGACACGGATCTTCCTTCCGGACTGCTCCGAGAGAAATTCCTCAAGAAGCGCGGAATCCCCGTCTTCATCAAGTTCGGGAACAAGAACCATGGGCGGAATACTATTTCCGGGATAATACTGAGTTACAAAACTCGTAACCACTTCCGTTACCGAAGGAAGATCCCCTCTCATAAAGTAAGTGGAAGAACCTACTATTCTTCCCGAGCGAAGCTCGAGTTTCCTTACGCATGTCTCCCCCGCCTGCGAATAGATTCCTACAGCGTCAACATCGCGTTCTATCTTCTGGAAAACATGCTGATTCCGGGTAATGCTTTCGAGAGCCGCAAGGCGGTCTCTTATAACGGCAGCCGTCTCAAAATCCAGATCGTCCGACGCTTCCTCCATCCGAACTTGAAGCTGTTTCCTGATCCCGTCATAGCGTCCTTCAAAAAACGCGACTATATCAAAGATCATCTTTCTGTATTCTTCGCCGGAAACTTTGCCGCTGCAGGGAGCCATACACTTTCCGATGTGATAGTTAAGGCAGGGTCTTTCTTTTCCGATGTCCCTCGGAAAGACCTTATTGCAGCGTTTTAACGGAAAGATCTGTTCTATGGCCTGCATCGTATTGTAAAGGTCTCCGGACATGTAAGGACCGAAGTATCTCGCACCTTCTTTTTTTGCCTTCTCGTCGGGGCGGAACACCTTGAATACTCTCGGGTATTCCTCATTAAGAGTTATGCATACGTACGGATAGGCCCTGTCATCGCGCAGAAGGATGTTGTACTGAGGCATATAGCGCTTAATAAGGTTGGATTCCAGAAGAAGCGCCTCTGTCTCGGAGCCGACAACAACATACTCAAAATCAGCAACGTGGGACACCATGGCGGCGACCTTCGGATGGGTGATCTTCCCGCCTCCGAAGTAAGACCTTAAACGGTTACGAAGCTTCTTTGCTTTTCCCACATAAATAACAGTTCCCGAAGTATCCTTCATCAGGTATACTCCGGGACTTAAAGGTACAGTATCAAGTCTTGCGTCAAAACGTCCTTCGCTCATTACTCCTTAACTGTCATACCTTCGGGTCCTTAAGATATTCTATCAAAGATCTGACCGCTTCGTTTGAATCAGATCCGTCTGCCGTTACCGTGATCTCTGCGCCGTTCTCTATTCCGAGTGACATAACTCCCAGAAGACTTTTGGCGTTTGCTCTGTGGCCGCTCTTTACGATATATACCGTACTTCTGAAATCAGATGCTTTCTGTACGAGCATTGCTACTGCTTTCATCTGAAGATCTGCGGCACCGCAATTAAAGATAACCTTTTCTTCTGACATAAACCCACTCCCGTAATCTGGACTCATTTCTTTTCGTGGAAAGTATATTTATTAGAAGTTTAGTAGTCAACAAAGGTTTACCCGTTAAGAAGAAATTCGACTTTTTTACTTAAAACTCAAATAGAAGTTAGAAGTATTTGTTTAATTTCACAACCTCTTAATCTATCCTCGGAGACCAATTATCCGAACGCAGCGCTTCGAGACATAACCTGATCTGATCGGGATTGTTCTTGTGATCATTGAGGTCCTTAGGAAGATCGTCTATATCAAAGAAACGCGCCTCAGTCGTCTCGTCATTAGCCTCAAAGTGCCCGCCTTGAACCTCGCACAGGACAAAGAAGCGGGTAATGTAGAAATAGGACTTCGGATTGTTATGCCACTTGTTGCTGTGCGCTGCGACAAGGCGGACGGGAACGACATCAAGCCCGGCCTCTTCCTTCGCCTCTTTGACAGTGTTTTCCATAATGGTCATGTTGTACTCACACCAGCCTCCGGGGAGCGCCCACTTCCCGTCATAATCCCTTATGAGGAGCACCTGTTCCTTATCATTGAATATCGCGGCTCTCGTGTCTATCCTTGGGGTCTGATACCCCTCGTTCTCCTCGAAAAGCTTAAGCGCATCTTCCGGTTCGATGTTATAGGCCGCTATGCCGAGTATCCTCGAAGCGATCTTACGGACCTGTCTGAAACGCTCGGCATCAAATATGTCCTTGGTATAAAGCAGAGCGTCATTAGCAATGGCCATCAGCTCCTGCGATATCTCGATCAACTCATCTGCTTTGTTCTCCATCTGCTCCTCCGTCGGGATATTCTTTGACAATATCAAAGCGGCGAAGGATACCTTCGCCGCCGCATAAATCACTTATAAAATATAGATCTCACTCAGTCTTATACAACTGCAGTATTAGCTGTCTCTTCGGGAATGGCGATCCTTACGGCTCTCGTGAGAACATCTACGTAGCTGTAGGAAACGATCTCGAATGCTCCGTCAGATTCTCTGCGGCATCTGACCGTGAAGACATTGGGATAGCAGTTATCGATAACACCCTCATGAATGATGATTCTCTTACGACCGCCATTGGATGAGAGTCTGACTGTACTGCCTATCATAGACTGAAGTCTGGAACGGCATGACTCCAAATCAGATTTGATGATCATTTGAGTTACCTCCAAGTAATAATCCAAAAAGATAATAACAGTGTTAAGACTTTTTGTCAATTAACAACCACAAGATATTGTGGTGGTTTGTTAAAATACAACAAAATCTCGTAGTAAAGCCCGTAAATACGGCATTTACAGCCGATCATCAATGACAGGAATCTATATATTGTGCTACAAGTCCGGATATATCCGCCTGAATGGTCTGTGCCCGGTCAAGAGAAGAACACTCACTGTACACTATAAGGACAATGGGTTCCTCGGCATCGATTATCGCTATATCGGTATAAGCGTTGAAAGTCTCATTTCTTCCGGAGACGTGGAGCACGGGAGTATCCTCGCCGAATGATGTGGAGAACGGTGACCTTATCTCGGAATAGTAAAGATCGTTGATAAGGGGACGGTATGTCTCCGGATCTCTTATATAACCGTAATACAGAGCCTCGGCATAAGCGGCCATATCATAGCAGGAAGTCCTGCCCTCACCGCTCATCAGTATCCCTCTGTAATCCGTATATGTGGAAGGCTCCGTATAATTTATATAACCGCTTATTCCCGATATATAACTCCACACGGTATCGATCCCGTAACACCGGTCCAATATCACAGACAGAGCGTAATCATCATTCCGGGAGACGGCCATGTTGGCAAGCGTCCTTAAATAGAACATCTTACCGACGGGATAGTCGGAAACAATGACAGAAGAATTTCCGGGCACATAAGAGCCGTCATAAGTAACAGTATAATCCGGATCCCCGAAGCCCAGAGACACCCTGTGCCAGTATGTCATCTCAATGGGAAGAGCGAACGCTCCCGCGGGAATTATAGGCTCAAGATCATTGATTCCCGTAGTCTCACCGTTATCGAGATTTATGTACCTGAAGCAGATCCTCTCATTTGGATTGGACATTATATAATCCTGAACACTCTGTTTCAGATAATCGAGAAGGACATCCCTTTGTTCGTGAGAGATAGTCTGAAGAGGATAGGAATTCCGGAAATAGAACGGATCCTGCTCCGTAAACACCTGAGCGGTCAGATCCGTCATATCTATCGTCTCTTCGACAGTCTCCGTAACTATGACGGGTGCCAGGATCTCCTCTGTCTCGCCTCCTGTTTCTTCCGTCTGCTCCGAAGAAGTCGGCAGTTCCGCGTAACTTCGTTCAGTCTCGGTATTCTCCGTTGAAGTGGATGTGGCAGCACCGACAAGATCCGGGAAATCACGCTCATAGACAGACTGCATATCCGCACCGATCTTAATAAATACACCCGCCAGGATCAGCACCGTAACGATCACGGCTGTAACTACGAATCTGGTATGTCGTTCCTTCCTTATTCCCTCGGCTTTATTAAGGAAAGTGGGATTGGGAAACTGACCCCTTCTCATCAGAACAATCCGTGCACCGTACCATCGGCGTCAATATCGATCTTCAAGGCAGCAGGAGCCTTGGGAAGACCCGGCATCGTCATGATCTTTCCCGTAAGAAGAACGATATAACCCGCACCGGCCGCAAGTCTTGCCTCTCTTACAGTGAGGGTAAATCCTTCAGGGCGTCCGAGCAGTTTAGGATCATCGGACAGCGAATACTGGGTCTTGGCAACGCAGATCGGCAGATCATTGTAACCGTTTTCGACAAAACCCTTTATCGCCTCCTGCGCTTCCGGAAGTATCTTCACGTCTGAAGCGCCGTATATCTTTGTGGCAACCTTATATATCTTATCTTCCACACTGTCGTTAAGATCGTATACAAATCGAGGCTCTGTCTTTTCATCCTTATCAAGGATCTCGAGCACTTTGGAAGCAAGCTCTATGCCGCCCTCTCCGCCGTTGGCGAAGATGTCTGCAGGAGCATAGGACGCGCCGCACTCTTCGCAAAGCCGCTTAAGCTCCGCGATCTCTTCCGGTGTATCGGAAGGAAATCTGTTAGAAGCAACTATTACGGGAAGGCCCATAGCCTTCATATTCTCGATATGCTTCGCAAGGTTCGGGAAGCCCTCCGTAACCTTGGAGACATCGGGGATCGTCAGATCTTCCTTGGGAACACCTGCATTGTACTTTAATGATCTTACAGTAGATACTATGACACAGGCGTCAGGCCAGATCCCGGATTTCCGGCACTTAATGTCCAAAAACTTAAACGCTCCGAGATCGGCGCCGAAGCCTGCCTCGGTTATCGTTATATCAGAAAGCTTCAGCGCTGTCTTAGTGGCTATTACGGAGTTACATCCGTGCGATATATTCGCGAAAGGACCGCCGTGAACAAGCGCCGGCACATACTCAATGGATTGAACGAGATTGGGATCTATCGCATCCTTAAGAAGCGTTGCCATGGCTCCCTGGGCATTAAGATCGGATGCCTTAAGAAGCTTGCCGTCCATATCATAGGCGATGGCTATATCCCCGAGTCTCTTCTTAAGATCCTGTGCATCGGAAGAAAGACACAGGACCGCCATGATCTCTGATGCGGCAGTAATAGAAAAGGACTCGCTTCTCGTAACTCCGTTGGTCCCGCCTCCTACGCCTATCTCTATAGAACGAAGAGCTCTGTCATTCATATCCATGCATCGCTTCCAGAGGACTCTGTCTTTATCGATGTTTAGTTCATTTCCCTGGTAGATGTGATTATCTATCATCGCGGAAAGAAGGTTGTTGGCTGATGTTATAGCATGAAGATCTCCGGTGAAATGAAGATTGATATCTTCCATCGGAAGAACCTGAGAATATCCGCCGCCTGCAGCACCGCCCTTGATACCGAACACGGGGCCCAACGAAGGCTCTCTTAATGCGAGCATAACATTACGGTCAAGCTTAGCCATAGCCTGTGCGAGTCCGATACTTACAGTGGTCTTTCCCTCACCTGCCGGAGTCGGATTCATTGCAGTTACAAGAACAAGCTTTCCGTCTTTATTGCCGCTTCTTGCCTTGATCGCCGACGAAGGTATCTTCGCTTTGTACTTGCCATACATCTCAAGCTCATCCTCTTTAAGACCGACCTTTGCCGCAATCTGCCCAATAGGCTTGAGCACTGCCTGTTCTGCAATTTCAATATCGCTTAACATAGATCTCCTCTTTAAATACAAGAAAATAGATAAATCATTATATCATTTTATAGAAGACAGTTGACACCGCCTTTTCACACATCTAAAATGAAACTACTTTCATTTTTATAGGAGGTTTTCAGATGAAGGAAGTGCAACTCCCCTCGTCCACGGGTAAATACAAAATAGGAACATGTGTCTTCTCCGTTATCGACCATGACAGGATCGAGATGATAGGACCTGCCCCGGGGAGCCAAGGCAGACGCATAAGAGGGAGACTTTACTACCCCGTTTTACCCTCCGATACCGTTGGCGTTTCCAAAGACTTTGTTCTCTCGCCGGCGCTTTGCGAAGGTCTTTCCAGGGCTTTTCACGTGAAGATAAAAGACCAAGTACAAGGGGAATACTATCTTAACGCCTCCCCTGCTCCCGGAAAGTTCCCTCTTATTGTCTACTCCCACGGGCTTGGCGCCTACGCTGAAGCAAATCACTTTCTTTGCTCGGAACTTGCCTCGCAAGGATACAATGTGCTCGCTGTGGGGCACGCTTTCGATGCGGCCGCTAATGAATACGAGGACGGCAGCGTCGATTTTTTTGATAAGTCTCTTAACTCTAAGACATATCGGCCCTTCCTGCCCGGTGCAGTCGCGACCTTAAGATTTTGCAACGACAGAAGGAGCGGCAACGAAGAGCTCGGCAGAAGATTCAATGTACTCCAGGAAAAATACTATACGTTCCTTATCGAATACCTTGATGAGCGCGCGAAAGACATACGCAGCATAACAGAGGAAACAATCAGAAGATTCGGCCAAAGGATAGATCTTACGCACGGTATCGGCATCACGGGGCACTCGATGGGAGGCGCCACCGCTTACTATATGTGCCGGCATGATGATCTGTTTACCGCAGGGATCAATCTTGACGGGATCCTCGCAGGAAGATACGACGGCATGGTGATGAAGAAGCCTTTTTATCAGATCAACTGTGAGACGAATGTTAATGTGTCGGTAAAGGCTGCGCTTGACACCGACGCCCCGTTCTTCTGGGAGGTGTTTAAGGGCATGCAGCATCACGGCTTCTGCGACCTTAAGTTCTTTGTTCCGATAAGCGCTATAGTGGGCAAGATGCCGCCTTTTGTCTTACATGAGAACCTTTGCAGGATACATAAAACATTCTTCGACAGGTATCTTAAGGAAAGTACGGAAGAGGTCTTCTGCCCCGAAGGCCCCGACTTTATAAGGAGGGCGTGATCATGCCACGTGTATCGGAAGAGTACATCGAGAGTAAGCGCCAAAAGATCATATCCGCCGCGCATAATATCTGCCTTCGTAAACCTGTCGGCATGGTTACCATGACAGACATAATCAAAGAGACAGGAATGGCTCAGGGCGGCATCTACAGGTATTTCGAGGATATAGATGACATCTTCCGCGCCATGATCCTCGATATGCGCGAAAGCTATTCGATAATGGATCTTACGGATGAGATCTTAATGAACGAAGATAATCTCTCGCCATCAGAGATTTCCGACCGGATCTGCAATATGCTCGCTGACCGGATGGAAGAGCAGCTTATGGACATACAGAAGATCAACTTCGACCTGTCGGTCATGGCGATCAATGAACCTTCAAGAACAAAGAAGATCTTGGGAGGCATCAAGTCCGAAGGCAATCTTGAACATCTGACCGATCTTACGGGGAAGATGCTCAGCAAAGCGTACGAGGAAGGAAAGATCCGGCCTAAGGTACCGGTCGAAGATATAGTCAGCTTCATAGCAGCTTCCTATAGCGGAATACAGATGAACTGCATTATAGGCGCCTGCTATCGGGAAAGCCCGATGGGAGGATTCAAACCCCGCCCGCTGTTCAATACTCTCTCCCAAACAATAAAGCTCCTGCTCGGCGCAGAAGCTTTATAGATCAACAGGTTATAAAAGCCTTTAGATCTCCATCTTTCCTTCGAATACCTTCGAGCAGTTGCCTGTCATGTAAACGGTCTCATCGGTATATCTTATAACGAGTGTTCCACCCTTAAGGATAACTCTTATATCCTCGTTCTTGGGGCAGTATCCGTTGAGCACGGCCGCTACTGCCGCAGCACAGGCTCCCGTACCGCAGGCCATCGTCTCACCCGAGCCTCTCTCCCACACTCTCATCTTGATCGTATGATCGTCGATGATCTTAACAAATTCGGTGTTGACCCTCTCGGGGAATACCGGATTAAACTCGAACTCGGGACCTGTCTTCTCGATATCGATCACATCCACAAGATCCGTGAAAACTACCGCATGCGGATTACCCATAGATACACATGTGATCTTATACTCCTTATCACCTATTGTGACAGGGCGCGATACGACCTGACCTTCACAGTCGGGATCGAGCTTGACGGGGATAGCCGAAGGATCAAGAATTGCAGGACCCATATCGACCTTAACACGCACGACCTCATCGCCCGAGGTCATAAGCTCAAGCTTCTTGATGCCGCTTTTGGTCTCGATCGTCATGTGTCTTCTCTTATGTCCTCTTATATCGTACATATACTTGCCGACACATCGGATGGCATTACCGCACATATTTCCCTCTGAACCGTCGAGGTTGAACATGATCATTCTCGCGTCGGCGACCTTGGAGGGCGCGATCAAAACTATACCGTCTCCGCCGACACCGAAGTGACGGTCAGACATATAGACCGCGAGAGATTCCGGCGAGGAGACCATCTTCTCAAAACAGTCGATGTAAATGTAGTCGTTACCGATGCCCTGCATCTTCGTAAACTCAACTACCTTCCTCTTCTCTCTCATATTGTTGATATCGACAAGCTCCGTATTGATCTCGGAGTAACGGGACATCAGCGAATCAACAAGAGCATCTGCGGTATCAAGTGCGGTAAGACAGGGGATTCCGAGCATGACGGCTCTCCTTCTGAGCTTAACCGAATCTCTTGCAGGGATCCTGCCTCTCTTGGAGGTCGAGATGATGTAATTTATCTTGCCGCTTTCGAGAAGCGTTATCGTATTATTCTCGGCGGACTCGTGTATCTTCATTACCTCCGTAACTTCCATACCGGCTTCTCTTAAGACCTTGGATGTTCCGCCCGTCGCATAGAGCTTGAAGCCCAAAGTATCGAATTTCTTCGCGATCTCGACGATCTCGAGCTTATCGGAATCGCGGACGGTGATAAATACTCCGCCCGACTTATACATCTTGTAGCCTGCTGCAACAAGACCCTTATACAATGCCTCCGAGAGGTTACGTCCGACACCTAAGACTTCTCCTGTGGACTTCATTTCCGGTCCGAGCTGCGTATCTACATCCGTAAGCTTCTCAAATGAGAATACCGGAACCTTGACGGCAGTATAAGGAGACTGTCTGTAGAAGCCCGTACCGTAGTCCATATCGGCAAGCCTCGTTCCGAGAGATACCGCGATAGCGACATCTACCATAGGGACACCGGTAACCTTGCTCATATAAGGAACAGTTCTTGAAGCTCTCGGGTTGACTTCTATGACATAGATCCTCTCATCCTTAACGATATACTGTATATTAACTATACCTGTGGAGTTAAGGCCTTCGCACAGAGCTTTCGTCGTGTCGACGAGCTTCTTTGCCATGTTGTCGTAAATGTGCTTGGCAGGATAGATCGCGATAGAGTCTCCCGAATGGATACCGGTCCTCTCGACATGCTCCATAATGCCGGGAATAAGGACATCCTTGCCGTCGTAGATGGCATCGACCTCGATCTCACGGCCCTGGATATACTTATCGATAAGAACCGGATTCTCAATACCCTGCGAGAGGATTATCTTCATGTACTCGTTGACGTCATCGTCGTCGAAAGCGATGATCATATTCTGTCCGCCGAGAACATAAGAAGGTCTTAAGAGTACGGGGTACTGAAGCTTCTTTGCAGCTTCCAAAGCCTCCTCAAGCGTAAGGACCGAATATCCCTTAGGACGGGCAATATCAAGTCTCTCGAGAAGCTCGTCAAAACGTTCCCTGTCTTCAGCCATATCGATCGAATCGGCAGATGTTCCGATGATGTTTATATTATTGGCAGAAAGCGTCTTTGTAAGCTTGATCGCAGTCTGACCTCCGAATGCAACAACAACTCCGTACGGGTTTTCCTGACGGATGATGTTCATGACATCCTCAGGTGTCAGAGGCTCAAAATAGAGCCTGTCTCCCGTATCGAAATCGGTCGATACCGTCTCGGGGTTATTGTTTATTATTACTACTCTGAAGCCCAGATCCTGGAGAGCATGCACACAATGAACCGCCGCATAGTCGAACTCGATGCCCTGACCGATCCTTATCGGTCCCGAGCCAATAACGATTATCGTCTTTTTCTCCCTTTGCTCTTCCGGTTCGAACTTTAAGTCGGCCTCGTTCTCGCCGCCTTCCTCGGGAAGGTTATATGTGCCGTAGAAATACGGAGTCGTGGCTGCAAATTCGCCCGCGCAGGTATCAACCATCTTATATGTCGGGTAGATCTTAAACGAAGGGTCGATCTCATTGCCGCTTATTTTCTCTATGGTCTTATCGACAAAGCCCAGCTTCTTGCCCTCGATATACTCTTCAGCCGTAACGGGTCTGCCCTCTGTCTTCTTCTCAAAGTCAATGAGCTTTTGAACCTTCTTCAAAAACCACATATCGATCTTTGTTACTTCGTGGATCGTCTCGCAGGAAATGCCTCTGTACAAAGCCTCGCCGATATAGAAAAGTCTCTCGTCTGTAGGCTCGGAATAACCGATCTTTATCTGTTCATCGGATAAATCCTTAAACTTATCGATCCTTACATGATCTGCAGATATCTCGGCGCCTCGTATCGCTTTCATCAGGGCGGATTCGAACGTATCGGAGATCGCCATGACCTCGCCTGTCGCCTTCATCTGCGTACCGAGATTTCTCTTCGCATAGACAAACTTGTCAAAGGGCCACTTCGGGAACTTTACCGCCACATAATCGAGTGCAGGCTCGAATGCCGCATAAGTATTGCCGGTAACGGCGTTTTTGATCTCATCGAGCCTATAGCCCAGAGCGATCTTCGTCGCTACCTTGGCGATCGGATAACCGGTCGCTTTCGACGCGAGCGCAGAAGACCTCGATACTCGGGGGTTGACTTCGATTACCGCATACTCGAATGAATTGGGCTCGAGCGCAAACTGACAGTTACATCCTCCCTCGACGCCTAACGCCTCTATTATCTTTAATGATGCTGTACGGAGCATCTGGTATTCCTTATCGGAAAGCGTGACCGCAGGTGCTATTACTATGGAGTCTCCGGTATGTACGCCTACCGGGTCCATATTCTCCATCGAGCAGACAGTAACCGTGTTGCCTGCCTTATCTCTTATGACCTCGAACTCGATCTCCTTCCAGCCTGCGATACCCTTTTCTACCAGGATCTGGGTGATGGGGCTTGCGGCAAGACCGGTCCTTGCTGTCTCTTTAAGTTCAGCCTCGTCATTAGCGATACCGCCGCCGGTTCCTCCCAATGTAAATGCGGGTCTTACGATGACCGGGTAACCTATCTTTGCTGCAAACGCCAAAGCGTCCTCAACCGTATTTACGACCTCGGAAGGGATAACCGGCTGACCTATGGCTTCCATCGTATCCTTGAAGATCTGTCTGTCCTCAGCCTTGTCGATACACTCGGGAGAGGATCCCAGAAGCTTCACGTTGTGCTCGGTCAAAAAACCGCACTTGGCAAGCTCCATACACAGCGTCAGTGCGGTCTGACCTCCGAGCCCGGACAGGATCGCGTCGGGACGCTCGGTCTCTATTACTCTCTTGACCGTCGTAAGCGTCAACGGCTCGAGGTAGATCTTATCGGCCATCGACTTATCGGTCATGATCGTGGCAGGATTCGAGTTAATGAGGACGATCTCTATGCCGTCCTGCCTCAGTGCCCGGCACGCCTGCGTTCCCGCGTAATCAAACTCAGCTGCCTGACCTATTACGATCGGGCCCGAACCTATAACAAGAACCTTCTTAATACTTCTATCGAGCGGCATAATCTTACCTTCCCATCATCTTCATGAATTCGTCAAAGAGAAACTCCGTATCCTGAGGTCCTCCGCAGGCTTCCGGATGGAACTGCACGGAAAAAGCGTTCTCATTGAGATACCTGATTCCCTCATTTGTGCCGTCATTAACGTTTACAAAAAGCTCCCTGGCCACAGTCTCGTCAATGCTGTCACTTAAGACCTCATAACCGTGATTCTGCGAGCTGATATATATCCTTCCGGTCTCCTCGTTACGCACCGGATGATTCGCGCCCCGGTGGCCGTAATGAAGCTTTCCGGTCTTAAATCCGTGCGAGAGCGCCAGAAGCTGGTGTCCTAAGCAGATGCCCATTGTAGGATAGTTTTTCTTTCTAAGTTCCTTAAGGACTTCTATGGCCTCTTTGTTGTCTTCGGGGTCTCCGGGACCGTTCGACAGGAAAAGGCCGTCGGGTCCGATCTTCTCTATCTCATCTGCGGTAATGTCTGACGGACAAAGATGGACTTCACAGCCTCTTTTGGTAAGATTGCGTATTATGTTGAACTTAACGCCGTAATCAATAAGGACTACCGTTGCTCTCTTCTGTCCTTCGGGCTCGCAGACCTTCTTTTCCTTTACCGATACTTCCTTAACGGGATCTTTGATCACATAGGCTTTTATAAGTTCCGGATCGGCATGGGAAGGATCGTCGCAGATCATACCGTTCATCGTTCCGTATTGTCTTAATATCTTGGTAAGGGCTCTCGTATCTATACCTCTGATACCCGGAATGCCGTTTTCCTTAAGATACGAATCCAGAGTCTGCTCACACCTGAAATTAGAAGGCGTATCACATGCGGTCCTCACGATATAACCCGAGACATAAGGCTTCTGCCCTTCCTTATCGGGAGTGATTATGCCGTAATTTCCTATAAGAGGAAATGTCTGAACTACCGTCTGACCTTTATAACTCGGGTCGGTCAGAGTCTCCAGATATGCCGTCATCGAAGTTGTAAATACGATCTCGGAGATGACCTCGCCTTCGGCGCCGATCGCTTCTCCCTCGAACACTTTTCCGTTCGCAAGAACCAGATACCGTTTTCCGCTCATAAAGCCTCCTTACGGATTATCGTCTTAAAAAAGGGGCATTTCTCCCGTAAAAGAAAAGCCCCGTTGCTTAATTATTGCAGATAATATATCACACTTAAGCGTGATGTAAAACAGTAAATTTAAACCTTTGTAACTACGGCAAAGAACAAAAGATCCTCGATCCCTTTGTTAACAAGAGAATGGCTCTCGTTCTTCGCACAGTAGTGGACCTCGCCCGGGTTAAAGGTATCTACCGTATTGCCGGACGCATCGACTACAGTGCCTTCACCCTCAAGAAAATAGATGATCTCCTGGTCTGTCTCATGCGTATGGAATCCTATGGAAGCGCCCGGAACGAGACGGCCCTTCATGATCTTGTTTGTGCCGTCATCAAACGTTTTGACGTTATACTCTTTCTCTCCGCCCTTGAAATTAGGCTTTGCTTCTTCTTCCATCTTACTAAAATCTATAAGCATCTTTTTATCTCCTTTTCCGAATATACCACAAGCATTATATCACCCGAGCGTAATCTCTATGCGCTTAACATTTCCGACCCTTATGGCTTCGGCTTCGTCGCCGCTGATATAAGAACCCGAAGTGAGCTTTCCGTCCGCGTTAATGCCGGTCACCGAATACTTCCCAGGGATATAATCCTTCTTCGAAGGAAGTCTGTAGATAACCTCTGTCGTACCGAGAAGCCTGGTCCTGATCGTGAGATCATCGCCTATAAGGTAAGAAGGGATCAAAGGCTTGGGTGCAAATATCAGTCCTTCACTCTCGGAATAAGTAAAGATACTTCTTCCGAACATCATTATCTCGTACATATCGATAAACTCAGCCGTTGACCCCGATAGCCTTGCTACAAAGCCTCTTCCGTGGATATTCGGATTGGGATTAGCCGAAGATGCTATGAACGAGGAATTCTCAAGAGTGGATCTTCCGTAAACATCAGGATCAAGGAAAGGAACCGCACAGTTGTGGAAATCCTTCATAAACTCCTCATAAAGTCCGTTCTTGATGAGCTCGAGAAGATACTTATACTCCATATGAAGCCAGATCGATTCGTTCTCGAGCCAGCCCGGTGTAAAGGCTTTGCATCTTCCGAGTTCAAAGGACGCATTCGCAAGTGACTCGTTAACCTTATACATCTTGAGTTTCTCGTCATAAAGACCGTCTCTGACCTCGTTATAAAGCTGCTTACGCCTGTCATCCGAATGCTTCAATCTGAAATTGTGAACATAAGACTCCAGGAATCTCGGAACAACGACCGGCTTAAACGAATGCACGTATATCCCGTCTTCGGTCTTCTCGTAATCGACCGCATCAAAGGAGAAATACGAGGGCATCTTGCCGCCGCCGAGAGCTCTGGCCCTGGCGATACCTCTCTTTACGATCTGTCTCATCAGGGAAAGAAGTTCTTTAAGCCATACCGCATCAACATCCTCAGTCTGCCCCGAGAATCCGTCTGATGTGGCCTCTCTATACGCTTCTTTTATATCGTTAAGATCATTCCATGTCTTTATGTCCTGCCAGCCGTTAAGCTTAAGGGCATCGATCGACTTTAATAATCCCGCGACCTCAGAAGAGAGCGATATCTTCTGTCCGGCCGGCAAGGAATCGATCATGAATTCGAGATATCTTACGACCTCCATGGATTCGTTAACGGACGAACCGAACAATCCCGGAAGGCCGTTAAGAGCGTCATACCAGCCGGGTCTTCCGCCTTCCATCTCGACGCCCATGCCGTATGAATCGAGAGTCATGAACTTGATCGCACAAAGGAGCAGGAGCTTCTCACCGGCCGTAACCCTGATAACGTTTCCCGACGGGTCTGTCATAAGCTTTCCTTTGTTCTTCTTATCCGGAAGCTCCCTGATCGGGTGATACTGACGAAGTCCTTTCGAGGTTTCCTCATACCTTAAGTGTCTCGGGTTTACAAAGCACTTGGTGTCAAAATACGTGCAGTCTTTTTGTCCCCACAGAAGATCGTTTTTACGGTCGGGATATACACGCAGATAAGACTCAACGAGATCCAAAGTGTAGATCCAGTGATCCGTCCAGTATCCTTCTCCGAATTCGGAATTGATCTCGGCAACGGAATCGGTAAGCGCGGATCCGACCACCTCGTCTATCTTGTCTTCCTGACCGAGGCTTATCATCTTATCTGCCAGGGAACCCGGCGTAAAAGGATGAGTCAAAAGATCCTTAAGCTGAGGGTCATAAAGCGCCGCCTTCTCCTCCGGCATCGTAAATCTTGCTTCCGATATCTTAAGAGGATTGAAACCGTCGCTTTGAATGAGGCTTAAGAACATCTTTACGTTCATCTGCCCCGTGTAAGGGGTAAACATTATATCGCATCTTCTGTTCTGGCAGATATCCCGGAAACTGGCATTGCCCTGGGTAAAGAACTCCGGAGCAATAGTAAAATAATTGTAGTCTCTCTCGATATCTCCGTGCTTTCTGGAATACATATAGAAGACTTTGTCTCCGAGCTTTACCGGGAATCCTCCTCTTAAGCAGTTATCGAGATAAGTAAGCTTACAGTAAGCATCGAATGTCGGATCTCCGGTCTTCGTGTCGATAACGGAGATTATCTCATCCGCCATGGCCGAAGCCTCATCCCACTTACGCCAGAAATAAGAGGAAGCGCCTTCATTCGTGATCTTCAAAGCAAGATCCTTAAGCCTCTTTTTGCCGTTGCTGTTGCCGTAAACTTCAAAAAATACCAGACTGTCTCCCGCTCCCAGTGTCTTTTCCTGAGAGAAGAACGCGCAAGGGACATTATTACTGATATTCTGAGTCTTATCCTTATAAGTTCCGTCCCTGAAAGACACGGGATCTATGAAAGACAGATCATAAGAGAATATGACCTCGGGATCCACGATAACAGGAAGGAGCGTCCCTTCATCATTAAACGAGAATGCGAAATTACCCTTTGTGATCTCCTTGACATCGATGGAATCAACGATACTTGCCCGTACACGGTAATAAGGAAGTCCTGTCTTATGGTCTTCAACCTGCATCCAGGCCGTAACCGTCTGTCCCAGTTCCTTCTGATCCTGCATGGAAACACCATAAGGGTTTAAAGCAGGCATACCGTCCATAACACTGATATCAACAGGACTGTCATTTCTATTAGTTACCCTGACTATCCTTACGAGTCCGCCTGTGGTCTCGGACGGGAGAGTCATATATGAGACTTCCGTAAGTATGCCGTCTTTCTCATCCTCGATAGAGAATGTATTAAATCCGATATACATACGTGTCTTCGAATCGCTCCCGGCAAAGGCTTCACGGACTTTGCCTCTGATCTTAATGAAAGTCCTGAAGCCGTGAGTGCTGACTAACTGATATGCTGCATGAGCGGGATAGAACTCCATAATGGAATTGTCCTTGTTCTCGGTACCGAAGGAAGTGATTCCCTGACCGCGGTTACAGTAGAAAGACCAAATGGGGATACCGTTCTTACCGGATAATCCGGGCAAGAAACTCGCGAAAACAGGCTTTTTCCCATATTCATCGATTATGAATCTTTTATATTCGTCAAGCATCTTGAACCTCCCAAGCAAAACAATTTATAACTTGATGATAACAGCCTGACTCGAGCGTATATAAAAAATAAGTGTTAATTTTGTCAGATATAGGACATTTAAGACAAAACAAAAGACCTTTCCTCAAATGAGAAAAGGTCTTATGTGGCTCCTCAAACAGGACTCGAACCTGTGACATTTCGGTTAACAGCCGAACGCTCTACCGACTGAGCTATTGAGGAATATTAAACCGGCAGCAACCTATCTTCCCGGGCCGTCGCCAGCCAAGTATTGTCGGCACACGCGAGCTTAACTTCTGTGTTCGGAATGGGAACAGGTGTGGCCTCGCGGTAATAACCACCGGTATGGTTGAGAGTTTGTACCCTCAGGACTGCATAA
>DJYK01000003.1 GCA_002450095.1 Mageeibacillus sp. UBA6980 | reverse complement strand
ATGACGGAGGAACTCTATCGTCGACTGCAAAGTCTCGACTCATTTGATCTGAAAACGTCAAGTTGGATCGCTACACCAGATGATATCCGCAGTAAGGGCGGCGCGCTGTTCTGCGAACGCCGCTATGATACCGTGTTCACTTTTCACAACGGCGCGGATTCCTACTATTCTGTGCGCGGATTCAGAGGGTATATTCTTGTCTGAGTACCGGGCTCAATGATGAAAAATACTGCGATTTCTTGGACTGGAAAAGCGACAAATTCCAGTTTGTTGTGATGAGCATTATATAATCAGTAAGTAATCGTATAATGAGATAGAGATGAGGACGAATATTAATGTTCCTAACTGAAGAAGATGTGAACAAAATTATCAGGACCGTAAGAGGAATAACTCCGGAAGATTCGGTCCTTACTTTCATGAAGCAGTATTTTCGTGATAAATACGATATCTGCATATTAGACTATATCTGTTCGGACGAAGTATTCGGCCCTCAGGGCCGGAAATCGAAGCGGGTCCAGTTCATTACCTGGGACATGGAGGAGGCGAGCAAGTGCCACATTGATTCTGATATGAGCGTAAGGAATAATGTGAAGAAGGTCTTCGCCCGGGCTTGTCAGGAGAATGATCTCCATCCTGATTTCCAGGATCTGTCAAACTTCTTTTCGATTTTGACCGACATAGAATCTGATATTACCGAATTTTTTTCAGGGCGAAGAGAGATCAGATTGATACGGCACTTAAAAGCTATTCCCAGGTCAGGAAGCAAATGTATTCAGCATCCTGTGTCCATGTGTTCTATGAAACGGATGAAGATATAGCAAAGAACGAGGAAAACGGCTTATCTTCAGAGATTAGGAAAAGGATCAGTGATATATTGGGTGAGGTCGAAGGCTTTGAAGGGAAAAGACTGGGACATGCAGTTTTTACGAGTCTTCAGACACTAAGAGAAAAATACGACAACAATACATACTATTATTTCCTCGGATAAAATAATCATGAATATGATGAAGGAAAACTATGGTGAGTGAATATAATGAATATGTTCGTGAGGTTTTATCGGTAGCCGGTGATATTATCATAAAATCTATGATGGGCGGGTATCTTGTATACCTCAATGGTAAACTGATAGGTGACATTTGCGATAACGAACTGTTTTTAAAGAGAACGCCGACATCGGACAGAATGCTTGCGGAGGCAGAACTGCGCTATCCGTATGAAGGTTCAAAGACTCTGATGCATGTATTTGATAGTTTTGATGACAAGGCTCTGATTCTGGAACTGTTGAATGGTATGTATGCTGAACTTCCGGATAAGAAACCAAAGAAAGCAAAATGACACTACTGTGATCTTAAGACAGAGAGTTTTACGATAGAACAGTAGCAGGATTAATAAACAGTTATGTAGAGAAGTCCTTCCTCTTTTCTGATCCCAATAAATACAAGGACATTAAGACCGGCCAGCGTCTTACTCATCAGGAAGTAATGGCGAGAATCGGTGGGTAATATACCCGTATGCGAGTACATTACCATACAGTTCAGGAGAAGATGATCCATCGATCACGTTGAGAATATCGTAGTAATAAAGGTCTCCCGATAAGGAAGAATCGCCCGGTGTAAGATCAATGGTTCTTCCGGGTTCGCCCTGCAGAGCATAGACATATACAGTCAGATTATGTCCGCCTTCGCAGGAAGGAAGATCCGGCCCGGTATATTCACCGATTCCGCTTCCTTCGGGAACTGATGTGTCACCGACGTGCGAAGCATACCACAAAAGTCTGTTGTTGCTGCTCTCATCAACCATATAGATGACATAGAATTCTGCTCCGTCAACAGGTTCAAAAGTAAGTTCCGGAGACATATCACTAATCTCACTATTCCAGACTCCGTCTGTAAGGCTGTCAGATGTAACCTCCATAGAAGCCCCGCTTAAGAAATCTTCATGCGTCTTCTCATAACTTCCGTATTTGCTCTTGTAAATATAGGAAGTCATTGAGTTTGCCTGGACTACACCGAACGCTCCTATGCCTGACAGGATCGCCAGAAGGAGGATGGAAGACATGATGCTCATCCTGACTTTACGTCCGTCAATGATATCGACATTATCGATATACTTTTTCGTATTTCTCTGCTTAAGGAAGATTAAGGCGGGAATCAGAGAGATGACCGCGTGGAAGATAAGTAGCATCACAAATAATATGCTTGAACCTTCCAGCTGATACCTGCTCCATTTATGCAGATACCAGATATCACCTGAGATATCAGCAAGGAAGAGTATGATGCATAGAACCAATGCTCGCTTACTGTCTTTGCTGTATTTATTGGTAACGGGATCTCCTGTTCTGCTCAATCTCTCAAGAATACCGTTGCATTCCGCTTTTGTATTCGGAACAACGAATCCGTTGCGACTTAATCTTCCAAGATAGATCTTCGCATCTGTAAAATGATAAGCGAACAGTAATGTAAGAGGACCGCCGGTCATGAGCCCCATGGTTGCCGTAATGATCAGCCAAAGCGGTGCCCGGTTATCATCAAAGAAAAGAACACAGATCAGACCAAATGCAAAGAATGCAGCCGCAATAACCATCAAAATCAAAAGCGTCTTGCAGCTTCGGCGGTCATATCTTAACTTTGTTCCCATATGATGTTCCTCCTTACAGTTCTCATTGTACTAGGAGGTAAACTGTTTTTCAATATGAAATTATTGTTATTCGATAAATTTGCATGTACCCCAATAATAGGCATCCATTCAAGTAAAATATAGATATCAAGAGATCTAAATGTAATGTGATAGGCAAAAGCAACATTAACTTATAAAAAGAGAACAGATCCAGGCAGCAAGCGCAGATGCTGCGGGAAATATCACAAGAAGCTTTAAAAGCTGGCTCTTAATGTTATAGCCGTATTTCCTTCCTGTATAGACACTGTCAACTTCGGGATAATAGTATTGGAAGAACTTAAATCTGCAAAGAAGAAAGTAATCAAAGAAGGTCATGTCGTATATCTTATATATCGTGAAAATAAGTACAAACCTTAAGAAGAACTGAAGAAAAGTGAAATCACTTCTGAAGCCGTCCCATATCGATATGACACCCGCTCCGAGGATCATAAGGATACTCAAACAGATGAGCACCCAGCCCATCTTACGGGCACCGGTAAAAAGCTCCTTATCTCTTTTCTTAAGTAACGCCACCGCTTCTTTGGGAGCCGATGAAAAGAATCTTTCATCCTGTACAAATGCAACTGCAGCAACAAGCAATACGGTCATCGCCGTGCAGAAAACCAAGGCCAAAAATAAAGTTAAAAGCATATTGATCCCTCCTGCCGCTGATAATTATACACCGAATAGTTAGTTATAGCTAACCGCAATCAAAATATGCGTCAGTTCTTTGAAGAATGGGCTCCTTATGTAAATCGTCAGCCAACGGCTGACGATTTAGAACTTGACGGGAAAGGGCTTTGTGTCACTGAGAGGGCTGTAGTGACTGAAATGTTGACCAACTCGTTCGATCTGTCACACTTTGTGTCACTGAGGGTTGTAGTGACTGAAATGTTGACCAACTCGTTCGATCTGTCACACTTTGTGTCACTGAGAGGGTTGTAGTGACTGAAGTGTTGACCACATCCTAAGTTTGGCTTTCGGTAATGCTTATGTGATTTTATAATATGGATATGCTTATTTGGATTCTGATAATCGTCTTTACAGTTTTGGTGTTTGTTCTTCAGATTCCTGTCCGCAGGAGTCAGAGGCCGGTAGTAAGAGTGATCCTGTTTATAGGTAAGATTATCCTTTTTATCGGTGTGGCCATGTTATTTGTTGCTGCCGATACCAAAGCAAATTATTCGCATCTAATCTCGAAGTTTCTGGTAGCACTCTATGTCGCTCTTATTGGCGATCTTGCCGGAAGTATTGCCGAATATGCCTGCCGCAGGATAAGAAATATCAAAGACAGACATTCGGGGAGAAGACCGTGCAATCTTCCGGCTGTCGCGATTATCGCATTAGTGTTCAGCTTGTGTTATTACGCATACGGAGCATGGAATTCCGGCAGGATCATGATGCGTGAATTAACAGTTCGGGTTGACGGAATTAATAGAACGCACAGGTTTGCATTCATCACGGACATTCATTATGAATCGTCCGATCTTGAGAGTCTTATCACGGAGCTTTGTCAAAGGATCAATGAAGAGGCCCCCGAGTTCGTAATACTCGGAGGAGATATAACTGATGAACTTACATCGAATGAGGATCTGTACAGGGTGTATGAGATATTGTCATCGATCGATGCGCCGACCTATTTTATCTATGGAAATCACGACCGGCAGATCTCGTCGAGATTTGTCGGCGGACGCACTTATACTGATGAGGAACTGATCCGTGTCATAAATGACGCCGGTATCCGTATCCTGTCTGACGAGTTTATTCAGATCGATGATGATCTGGTCCTTCTCGGAAGAGAAGATATGTCATGTGAGTCGGGACGTGCTCTTTGGGATGATCTTTCCGATCCTTATGACGGGGCTTTGATCGTTGCCGACCATCAGCCGTATGATGAAGAACAGCTCATGGCGGAGCAGTCGGTTCTGCAGTTGTCCGGACATACGCATGCCGGTCAGTTGTGGCCGCTTCAAACTGTATATACATTGCTCGGGCTGCCGGCTTACGGTGAATTTGAGAGGCCGGGAACTCATTTGATCGTGTCTGCGGGCGCCGGAGACTGGATGATAAGGATGCGTACGGAAGAGCATCTTGAGTGCCTGATGATAACTCTTGAAATGCAATAACCCTGTCGGGGTGATTGATATACAGCGTTATTGTTAATAATTGTGATGATCGAAATAGACATAATGCCGCGCAGATGGTTTTCTGGGCTGCGGCAGAGCACGGATATCGTACGGCATGTTGTCCGGAATGCGGATGGAAGCTCGAGTTAGTTACCTCTTTTGCAAAATCGGATGATTTTGAGAATCGTGACGCTGCGAACGGGATCCTCTGGTGCCATTCATGCCATGCCCATAGGAAGGCAGAAGATTGGGTAATCAACAGGTTTAATTGATTGTTATCATCCCGCGTTTTCCTGCTCAAGTAATATCTTAGATACGAAGAAGGCCTGTTCTTTCAGACCTCTTCTGTATTATGCTATACTTTGAATACAATCGTATAACATTGTTAATACATTATTTGGAGTCGGAATATAGCGTGGATGTCCTGAAAATACGTAAAAGTCTCGGTATGACACAAGCGGAGTTCGCAAGTGCTATCGGCGTTGATAAATCAGTGGTTTATCGATATGAACACGGGTTGATCAGTCCGTCCAAGGAGAAGAGGGATCGGATTGATTACATTGTTTCTGTCGGAGGCAAGGATCTGCTTCTTGAGACACGAAGCGAGGCCGTCAAAAGCGACGTGTCGGATAAATATATCAGGCGACTCATGATAATGGGGTCTGATGGCTGCTGTGAATTGTGCGGTCAGAATGCGCCATTCACGGATAAAGAGAACAGACCTTTTCTGTATTTGTATGTAACCGACAATAATGAAGATGTGGATATTACACACAGATGCGTTACATTGTGTCCTAACTGCTATGCCAAGGTTAATGTATTAAAGAATGCAGAGGATATAGAAAGTCTCAAGAAAAAGGCTGAGCAGCACCGGTATTAGTAATAATCACCACAAGATTAGAACGGAACCGCGGAAGTGGTCTTAAGGTTTACTGTACATTAAAGCATATATGCACGCATATGCATATTGCATACGAGTGCGAACAGGCGTAATATTAAAGTGTACTAAGTAAGGATATATGGTTATTTGATGGTTTACTTTACTTCGGACCTGCATTTTTGTCATGACCGCGAGTTCATTTACGGACCTCGTGGGTTTAAGTCTGTTCATGAGATGAATGAAGCGATAGTAAGTAATTGGAATAAGCTTATTACATGGGAAGATGAAGTGTATGTCCTGGGTGATATTATGCTTAATGACATAGATCAGGGCATTAAGCTTTGGAACCAACTTGCAGGCAAGAAGCATATTATCCTTGGAAACCATGATGTCGGAAATCGACCTGATCTGTATACCAAGTGTCATGATACAACGGTGGAAGGGTATGCAATGCCGATAAGGATCGACCATCGTAATTTTTACTTATCACACTATCCGTCGATAACAGATCATTATCATGAGGGCGAGTCTTTCCGCAATTGTGTAATCAACCTGTGCGGTCATTCGCATACTAAGGACAGATTTGCTGATATCGATAAAGGCCTCATCTATCATGTTGAGCTTGATGCTCATGACATAATACCGGTGAGCATGGATCAAATAATCGAAGACCTTAAGAAGCGATTAGAGGTTTGAGTATTAATTGGAGGAAGTAGATGACGGTACGAGATTTTCTAAAGGTATTGTCTGACAACTGTATTCCCGATGACGCGGTGCTATGGAGCGACTGCGATTGGGAGGTCTACGCGACGAGAATTCGGGCTGTTTATTACTGTAAGGAAGATAACATAATTGCTCTGGCTCAGGATGATGATTCTCCTATCAGAATGCCTGATGATTGGATGATCAATGAACACGAGCGAAAGCGCAAATGGGTGTTGATAAAAGAGGCGATGTTATGAGACTAAGGCAGGAAACTATTCCCCGTCCATTAGTTAAGAAGGAAGTATCGATTGTATAGATATATATATCAGGAGGATGTATGAGAACTGAGTTGGAGAATATGTTAGCCCGAAGATATAAGTTTATGCGTAAGGGGAAGACACTTATCGAACAGAAGAGTGAAGGTTTTATCGGAGATCTTTACAGTGCATTCGGATGTGAATGCGGAGACGGATGGTATCAGATTCTTGATGAACTGTGCAGCGAAATTGAAAAGATCATTAATGAATCTGATTCGCCTGTGGACTTAGAGGTCAATCAGATCAAAGAGAAGTTCGGAACTCTTCGATTCAACGTAAGCATAGATGGTCCGGAAAAAGAATGCACCAAGATCGAAGAATTGATTCAAGAGGCAGAACAGAAATCTGCTTCAATATGTGAAGAATGCGGTAACCCCGGGATAATTCGCGATGATTTGGGTTGGATTTTGACATTGTGTGATGACTGCTATGTATTAGAAGTGGCACGCAGCTTGATGTTTGAGTTTGATGAAGCATTTAAGGAGCTGGCAAAATGATAACACTTACAAAAGAGCAGATAATTGAGCTTCACGAGATGATCTATGAGCGCTATGGCGGTGCTTTGGGAGTTCTTAATGAAGGTATGTTGGACTCGGCTCTTCAGGCTCCGTTCCAGACTTTCGGCGGTGAGGAGTTATTCCCTGATGATAAAGAGAAGATTATAAGACTGGCATATGGTCTTATTAAGAATCATTCTTTTCGAGACGGGAACAAGCGCATAGGCGCGCTCGTGCTGCTGGTTATGCTCAAACTTAACGGCTACCGGGTAAACGCGACTAACGAAGAGTTTACCGATATCATCATGGGGATTGCAGCGAGTGAGAAGGATGATGAGGATCTTAAGGAGTGGGTCGAAGCACATAGTGAGAGTTAATTAAAGCAGAACCCCAATAAGGAAAGTATGAACAGGTAAGAATAATGTCACGGATATTCGTAACAGGTGATACACATCGTCTGATGGATATTGTAAAGATAGATCAGTTTGACCGTGAGATCGGCCGTGAGTTGACGTGTAATGATTACCTGATAATCCTTGGTGACTTCGGCGGGATCTGGACAGGGAAGGATATACGAGGCAGCAAATTCCCTAATGATATTTATGAGTTTGAGGATATGTTGGATTTCGATGAGTATCCACGCAAGTATTGGGAGAAGAAGCCGTATACTGTGCTTTTCGTTGATGGTAATCATGAGAACCATGATGCGCTTGACATGTATCCGGTCGAGGAGTGGAACGGAGGCAAGATACATCGCATCTATAAGAATACGCTGCACCTTATGAGAGGCCAGGTGTATACCATTGCCGGGAAGTCTTTCTTTACCCTTGGCGGAGCGGAGTCTACCGATAAGGGCTGGCGCACCGAAGGCCTCTCGTGGTGGGCGAGGGAGATGCCTTCTGTCGAGGAGTATGAGGAAGCGGTCACAAACCTCGAAAGGCATGGCGGCAAGGTCGATTATATCCTTACGCACTGCGCACCGGAGTCCACTGTCTGTGCCCTCAATATGAAGCATATGTACTATCGTTCGAAGAATGAGCTGACGGCCTTTCTGGATACCATCGCGAGCACTGTCGACTTTAAGGGCTGGTACTTCGGACACTACCATCGGGATTCTGATGCCGGGAAGTATCACATGTTGTATAAGAGGGTTTTGGAATTATGACTTTGTATGAACAAATGGACAATACTGCGGAGGCATGTAATATATGGCTGAAAAAACAACGGATAAACCGAGAGCGGTCAGATCACATGATGTTGCACTCGACAAGGAATACTTACAATGGATACAGGACATAAAGCAGAGATTTCGTAATTCACAGATAAAGGCGGCTGTGAAGGTTAACTCTGAACAGCTGCTGTTCAACTGGCAGTTAGGAAGGGATCTCGTGGTACGCAAAGCTGAGGAAAAATGGGGCAGCGGAATTGTTGAGCAGGTGAGTCTGGATCTTCAGGCAGAATTTCCAAACACGAAGGGATTTTCAGCTCGAAACCTGTGGAATATGAAGAAGTGGTATTCGTTCTATGCTGAAAATGAGCGGATTTCGGATATGCTTCAGTCTTTCAATATGCTTATTGATGTTAAAAGTGAAAAACTGCAACAAGTTGCTGCAGAAATTCATGAAGAGTCGTTCGGGGAAAAACTGCAGCAAGTTGTTGCAGAAATACCGTTTCCGACAGGCTTCAGTTTTATTCCGTGGGGGCATCACTGTCTGATTATTACAAAATGCAAAGGTGTTGATGAGGCACTGTTTTATCTTCGAAGGACTGTTGAACGGGGATTGAGCCGTAATGTATTGGATGATTGTATTCGTGCGGATTTATATCATACTGCAGGAGCTGCCGTTACTAATTTTGCTGAAAAACTTCCTGCAATGCAGGGGGAGCTTGCTCAGGAAATATTAAAAAGTAATTATGATCTTGGTTTTGTTAGTCTGCAGGAAAAATATGATGAGGATGCCCTGGAAGATGTATTAGAGCAGCATATGACGCGCTTCTTGCTGGAATTAGGCGAGGGGTGGGCATTTGTTGGACGACAGAAGGAAATCATCATTTCCGGAAAGACCAGGAAGATCGATCTGTTGTTTTATCATATCTATTTGCGTTGTTATGTCGTGCTGGAACTAAAGGTGAAGCCATTTGATCCGGAATTTGCCGGGAAGCTGAATTTTTATGTGAATGCTGTGAACGAATTTATCCGAAGGGAAAGCGATAATCCTACGATAGGTTTGCTGATTTGTAAGGATATGGATCGCACTGAGGTTCAGCTGGCATTTCAGGGCATAACTACTCCGATGGGTGTCGCTACCTATGACAATATAAAGATCAAAGAGATTCAGGAGTACCTGCCTACCGCCGAGCAGATCCAGAAGCAGATTGAAATTGCAGAAGAAGAATATAAGATGAAACTACAGGAAAGGTCGGAAGAATAGGGGAGGAAGATCTATGGATTTATATGAAGTTATGAAAACAAGAAGGAGCATCCGCGATTTTACGAATGAAATGATTCCAAAGGAGGTATTGGAAAAAATTTTGGAAGCGGCTTATACAGCTCCATCCAACGATCATTTTCGAGACTGGCATTTTATTATTGTAACGGATAACGAGGTTTTGAAAAAAGTACTCGGAGGTGTTCCTAAGAATCTGACGGTAAAAGATGTTGATGCAATGGATTTTATTTCAGATCCTATTCAGAAAGAGAGTTATCAGGTTGCTGTTCCAAAACAATATAGGATGTTAATGGATGCAGCAGCAGTTATCATCCCATTGATGAGAAAAAAAGCTGATATAATGCATCCAAGAAACTTTTCGGACTTAAACTGTTTTGCGACTGTCTGGTGCAGCATTGAGAATCTATGGCTTGCTGCGACTGCCGAAGGGTATGGTTGTAATCTTAGAATACCTCAGGGGGAAGAGGAAAGAATTGCGCAGAGAGTGTTAGGATTTCCAGATGAATACTTGATTCCGTGTTTTATCGGAATTGGGCGTCCTGCAAAAGACGCAGTTTGTACGAAACAGATTGAAATCAATATGAAAGAGCAGATTCATTGGAACAAGTTTTGATTTGTGTTTGTAAGATGATTGAAGGATTATCTTGAGAAAATACAGAACTACTTCGGGCCCCTCTCTTGCCATCCGGAAAAATGTCCGAAAAATCTTTTAGACCTGCCCTGTTTTGTTTCCCGGAATGTAAATGGTCAGGTGTATATCATAGTCCCCCTAAAGTAATATCTTAGATCCGATGTCTTAAGTGAGAAGATTTTATCGGCTTGACTCAGGATTGCCACAATATTAGTTTGATTATCAAAACATTTACCGATATCATATAATCAATAAGCATGAATGAGGGGATGTTGGTATGAGAAACAAGTTTGGTGTCGCAGTATTATCTTTATCTGTCATATCTTCGGTAATTCTGGCAACGGGATGCAGTCCTAAGAGCGCCCGCGGTCTGATAAGGCAGGCAAGACGTGACCATGGTCCCTGTGAAGTCGTAAGTCAGACTACTGATGACGAAGGTTCGGTCGTAGTTTTAAGAGACGAACTTCAGGGATTTGAGTACCGGGTATCAAGTAATATGGCGGATATCAGTATCGACGGGGCATCATTCGGTTCTGTTCCGGCTTCTTCCGACTCATTCAACCGGGCTTTGCATTACTATGTTCTTGAAGATGCTGCGGCCGAATTGGAAGATATATGTGCTGAATACGGATTAACAGAAGAAGAATCGAATCTCGAGGATTGTTACTGGTATTCGGCCGATTCGGATATATCTGATCAGCAGGCTCAAGAAGGCATCGAGATGATAGCCGATGTATTCCAAAGATATAATCTCGAATCAAGGATGGACGGATGGACTATCTATCTGGAGCACGACGAGGGGTGGCTCACAGCATACTATGAGCAGCTGATGAACGATTACGAAGGTGAAGACATTTATAACGATCCCGAGTATTCTCACATTCTCTCTTCTGCAGGCGGTGGCGCTCTGCGTCATATCGGAAGCGTGAGATTACCCGATACATCATTCAGAGATCCTGCCAAGGAAGATGAAGATTACTACCTTGAGATGGCGCAGATGAAGGATCCTGACGCGGTTTTTATCAGAAGTGAAGAGATACCTTTCTCCGATACCGGCGCCGATCTGTACAATGTCGTCGAGACCTACGATCAGTCATATCCCCGGACAGAAGATGATATGGTTATGGTCTATTATTTTGAAGCTGACGGTCAGGAATTCTTCATATGCAATTTCCTCGTTAACAACAGAGTTGAATACGGAGAGTGGTACTCCAACTATGAAGGATAGTCGCAGGAATACAGGAGACCTGAAGATGCAAAGCAGTGTTGAGTATCAGATCTATATAGGATGTAAAGACGTCTTCTTACAGGATGAAGTTGTAACCAAGGAGGCTTTGACTGACTTGGTGGTGAATTTCTTTACATCGAGAGAAATAGATTTTTCCCTGGTCCCGGCTAAAGGAGGCTTTCTCCATGAGGATGGCAGATATGCCGTGGAAGACACGTTATGCATTAATGTAATCGGTTCGTCGGATGATGATATAATCAAACTTGGCAAAAGCCTCTCGATGATCATGAATCAGGAAAGCGTTTTGATTGCCAAAAACGATCTGCAGACGCAGTTTCAGTAAAGAAAAAAGCTATGGGAAAGTCATTTGTAAAAGGAATCAAATACGAAATCTTCGTCGGCATGAAAGACCAGGATAATTATGAAGAGCTTTTCACGGCGGATGATTTCAAGGACATCCTGACAGATATCTGCACGGAGAAGGAGATCGGTTTCTCACTTTTGACGCAGACGGGTGGTTATTCGCACAACAGAGGTTATACTACTGAGACAAGTCTCAGAGTGATCATAATCGGAATTGGCGAAGACGAAGTCCGGGCTATCGGGGAAAGGCTTAAGACGCTCATCAACACCGATACGATCCTTATTACAAAAACAGATGTCGAGTACTGCTTTTTCTAAGGAAGGCACACGTTCTCATTGATCACATATACATCTCCAAGGTCTCAAAGAGCAGATCAGGATCGATCGGCTTCGTAAGATGAGCATTGAGTCCTGACTGCAGACTTCTTTGTACATCCTCATCAAAAGCATTGGCCGTTAATGCGATGACGGGTATTTTCTTGGCATCTTCGCGATCAAGGGTACGGATATGCTTAGTTGCCGTAAGTCCGTCCATCTCAGGCATCCTCATATCCATCAGGATCGCCGAATAGTATCCGGGCTCGCTTGCCGTAAACATATCGACCGCTATCTTTCCGTTTGTAGCAAGATCAGTATCGACTCCTCTGGTTTCGAGGATCATCTTTATTATTTCGGCGTTAACTTCCATGTCCTCTGCAAGGAGTACTCTCTTGCCCGTAAGATCCTTGCCTTTGGGATTCTCTACAGGTCCCCTGCGCTTAAATGCACTCTCGAATTCATCAAGGATACTGGAGGCGAACAAAGGCTTGGACAGGAAACTGTCAACTCCGGCACTTACGGCCTCATCAAGAATATCATCCCATTTATAAGCGGTAAGAATGATTATCGCAGATTCCCTGCCGACAAGTTCCCTGATCCTTCTTGTGGTCTCGATACCGTCAAGTTCCGGCATCTTCCAGTCAACGAGAATGAGATTATACGGCATTCTTCTTCCATGCCTTAACGTGACTTTCTCGATCCCTTCTTCGCCTGAGAGGGCATATTCTGCCGAGATGCCGATCTTCTCGAGTACAAGCTTGCCGTGTTCGCACGCCACGGGATCATCGTCGATGATAAGGACCGACATGTTCTCGGGGATAGCCTTGAGATTGTCATCGGAAAACTCCTTATGGTCGGCATCTTTAAGGGTAACGATCACTTTAAAAGTAGTTCCCTCTCCCTTAACGCTCTCGACATCTATGCTGCCGTTCATCATCTCAACGATGTTCTTTGTGATCGCAAGACCTAATCCGGAAGAACCGTATTTATTCGTATATGTCACATCTTCCTGAGCAAATGCATCGTAGATGTGAGGCAGGAAATCCTCGCTCATTCCGATACCGGTATCGCTTATCGTGAACTGCAGCGTTGTCCTTCCGTCAAAATGTGCAACTCTCTCGATGTTAAAACTGATGTTCCCTCCGGCAGGAGTAAACTTAACCGCATTTCCGATGATATTGATCAATACCTGTCGGAGCTTCATATTGTCTCCGACATAGTAGTCCTCGATATCTCCCTTGATGGAACAGCCGTATTCGAGACCCTTTTCCGAACACTGGCCGCTGAACATCGTGTTGATGGATTCGAGAAGCTTCGAAAGCGAGAATTCTTCATTCTTAAGAACCATTCTTCCGGATTCGATCCTGGACATATCGAGGATGTCATTAATAAGGGCGAGAAGATGCTCCGCGGATACGCCTATCTTGGCAAGATATTCCTTTGTCTTCGCAGGGGTATCGGGATCATTGAGGGCTATGTTATCAAGACCGATGATCGCATTCATCGGCGTTCTGATCTCATGGCTCATATTGGAAAGGAACGCGGTCTTGGCCTTGTTGGCCTGTTCGGCTGAAGAAAGTGCATCCTTCAGAGCGATCTGCTGCTCCATATTGCTTCTCATCTCTGCATCGACGATAGTAAATCCGAGACCGATCTCTCTGACCTTATCACTTCCTCGTTCGGAGATATTCCTTACACCTGCGACACGGATCATCTCGTAATATTCTTTGCCCGCTCTTCTGGCAAGATATCGAAATGCGAGGATAGGTTCGGTAGCAAGACCTTTCCTTATGTGATCCGGATCGATAAACTTCAAAAAACCTTCGCGGTATTCCGGAACCACCGAGTTGTCGGCATACCACTTGAAACGCTCCATATAGGGGAACGTAATGCCTTCCATCGTCTGTTCCTTGTCATCAGGATCTCCTCTGTAACAGATCGCTTCGTCGTTATCGAGATTCACATAGTAAACGCTTCGATAATCCGCAGACATTGCAGTGATCATGCTGTCGAGCTGTATCCTTTTGCGCTGTTCCTCGAGAAGCTTGTCCTGAAGCTCCAGTCGCTGCTCCATCTCCTCATGCTTTATGCGGTTCTCGGTCTCAACCTTCTCCTTCTCGATAGCAAGGGAGGAATTGGCTCTTATCTGCCGTATTATAAAGAGGAACATGATCGTAAGTACGAGAGCCACAATTACAGACTGCACTACGCTTCTCATGATAATATCGTTCGAAATGTTTAAGGTCTGATTTGATATAACGGTTTCTCTTACGAGGTAGGTAAGTATCCAGTCCGTGCCCTCTACCGGAACATATGCCAATGTCTCTTCTATGCCGTTATAAACAAATGACACGGATCCCCGGTTCAGATTCTGAAAGTCATTAAGCACCTGCTCGTAAGAATATCCTTCATCAAACTCTGCATGTGACAATGCCTCGAGCAGATTATCCTCCACGGCAAGACCGCCGAGGATGGTATTACTCAATGCTATTCCCGTATTACTGTACAGATTACAGAATGTTGATTCATTATCGTTGGACGATACCGATACTCCCTGAAGCATAACATCCATGTTGATTTCCATAAAGCATACGCAGAAGTGATGTCCCTTGAAGTCTATGCCGTCCAGAGGGATCGCTATTATTACTTTCTTATCCGGACTGTTGATATTCAGTATCGAGATCTCGGGCTCCGAGATCGATGTGTAGTCGAACGAATAATCGCCGATATTGTCCTGCGTTCCCATCGACGTGTAGATGATCCCGTCGGTATCAACGAATGCAAATTTCTCAAGTCTGTAAAGGGACTTCATCCTTGCCTGAAAAGCCTGAAGATGTTCTTCATCCGACAGATCCGCCTCTGTCAGAAGTCCGACGGCTACCTGAAGATCCTCGATCTCTCTTTGAAGGTTAAATGCAACTACCTGTTCACGTCTTCCGGCAAGCTCGTCCAGAAAGAAATCACTTACCGCGTGTACGGCTCTCGTATTATCGTTATGAACGGCCCGGCCCGTACTGAATGCGCCGACGACGAATATCGCGATTACGATGAGTCCTCCTATGATCCCGCCCCATAGTGTTCTGCTGTTCTTGTTATCAGGATTCTTGCTTTTCATATCAACGTCAGTCCTTTTATAAGCGATCTTTCTTTATATTATAACAAGTCTTTACTTAAATTATTTAACAATACAGATCCGGCCGATGTGTTTGGAAGACAGTGTCGTAAAGGTTATAATACGTAATGATCTCATTAGAAAAGGATAAACGGTAAAGATGAAAAACATTAAAGAGTTAATGCTTGACGACAGTCCCAAGAATGCCAAGAAGCTCGAGAAATTGCTTTCCAAGGATCCGGGATCCGAAGCGTATTTTGACGCGGCAAGGGAAGAGGCATCCAGACCTACCGCACAGGAGTTTTCCAAGTTCAGGATGATGGTAACGGATTCTTTTGTATGCTTCTCGCGGATCGGGATCGGCGGTGCGCTGATGATCGTTCCCATATCTCAGATAAAGAGCATTTACAGAACGAATGTCATAGGGAATTCTTACGATTTTAATAACTTTACGCTTGCGGTAGAGACTGACGCCGGTATCAAGCATATGGCGGTCTATCCCCGTGCAGGAGCGAAGACACTGAATATCTTTAACGAAGTCATCGATGCGGTAAGAGCGAAGATGGCGCTTAACGGGGGTGCACTATCATGATGGTATATTACGGAACAAGAAAGAAACTTAAGACGGTAAAGCAGTTAGGAAGAATGAGATGTACGAACTGCGGACATGAAGTGGATGCATCGCTTGCCAAGGAAACGGGATACTTCCATATATTCTTCATTCCTTTGTTCCCGGTATTCGGCTACAAGATCATATTCTGTCCCTGCTGCGGGATCATGAAGAAACTGACCAACGAAGAATTCAAGGAGATGAAGGAATAATCTTGTTCGTTTTGCCCATAAGCGGGCAGCTGATTGATTACGGGTGACAGAAAAATGAAGCTGAGAAAAATGATTTCCGTTATTCTCATCCTGACGATGGGATTGATCTTGTCGTCCTGTCACGCCACGGAACGATATATGAGAGCTCTGGAAGCCGAGGAAGAACAAATACCTCTCATCTGTGAGAAGGAATTCGGCAGTTATCGCTTTGATCCCGGGTGGATAGAGGTTGAATCCGAATCGGTTGATCCGTATCTGTACACATACTGCCCGGAAGAAGCATCGGATTCATCGGACAGTCCGTATTATATGACGGTAAGCTGTGAGCCGTATGACATTGATAACATAGGACAGTTCAGCAGCGAGCATTATCCGTTGTTAGCAGAGAAATACGGCGAAGAGAGTATAGAACCCGGCGCCTATATCGTTACAGATGATAACACCGGTATCTCAATGATAACTTTTGAGATCACTGCTCCCGACGTGCATATCTATCAGTGGAATGAGTTTTACGACAGATATCACGTAACCTTCGAACTGACGATCAACGATGAGGAGATTGCGCTTCAAGACAATATAGTCGATCGTTCTTCTACAACAGCATGGTCACTTCGTTACGAATAGGGGAGAGAATATGATCTACGATGAGAAAAAGCATTACGATCTGGTCTTCAGCGAGAACCAGACACCCGGATTCTTCAGCAGTTTTCCATTCGAGTATTCCCGTAGAGTTCATGAACAATTAATGGAGGTTTCAGAAGGCAAGCCGGTCATAAGATCCAATTATCTGCCGGAAGCAGGTATAGGCATGCTTGTCCTGATCGCCTCTGTCGTGACGGGACTGGCACTTCATATATTCCTCCCCTGCGGAAAGAGCGTTATCTTCCATATTGCAGCGGCCTCTGTGATTGCTTTTGCAGGTCTGTTAAGCCTGATAAGCAACAAGCCTTCTTCACACTATCAATTCTATATAGACAGAACGGCGAGGAGACTTACCGGCGTACTTCTTCTCATTGAAGCGGTACTGATCCCCGTTATGTGGTTCAATCTTCCTTTCGAGACGGATTGGGAGTGCAATTACTTCATGGGAGGCGTTTTTTGTGTGGTAATGGGGCTTTACAATGTTGTCTCGCTCCTTATGTTCTTTACCAGAAGATCGCGGATCTACACCGTGAGTGTTGAGGCTGATTGCATCGGATATGTAAGGGGCAACAACAGCAACAGTCAGAAAAGAAGCCATTGGTATCATTCTCCCGTTTTCAGTTATTATCTCGACGGCCGCGAGATCATTGCTTTCTGCGATACTCTTACCAGGGGTATCGATGCTAAGATACCTTTGGGACCATACACGATCAACGTAAACAAGGATGATGCAGGTTCCGTTATGAACCCGTCAATGAAAGGCGTGATCAGTAAAGTGATAATAACGGCTATCCTTCTGTACCTGGGGATCAGTCTTATCATCGGTGTCCTTAACGGAGGTGTTGAGGGTACGTCAATCGCATTTTGATCATTGTAAAAGCCGCCGGAATAAACCGGCGGCTTTCTTGGGTATGTGTAGAGAACAATCTCGGATTATTTATTGATACCGAATCCGGAACATGTGTTGGACCATTCGGAAGAAGCGGCAAAGCTGTCGAATACCTGTGATCTTGATGCTCCGTTATCAAGTGCATTCTCCCAGTTGTCAACTTCAGCCTCGGAAGGGATCCTGTTGAAGAATACTACGTAGAGAGTCTCGATGAAGTCCTCATCGTCGAGGTCCCTGTGTGTAAGTTTGTTCTCGTTTGTCACAAGCATATAAAACCACAACGAAGGTTACGGTACGATAGGCAATGTTACGGGTGTTTGTTGCATAAGCGACATCTTTGTACGAGTTTGTCGGATAAGCATGATTTTTATCATCATCCGGGTTCCGAGAATGATGTTTTATTATTCGATGCTATAATACTTTTGTATGAGGAGGTATCGTTATGAAGGGTAAAAATATCATAAGAACAGTATCAGCGATGCTTTTGACACTAATACTGGCCGTAAATATCGGAACTGTCGTCAGAGCAGATGTCGAACCGTCAGAAGGGATCAGAAGATTCGTATCGTCTTTGTACTCAGAGTGTCTCGGACGGGAACCTGATCCGACAGGCTACAATGAATGGTGCTCGAAGCTCGCGAACGGACAGATCACCGGCAAGCAGGCGGCTTACGGATTCTTCTTCAGCAATGAGTTCCTTAATATCTGTCTTAACAGTTATCCCGATGAGACGATAGACAGATTCTACCGCGTATTCCTCGACAGACCGTCCGATATGGAAGGATTCTACTACTGGTACGACCGTCTCTATCAGGTGGACGGATCGATATCGGTGCTCTTCAACGGGTTTGCGGATTCAGAAGAGTTCAGGAATAAGTGCCTGTCCTTCGGTGTCAATCCCGGCGACCATATAAGCGTACCCGAGGGATTCGGAAAGACCGAGGCTTATTTCAGGATGTACTGGGAGGATGCATTCGGTCCCGAGATCACCTCCTTCTTCGAGAACCATACCGACAGAAATCCCCGAAGCGTATATCCTATGGGAGAAAAGAGCGGCGGTCAGACGGGTACGGTTACCGTATCTTCTTCAGATTATGCGATATGTCAGCAGTTTGCCGACCAGCACTTCCAGCCCGGATGGACTGACCTTCAGAAGCTCGAATACACGGCCCTCTGGATAAGAGTAAACGTTCATTACGGTTATAACGGTGTAGTCGGCAGCAGTTATACGGATGCGATATTCAACCACCGTAACGGCCAATGTATTCAGTACAACGGAGCGATGCTCGCCATGATGAGTTATCTTGGTTACGATGTCAGGATGGTACACGGTCACATCGGATACAGACATAACAATCACTACTGGGGCGAGATGGATGTAAACGGTGTCACATATATAATCGATACCGGTTGTATCGAGGATAACAATCTTCACTTTATGATCAGCGCCGCCGAGTGGGCTGATTATTACACACCGTAAGGTGTCATCGAAGATACACACCGTAAGGTGTCATCGAAGATACACACCGTAAGGTGTCATCAAAGATACACGATATTCCGGAGACTTTAATGGATTCGTTTAAAGAGAAGTTTTTAAGAACTCCGAGAACATGGACAGATATCCTGCCGATAACATATTTAGCGGCTTTCGCTCTGCTTTTTGTCGGAGCTGTTCTGGCGTCCGCAACAGGAAGTTCAAACCTTGCAAAGTTATTTACTCCCGATACGGATGTGCAGGCGTTCATGAATAATTACATAGCATTCATCGGAACCTGGATAGTAATACCTGCGGCGATCCTTATTCCCAAGCCAAATCGCCCGATGATCAGGCAGATTTTTCCTAAGAAGATAAGCAAGGTCTTAATAGGTATAGTGATCGGCGGTGTTGCAGGCTTCCTTTTGAATTCAATTAATGTTGTCGGCGCTGTCTTTCTCGGGGACTTAAAGCTTCATTTCAATAAGATTGAGGTCCTTACCATAATCGGTTTCATTCTCTTTGTAGGAATACAATCCGGTGCGGAAGAGATACTCAGCAGGCTGTATATCTATCAGAAGCTCAGAAGAAGATATAAGGATCCTTTTGTGGCAGTAGCAGGCAACGCTTTGTTTTTTGTTGCCATGCATCTTGGTAACGACGGGTTAAATGCCGCCAGTATACTCGAACTTCTCGGGTGGGGCGTTCTGTTCGCATTGATCGTCCTCTACTTTGATAATCTGTGGATAAGCATCGCGTTGCACACTTCCTGGAACTTTACCCAGAATATCTTCTACGGACTTCCGAACAGCGGCCTTGTATCGAAGTATTCGATCTTCAAATTAGATGCCGCGGCCGATGATTTCTTCTTCGACACGGGATTCGGCGTGGAAGGTTCATGGGGAGCGGTCCTCGTCCTTGTGATCATCTGCGCGGTACTCATCATTAAGTACAAGGATCACGAGAAGAACGACATTTGGAAACAGGGCGATTGGAAACAGGATAGATAATATGAAGCAGGTCAAAGTCGAAGAGAGTATAAGACGTGAGTTTCACCGAGAACTCATGGAGCCCTTCACCAAAGCATGTAAAGAGTATGAACTTATATGTGAGGGTGACCGGATCGCCGTCTGTATCTCGGGCGGGAAGGATTCCATGCTCATGGCTATGCTTCTTCGCGAGATACAAAGGCATAGGGTGGTTTCTTTCGATCTGGTCTATATATCTATGGATCCGGGTTATACCGCCGAGAACAGAAAGCTTATCGAGAGTAATGCCAAGGACCTCGGGATACCGCTTACATTCTTTAATAGTGACATCTTCGATGAAGTCAATAAAGCCGATAAGGGGCACTGCTATATATGCGGCAGAAAGAGGCGGGGTCATCTCTACAATAAAGCGCGTGAGCTCGGATGTAATAAGATCGCACTCGGTCATCATTACGACGATGTCATTGAGACAATACTTATGGGGATGCTCTACGGCGGACAGATTCAGACCATGATGCCGAAGCTTCGAAGCAGAAATTACGAAGGGATGGAACTCATTCGTCCCATGTATCTTATCAGAGAAGAGGACATCATAAAGTGGAAGGACTTTAATGATCTTAAGTTTCTGCGCTGTGCCTGTAAGGTCTCGGGCGGGGAAGAGGTGTCGTCCAAAAGGCTCGAGATCAAGAACCTCATCGCTTCACTTAAGAAAGATAATCCTGCCGTGGAAGCGAATATATTCAGAAGCGTTGAGAACATTGACCTCGATGCCGTGATAGGTTTTAAGAAAGACGGAAAGAGAAGATCTTTCCTGGATGACTATTGAGCAATACGTGTATTTGACATCGATAATTCGATTGTGTATTATCGGCTCATAAACGAATAAGGAGGAACACCGATGAAAGTTACTGTCTGCTGAGGTTTTTATTATCACGCGGATAAGTCTTTTTTGATGTTCTGAATCTTTAATACATTGATGTGTTTTATTCTGATGCCGCGGCTTTTGGTCGCGGTATTTGTTTACGGATTTATCCGACGTGTTATACACGGAGGTAAATAATATATGGCACTTATTAACATAAACGATCTCTCATTCGGTTACGACGGATCCGAGGAGGATGTATTCTCGCATCTGACTCTCGGGATCGATACCACCTGGCGTCTGGCACTTGCAGGACGCAACGGAAGGGGCAAGACTACTTTTCTTAAGATACTTAAAGGTGAGCTTTCCTATAGCGGAACGGTCACGGGCGTTCCCGAGACTATATGTTTCCCGCTCGACGATCTTACGGATGCCGAAGACTGGAAGATAAGGAAAGAATTGAATCTTATGGATGCGGATCCCGACATTATGTGGCGTCCTATAGAGACACTGTCGGGAGGCGAGAGGACAAAACTCATGCTCGCGCATCTGTTTGCTTCGGAAGGAAAGTACCCGCTTATCGACGAACCTACGAACCATCTCGACAGACAGGGAAGAGAATCGGTCGCCAAGTACCTGGCGCAGAAAGACGGCTTCATAATGATCTCGCATGACCGAAGCTTCCTCGATCGATGTACGGATCATACGCTCGTGATAACCAAGACGGGCGCCGAACTTACCGCATCGACGTTCTCGGTCTGGTGGGATAATAACGAGAAGCTTCTGAGCGGACAGAAAGTGCGTAACGAGCAACTTAAAAAAGAGATAAGCGGGATCGAGGATGCGGTGAAGAAGAATGCGAGATGGGCATCCAAGGCTGAGGCTAATAAGAACAGGAGCAAAGCGCCTTCGAAGGTCGCACAGAACCATTGGATGAGATCATACGAGGCTGAGAAGTCACGTAAACTTCAATCGCTTGCAAGTAACCTTCAGCGCCGGAACGAGAGAAAGATCGAAGAGAAGTCATCGCTTCTTACGAATCTCGAGAAGGAGGAGAAACTTAAGATCACCGGAAGCACGCATCCCAATAAGACTCCGATTGAACTTAACGATGTGACGATAAAAAGGGACGGTCTCCCGATCAGAAGCGGAATAAACCTTCAAGTGCGCCAGGGCCTTAAGATATCCGTCAACGGGAACAACGGCTGCGGTAAGAGTACACTCCTTAAATACCTTGCAGGGAAAGGAGAAGACGAAGGGATCACAGCCGAAGGTAAGATCTATACAGCTCCCGGAATCCGATTCTCGTATGTCGGTCAGGATACATCTTCCCTTAAAGGCACCATATATGAGATAGCGGGGCGAAGGGGCGTCGATAAGACACAGCTTTCTACGATCCTTATCAAGATGGGCTTTACCAAGCAGATGCTCGACAGGGATGTTGACGGATTGTCATTAGGGCAAAAGAAGATCGTGATGATCGCTTTGTCTCTTTGTGAGCAGGCTGATATCTATATCTGGGATGAACCTCTGAACTACATAGATGTCTATATCAGAAAGGAGATCGAGCGGCTTATCGGCGATAGTGACATAACGATGATCTTCGTCGAGCATGATCAGGCATTCACCGACAATATAGCCGATGAGATCCTGTATCTGTGACCATCGAACAGCCGAGTGCTCTGTGCTTGATATAGAATGATCGTCCATCCACAAATCCATCCACAAAAATAAGCAAGTCTGTGGATGATTTTGTGGATATGACCGCTTATCCACAGATCCATCCACAAAAACTCAGAGATTTGTGGATGCTTTTGTGGATGGGGTAACGGACAGACCAATTGTTTTCTGATGCCGCTCTGCTGTTAATAAACCTGCTCTTTAAGATAGTTGTCGAGCTGCGCCGTCAGACATTCGAGATTGTTATCAAAGCAATGCGTATCGCCCGGTATATCAACGTATTTACAATCGGAGTATCCGGCTACTGTCCGGGCAACGATCGAAGGCGATACGGTCCGGTCGTCGGTCCCTATCGCGACGAATACTTTCCCCTTGAAGGCTCTTACGGCCCGGTCGACATCGATGGTCTGTGCGACACGTATGTAGTTGTTTTTAAGTCTGTATCCCGGTTTTACATCCAGATACTTCGGCAGATCAACGGGGTCGAAGCTCATTCCCAGAGTACTTCCTTCACGCGCCTGATCCGGGATCATTACTGCAGGTGACAGCGCGAAGAGTCTCTTTACTATATCCCGTTCCATAGATGCGAGGAGCATCGTCAGAAGTCCGCCCTGCGAATGCCCGCACAGCCATATCTCGGATACAAAATCCAAAGTCAGGGAATGATCGATCACGTCCATTCCGTTTGTAAGCCATTTAAACAGCGTATGATCTTCGAATCTACCGTCGCTTTCGCCGTGCCCGTACATATCCACTCGTAAAGTCGCGATGCCGTTACAACGCATCGTTTCAGCCACAGCCTTGATGTGCCGTTCTTCCATGTCTCCGGTAAAACCGTGGATTATTATGCACAGAGGACATTGTGAGAGTCCTTCCGGTCGTTCCAAAACAGCGCTGAGCCTTATGTTGTCACTCATGATGATCATGACTCCATAATACATACAAAAGAAATAACGGGCAACAGTATGTAAAAGAGGATATAATCGTAATCGGGGGGGAATAATATGAATAAAGAAAAAGATGAACTCAGGTCCGGAAGGCGGGCCTTGATACCGATAGTGATCTTTCTGATCCTTTATCTTGGCAACGGGATATTCTTTGAATACGTAAGACCAATCGACGGACATATGGGATTCTATGTAGTATCGGTCGTACTCGCTTTCTCGATCTCTTTGATAGCGGCCTTTCTGCAGAACAGGAACAGAAGTTTTGATGAGAAGATCCATACGTGTGCACAAGGCATAGGTGACGACAACATCGTCATAATGCTGTTTATTTTTCTTTTGGCAGGAGCGTTCAGCGGGATAGCGAGCGAGGCCGGAGGAGCGTCGAGTACGGCTAATATGCTGCTCAGCATAATTCCCGGAAGATTTGCAGTCCCGGGCCTTTTTCTGATCTCCTGTATCATATCGATGGCTATGGGAACAAGTGTCGGTACTATCTCCGTTCTCGCTCCGATCGCATGCGCGGTATCGCAGAACGGAGGGATCGCGCTTCCTTTCTGTCTCGGCGTTATAGTCGGAGGCTCGATGTTCGGTGACAATCTGTCTTTTATATCTGACACGACGATCGCGGCTACCAAGACACAGGGAGTCGAGATGAAAGATAAATTCCGCACCAACATTAAGGTAGCTCTGCCCGCGGCCATAGTGACCCTTGTGTTGCTCATAATAAATGCCATTACACCGCAGGGCGCAGACGTAGGGGAATTCGAGTTTAGTCTGATTCAGGCACTGCCGTACTTTATTGTCCTCGCGATGTCTGTTATCGGTATTAACGTGTTCATAGTCCTGATCACGGGAATCATCCTGTTTATCGGGGCCGGAGCCGTAACCGGATCGCTGACCTACACTTCTGCTCTTATATCTCTCGGTAACGGTATGTCCGGTATGTTCGAGACGATCATCGTCACTATCCTTGTTGCTTCGATAGCAGCACTTATTAAGGTAAACGGCGGCTTTGAAGCAATACTCTCTCGTATCAAGAAGACGGCAAAAGGACGGCGAGGCGGGATGGCGGGCATCGCTATGCTTACTGCGATCATGGATGTAGCTACGGCCAACAATACGGTTGCCATTGTAATTGCGGCTCCGATAGCAAAGCAGATAAGTGAAGAATACAATGTTTCTTCAAAGAAGACGGCATCGCTTCTTGATACCTGTTCATGCATAATGCAGGGAATAATCCCATACGGCGCACAACTTCTTGTTGCCGCTAATATAGGCCGCATTACGAGCATGTCGCTCATACCTTATCTGATCTATCCCTTTATGCTCATAATCACGGTGACGATCTCGATAATCAGGGATAAAGAGAGATGATAATTCATCCGATCGAGCCTGTATACGATAAAGATTCGAAGATCCTGATACTCGGGAGTTTTCCGTCCGTAAAGTCGAGAGAGACGGGGTTTTACTACGGTCACCCTCAGAACCGTTTCTGGAAGGTCCTCGCGTCATTGTTTAATGAAGACCTGCCTCATTCAAATGAAGATAAGAAAGAGTTTCTTCTTCGTAATCATATAGCTGTCTGGGATGTTATCGGCTCGTGTGAGATCGAAGGTTCTTCAGATTCGAGCATCAGAAATGCAGTTGTGAACGATATCGATCAGATCCTTCAACGTGCGGATATAATTAAGATATGTGTTAACGGTAAGACCGCTGAGAGAATCTATAACAGATATATCAGATCCGTTATCGGGAGGGAGGCTGTATGCCTTCCTTCGACAAGTCCCGCCAATGCGGCGTGGTCTCTTGACCGATTGACTGAGGCGTGGAGAAAGCTATTGTTATGAAGATCCGAAGGCCATCTGTATAACGGCGGTTGCGGTCGGGACTTAAAATGGTTCCGTGTTTATAAAAAAGTCCCGCCCAAAGTCCCGTTTTGGCTTATTTGAGTGAAAAACGGGACTTTTTACATCAATATGGATAACTGAAAGTCCCGGGTGTGATGATACAATTGGTTAAGAGAGGTTTTTGATATGGCTAAGAAGAGAATTTTATGTTTCGGTGATTCGCTTACATGGGGATATGATCCCGTTAACAGAGTGCGTTTTGATGAGAGCATCAGGTGGCCGCGCGTGATGGGTCAGATCCTGGGCGATGAATATGAAGTTATAGAGGAAGGGCAGAACGGCCGCACCATAGCGACTGAAGATCCTGCTGAAGGGGAGAAGAACGGACTTACATATATAGGTCCGTGCCTCGAGACACATACACCCTTTGATGTATTGATCATCATGCTGGGGTCTAACGACTGTAAGCGTAAGTTCTCTTACTCGGCGATGGATATCGCGGGAGAGATGCAGATACTTATAGAGAAGGTCAAGGCGTATAACGAGTTCAGATGCCAAAACCGCTTTAAGATCGTATTGGTCGCACCGCCACATATCTCAGATGCGATAAGGGATTCCTGGCTCGGGGACAGCTTCGGCTATGAGAACGCGATTAAACTGTCAAAGGAATTGTCTGACTGGTATAGAAAACTGTCGCAGATGTACGGCACAGAGTTTATCGATGCCGCCGATCACGTGAAGGTAAGTGATGCGGACGGCGTCCATATGGATGAAGATAACCAGCGAAAGCTGGGAAATTTTCTGGCCGGGTTTATTAAATCAAATCTGTAGAGCGCAGAGCATAAGGCTTCAGCTTGACGGAGCCCTGGCAACGGTGTACGAAGAGCAGATCGAAGAAGACAGGGTAGACGCGTCATCCGTGATCATCGAGAGCATGATTTGAAGATAGAAGTAACGGCAAGACCGCTTTTATTCGAAGGCTACAATGATAGAATAGAAACATAATGATCCGGGAGGCGGTTTATATGAAGAGGTTAATCTCGCTTTTATTGGTTGCGTCAATGGGTACCGCTGTAATGTGCGGTTGCAGTTCGGAAAAGCCGGCCGAGACAGAGGCAGAAACCGAGCAGTCAGTATCTGCCGTTCAAGCCGATACATCCGAATGGGAGATGAACTCTGACCGACAGAACCTGTTTGATGCGGCAACGGAAGTCCTCGATGTTGAATATGTACCGATCATCTGCCTCGGCGTACCTGAGTCGGATCCTCTCGGAACGAGTTTTCTTTGCCGTTCTTCGGTGGTGTCACCCGATGCAGAAGCTAATTGGGTGATAGTTACCGTTCGGGATGTAGGATCGAGTGTGACGGTCGAGCAGGTCAAATACCCGTCTTTCGCACATTCTTCTACTGCCGAGACGATGTATCTCGAGGATGAGCCAGACGAGCTTCTGGTCGGAGGCTGGTTCCCCGTACAGGACATGACACTGACCGGTGATGTGTTGGATGCTTATAACGAAGTGACATCCGATGAGTTGGATGGCGCGGTTCCCTGCGGCGTTCTCGCGACACAGGAAGTATACGGAACGAACTACTGCATCCTCGTTAACGACGGCGGACAGTGGAAATGCGCTTACATAAGCGTTACATCCGCAGGTAACTTCCTTCTTAATATCGCCGAACTGGTATTGTAAAAGTCGATTTCTTATGAAGAAATTGACCGCGTCAGATATTAAGAAGCATAACAGGTCGGTGGGCAGACTTATTAAGGTTGCCGAAAAATCAGATCAGAATAAGCTCGTTAACGGTTTTCTCTACAGTCTCTCAACAGGGCGTATAGAATACATGACCGCTATCGCAAGTTACATATATGCCAAGAAACTGATCAAACATGATCCTCTGATGATCGGACGCAGCTCATTTTGTCAGATCTGTGGCATGGATATGCGAAGCGTTGACGGCAGGTTGGTTTACGAGTCGATAGTTAAGTATCTTGACGGTCTCGATCATATGCAGACTGCGGATTATGCGCTCCGCGATCTTATGAATTATAAGACTCTTCCCGAAGTTAAATATACGAAGGAAGATGCGGATATTCTTTGCAAGATACTCGATGTCGCGAGGAATATGGGACCGAATAATAAGTACACGGCGCTTCAAAAGAAGATAACCGGTCTTAAGATCATTAAAGCGAATGCAGGTCGGATAAACCTGATACTTGGTGTGCTGTCGACGATGGGGATACTTGAGGCTCCGGATCGAAGAGGGTACAACGAGGTGTTTACACCATTCGGTGAACGCGGTTTCGATGGATACGAGACAGACAACTTCTACCCGCTTGTTCATTGGAGAGGAAAGTACGGCGTTGATGAAGAGAACCTTAGAAAGTTCTTTCCGGAAGATGTTATTAATTCTTTCGACGGAATGAAGAGCGGCGACTTTATCTTGCAAAGGGAGCAGGAGAGTTTAAGTAAGGGAAGAGAGGTAAGGAAAAGCCGGGGCAGTGAGGCCTTCGACAGCGACGAGTCTTGTTTGAAGCTTGATGACCTGATGCGCTGCTGCTACGGTTTGTCTCCTGTCGATCCGTCATGGGATGTCGAGGTGGTCTACTCGGTGACACACAGTATATATAAAAGGACAAAAGTATTCTTCGAGGGGGAAGGGATCAAAAAAGTTATATATGAGGAGAGAACGCCGTCCGGGGAAGGTTACGTTCCGATTAATTATTCCGAGAGGGATATATCGGCGAAGACGGAAGGGCGTTATTTTCTTCTGCCGAAGACACCCCGGGGAAGGAAGAAACCTTGGACAGTCTCGCTCCTTGATTCTCCGACTTACATCAGGCAGGCATTAAGAGTATACATTATGGCCGGAAAACTTATAATTGACAGTTACGATTACGTTAATGATTTCAGGGTACCGCTTCCTCACGTCACGGCGGAAGAGTCGCGAGAAGGGGTGAAAGGTTTTTACAGATACACAGAGAGGATAATGGGATCCATGTCGGAAAGCTCTAATGACGCTGACCGAGAACTATATCCGGAAGGGAGATGATGATATGGCAAATTGTGAGACATGTCAGTATGCATATACGGATGAAATGACAGGCGAAGTCCTATGTGACCTCGATCTTGATGAAGATGAGGTTATGAGGCTGTCGTACAGAAGAAGCAAGGACTGTCCGTACTACAAGAACGGGGATGAGTACCAAACGACCGTGAGAGGGCAACTGTGAGATAGCAGATCAGCCTGCTTTGTAAAAGAGTGCAACAGATTATTCCTTTGTGATTTTGTTATTGCGTGTTAATAGTGTTGACGAAACAGATCATCCAGAGTAATCACCGACTGTATGTTGTTTGAGTAAGAGTTAGGCAGTAATCCATAGGTTGTTACGATTGTCGGATGTATAGCATATTTTGTGCCGGATGAGATGCGAAGGTCATTGATCTTATTACGAATTGAACGATCAGTTTTTTCCGTTACTGTATATTCGGAGGATGAGTATTTCATCTCGCATAAGTTGATTACCTGATCTTTACGGACTATAAGAAGATCAATTTGGGAGCCTGTGATTCCTTTATCAGGATCAGCTTGACAGTAGAAGGAGTTTACTTCGGAAATGATGCCTGTTATACCTAGCTTTTGTTTCATCTGATTGATATGAAGCAGACAAAGACGTTCAAAGGCGAGACCTGCCCATGTGTTTACGGCAGGAGTGTTGATCTGATTGGACCAGAAATGTTCGTCTGTAGGTCTTGATTTAAGGAACTGATAGTAAAACAGAGTAAAGCTATCAATCAGCTGGTATACGGCATTCTTTTTCTTCATTCCGAAAGCGTAGTAAACACGTATGAATCCGCAGCTTTCAAGTTCTTCTAATTTATGGGACAGATCACCCGAGTTGATGATTCCCGACCTTTGGATTATCTCTTCGCGCGTCATCCCGACTTTCTTTGTTGCCAGCGTTTCGACGATCCTGATATATACTTGAGGCTTTTTGAAGACGGATGCATACAGATAATCAAATTCATTCTTAAGCGGAGCCTCACGAGAGAACAAAATGTTATCAATATTCTGTTGAAGACTGTAGCCTTTCTGTAGGAAATCCCAATAGAACGGTACTCCGCCAAAGATCATGTAGTACTGTGCGATCTGTTCCCTGTTCAGAGCTATATTCTTGTTGTTGATATAATCTTCACAGTCTTTAAGAGAGAAAGACTGAATATGGAGCTGTTCTGTAAGGCGGTTATACAGACCTCCTTTGTTGTGAACCACATTGGATAACATCCATGATGTGGCAGATGCACAGACGATAAGGATAATATCATTTCTTGATGATGCGAAGCCGTTCCAGAAATGCTCCAGCGCCATTATCAGTTTGCTTTTTGGAGTGTCCATCCATGAGAGTTCGTCGATAAAGATGACTTTACGATGCTCTTTAGACTCCAAGACAAGTTCTTTAAGAGCATCGAAAGCTTCCAGCCAGTTGTGTATCGCTTTTTTCTGCTGGTATCCGGCATCTTTAAGGGAGGACGAGAAAGCATATAACTGATCGTTAAGTTTACCTTCAAATAAGCCTGAGTGCATGAAAGTAAATCTTCCTCCAAAGAATTCTCTTATTAGAAATGTCTTTCCTATTCTTCGTCTTCCATAAACTGCAAGAAAATGGGAACGGTTATCGTTCAGTACGGTGTTTAATAGTTCAATTTCTTTTTGACGTCCTGTTATCATATGTGGTCCTTCATTCATTTATAAATTACTTAAACTTGAGAAAATTTTTAGATTAAGTAGATTATAAAGGATAATAAGTAGAAATGCAAAGCGATATCCTAATATAATCTACTTAATATCTCTTAAATTCAAAGATTAAGTAAAAAATAGGCTATCGCAGACCGTTTTTCTCTCCAAGACATAACCTGCCGGTTCCGCTCGCTCATGTTGACTCCATACTTGATAGGTTTAATAGCATTAATGCGCAATACCTCACATATTTAACAGTTTTGAAAAAGTGAAGATTGCCGACGTAAACGGAATGTAAGGGAGTAATTGACGGATAATTTGAGACCTGTTTTGCGGACACAAAAAGTCTTAATTGGCAGACAAAACTAACGGATAGTACTTATGTGCTCCCATTATATCAGCCTGACTTAGCTTCAGCCTCAGCGAGTTCCGCAACTTTCTCAAGCGAAAGGCCGGTTGCCGAAGCAATCTTCTCATAGGACAAATCTGCCGACCTTATCAAATTCAATGCAATCTCTATCCTTGATTTTTCAGCCCCTTCTAACATGACCTCTTCTTCAATAGTCATCATCTCATTAACCCCCTTATTACTATTCTTCAAATATCTGAACCTCTCCCGTAATTGCGGATAATTGATCTTATCCGGATCCGTGCAGAAGAAATCTTCCATCAGTTGTCCTATTTCCGTTGTGCCGCACCTTGCAGCACCATTCACATATATTATATGCCTCTTATCCTTAAATTGCTTGTGATCATCTATATCCATGGTCTCAAATACGGATCCCGGATTCATCTTCTGCATGGACATCAAGGATAACAGAGCGTCCCTCCATATTATCCAGATTGTATTCAACAGAAGACGATAAGACTCTGATATCCGTTCTTCCTAGAATGATCTGAAGGACCAATTCAACCGCTTCGGGATTATCCTTGAAAATACCTTCATAAATGAATTATCGATCAGACGGTAACGTCTGATCCTGTCTAATCTTTTATCCATATCTATCTGCCCCCAATATGTTTATTCCATATACAAGTCTATATGCTTTGAGGGCAGAATATAACTACCCAAAATTGACATTTTTCGACAAATTTTGTCGAATGTTTGGGATTTGGTGTATAGTTATGAATATCCTTCAACGGATGATAAGGTTAATTGTAAGACGTGTCATTATGCATATACAGGCGGTTGTGATGCGCGATATGGATTCTATGTGCCGAGGAAATATCTGTGGATAAAAAAAGACGATGTCGGATTATTATGATCGCGATAATGATATTGTCGGTCGTTATCATTGCTTCAGTTATTGCTGTTATTGTTCATTATAGTGTGTTGCACCGGGATACACGATTTATTCATTATAACGGAGATAGATACCGTTATCGTGATGACATCAGCACGTTGCTTGTAATTGGCATTGACGATAATGATGATGAGGAGGAGTCCTCTCTGGATAAATATTATAGAAATAGCAGTCAGGCGGATTTTCTTCTTCTGGTTGTTTTTGACAAGACCGCAAAATCCTATAAAGTTATTCAGATCAATCGTGATTCCATGGCGAGTATAAGAACCTATGATATTATGGGAGACTATGCCGGAACGAATATCGCGCAAATATCATTATCACATACCTATGGCGATGGAGGGGAATCGAGTTGCGAAGATACGGTATATGCGGTTTCCAATTTGCTGTTTGGGATTGATGTCGATAATTATATATCGATAACGACAGATGTTGTTCCGATCTTGAATGATCTTGTGGGTGGCGTGGATGTACCGATCGAAGATGATTTTTCAGGTGTTGATGATACTCTTGTGATGGGTAGAACGGTTCATCTTCAGGGACAACATGCACTCGTATTTATCAGGGCAAGAAGAGATATGGTAGATGATGACTCGAATGAAGCGAGAATGAGACGTCAACATACTTATCTTTATGCTCTGGAAGAAGCCATGCGAGATTCATTTATGGATAACCATTCTTTTGCAGTTGATGCTTATGAAGCAGTTTCAGATCATACGATTACTAACATAGACGTGTCAGATATCCCGTCATTGGCTTACGAATTTGCAAGTTATGAATTCGAGGGCATTGTAAATATCGAAGGAGAGTCGTCAATGGGAGAGAGGTATATTGAGTTTTATGTAGACGAGGAGGCTCTGCAGGAATTGGTGATAAGAGAGTTCTACGAACCCGCTTAATCTATGTATAGGAAAGCCCCCGTAGCATAATGCGGGGGCAAGTCATATGCGTTTATGTCGAACGAATTAGACTTCCTGTTGTTTCTTAAGCTTTCTGGCTACAGTAATACACAAACATGAACCGGCAGCTGTTGTCAGTGCCAAAACAGCCCAGGTAGTGTATGACATGCCTGTTTGAGGAGAAACAGCATCAGTTGAATCTGCTTGTGTCTGAGTAACAGCTGGAGCTTTTACTACAAAAGCCACATTACATGTGTGAAGGAATACGGCAGATATGATGTTGCCATTGACAGCAAAATCTGCGACATCCCAGCTTTGTGTAGAACTGTTCCAATACAGAATACCAAGAAGATCAGGTGCATAATCTCTCGAAAACTCAACTCTTAAAGTTCTGTTGTTTCTGAAATATCCGGCAGGAGCTTCAATGTTAGTAAAATACAGAACATAAGCGTTGTCACCGGCAATTGCGGCAGCAGCATTATGAACTGAAGCTTCTTCGGCAGTTGAGAGATTTGCAGCTGTTTCCGTAATGTTTACATTACTGCCACTTGCTGTTGATCCAGATGCAGATGAGTTGGCAGATGAATCTGCAGAAGGACTCTCAACAGAAGGGCTTGTTGCAGCCATTACCGGAAGAGCCATTGTAAATACAAGAGCAGCAGCGGCAATAATTGAAATCAGTTTCTTCATCAGATATCTCCTTTCTTAGTATTTTTCGCTATATTTTAATGGTCGGAAACAAGTGTTCCCATAACCAAGAAGCGACGTTGTGAGTTTCCGTCAAGACAGGTTGATAATATCAGTACCCTGTCCGTATTATTTGTTGGTATAAAGGATTCATTCTGATAAATGCCCAGTTCCCTTATACTCATAATACTATCAAAAAAGTCCATGAAAACTTCATTGTCATTCATATCAAAAGCGTAAAGAATATGTGAATTATCATAGGGGACAGCAGCAAATACCTTGTATTCATATTCTTCATCCGGCGTATATATGATGATACTAGGATCCTGTGATAAAAACTCCGGATCGGAAAAATAAGACTGAAGGGGTCCTAACATGTTATCGGAACTGGTATGGTGACCATACAGAATGGTAACAGGTGAAGAGAAGTCTTTAGGATTATATCTGCCTTCCGAGAAAATGGCTCCTCCGGCAGAGTAGTTGCCATCAGAGTTTCTTCTTAAATAATATGAATCATCGTTGGGATGCTGGACTACCGGATACGATATTGTTGTACCTGGTATTTCAATCCATGCATATATATCAGGATTAATAGCTTGAAGTGAATCAAAATCAACGGTTGAAGCATAATCCTCGGTTTCAGAACTATATACAATATCGCTTGTCGCTGATTCTTCCTGTGAAGGAAGCGTTGCTGATCCGGGACCATATAATTCACTTTGAACATTTTGGGGTATATAAGAATCCAGAAAAAAACGTACTGTAAAATAAACTGTCAAGCCTAAAAGCAGGAGTCCTACAGAAGATAACACTATAATAAGCAATTTATTCTTTGATTTTTTATCAACGGAAGAATCACTCTTCATAAAAATCAAAGCCCCCAATCGTTTATATTTATACTACGTCATTTGTGATTTGTAAAGTTTATATGATATGTGGTTGTTTTAAAATGGTATAATCACAAAATACAGAGGAAAAGATATGCTGATAAGAGTGTAATCTTGCGCATCACAGCTTATACTGTGTGTACGCTTTTGGTTGTAGTTTTACTCTGTATATTCATTATTAAACCGTACAATATATTTCGATACAGAACTGATGCTTCGGATATTACTCCACAAGTCACAACCGGTGAAGCGTCAGATACAACAGAACAGACAAGGAGATTTATCAACCGTTTCTATCAATATGGTTTGCAAAGGGCACCAACAGACGATGAAATGGAACAATGGATGTCTGATATTGAGAATGGAGAGACAGGAGACGATGTTGTCAGGACCTTCTTTTTAAGTGATGAACTCACGAATCCGTCTGTTAATAATGAAGAATACATAGCAAGCCTTTACCATTGTATGTTTGGAAGAGATCCTGATGCAGCCGGTTATGATAACTGGGTTAATGAATTAAATAATGGAATGTCAAGAAATACGGTCGTAGATACTTTATTAGAATCTGAATTGGGGCACAAACTGGGGTTGGTTCTACCTTGGCACAGATAATAATATCAGCACATTTCAGTTTGTTCCCTATGTGGGCGGGTACATAATGTATTATATTGATGTAGAAACCGGCTCGGTTGATTATGCCGTTATCAACAGCATGGACGAAGTAGATTCATATCACACTGATTCATTTAATATTTGGGATTATTTATAATCCTGTCACCTTACCGTCCACCCGGTGAAGAAGGGGAGGACTATGCCTGCTATCGCGATCAGAAGAGCGATTCCGTTGATGATGTAGCTTGCCTTGGATTTATTTGTTTGGCGGGTCCTGATAAGGCCCGTGAGGCTGATGATGAGGCCGGGCAGGAATCCGATCGCCACGAAAGTGTTATCCGAGATCTTATGTTCAACTATCGTTGTGAATGCAACAAGAATGGCGATGTAGATTAGTGCACATACCATGAAAAGCTTATCGCTCTTTTTTATGAATGTGACCGCGGGAACGGCGATAAGACCAAATATGAATATCGCGAGGTTTATGATCTGTAAAGGATCGGTCCCGAATGGGATGGCGAAGAACAGAATCGGGATGATTATAGCCAATATGCCGGTTATGATGAGAAATTTTCTGTTTTCCATAAGCATTCTCCTTTACTGATCCGTTGTGTCTTTATGATACTATGGATATGTATAGCAATAAAGCAGATTTGAATGGTATTCAGGTATTTGAGGAAGTGACGGCATTAGGACTTGTGACAGCAGCTCTCGGATTGCTTGCTATTGTAATGACTTACATTCTGGCACCTGCGGCTTCTAAGAAAGAGGGACATTTTGTATCCGGTATCCCGGGTGTCGGCGGCATCCTGATGACGATAGGATTTCTTCTTACGCCGTGGAAGATACTCGCTTTGGCGGGTGCAGTCGAGCTTATATACATATCAGTTCAGATAGTGCCGCAGATCCTGTTGTTGACCGCCGATTATATAAACTGGGCCCCGCCTGATGATCTTGAGGGAGAACCCGTTATGTTCACCTCGTATAAAAACCGCTATGAGCAGATAAAAGGGGATGACCTTCCGAACGGAGGGTATATGATCCTGCCCGTCGTAAGATATGTTATCGCCAAGTCTTCCGGAATCTATATCCTCTATTCTCTGGATATGGCGTCGCGAGTCGTAAAGAGCGGGTCGTATAATACGATAGAGGAATGTAAGAGCGCCGCTTCAAAGTATGCAAAATGGAAAGAGGTTAAGCCGGAGAATTAATATAAGCCGGAGAAGTAATATGGATATTGTTGATATACTCACGCGTGCAGATGATATTTTGTACACATGGTGCCTGATCTATATGTTGGCGGGCGTCGGCATATATTTCACCGTAAAGACGCGATTTGTGCAGGTCAGGCTGATCAAGGACTGCTTTAAGTGCATGATGGAGAAGAAGTCTTCCGATAAAGGAATGTCTTCGTTTCAGGCTCTCATGATAGCGACTGCCTCCCGTGTCGGAACGGGAAACATGGCAGGCGTTGCCACCGCTATAGCTTTGGGCGGGCCCGGCGCCGCATTCTGGATGTGGATAATGGCGATAATAGGTGCTTCATCTGCATTCGTCGAAAGTACATTGGCGCAGATCTATAAAGTGCGCGAGCCGGACGGATCGTTTAAGGGAGGACCGGCATATTATATCGAGAGAGCGCTCCACTCCAAATGGCTCGGCATCGTATTCTCGGTATCGCTGATAGTCACATTCGCATTCGGGTTTAACGGACTTCAGGCCTATAACATCGTTTCCACGATGGAGTACTATGTTGACGACCTGTATAACACAAACGTACCGCTGATCATAGGGATAGTGCTCGGTGCAGTCTCCGGTTATCTCTTTTTTGCCGGGTCTGATAAGATCGGCTGGCTCTCTTCGTTCCTTGTACCTCTGATGTCAGGACTTTATATCGTGATGGGGCTTCTTGTGATAATCATGAATGTAAAGCAGATCCCCGAAGTATTTGTTTCCATATTCAGATCGGCCTTTGACTTCAAGGCGATATTCGGAGGGTTTACCGGATCGTGCATGGTGCTCGGCATCAAACGAGGGCTTTATTCCAATGAAGCCGGAATGGGATCCGCTCCTAACGCATCGGCTTCCGCTGAGGTAACCCACCCTGCCAAGCAGGGGCTCGCACAGATCATATCGGTCTATATCGATACGTTGATGATATGTACGGCCACGGTCTTCATCCTGCTCCTCACCGGAGTCTATAAGACTGACGATACCCTTAACGGAATACCGCTGGTCCAGCACAGCCTTTCCGCACAGTTCGGACCGTGGGCGATCCACATCATTACCATCGCAGTATGCCTGTTCGCGTTTACGTCCATAGTCGGTAATTACTTCTATGCCGAAGCCAACGTGCTGTTTATAACCAAGAATAAAGCGGTTCTGACGGTCTTCAGGATAATCTCGGCACTTATGGTCGTGCTCGGGACCATGTTGAGTATGGATTTTGCCTGGAGTCTTGCCGATATAACAATGGGGCTTGAAGCAGTTGTCAACGTAATAGCGATATTCTTACTTTCCAAGATCGCCATTGCCGCGCTTCAGGATTATGAGAAGCAGAGAGCCGAGGGCAAAGATCCCGTATTTCATGAATCCGATATAGGGTTAAAGGATACGGATGTCTGGAAATAGCAGGACAGATTGTCACGTTCTCTTGAGAAAGATGATACTGAAGGATCGGACAGGATATGCTAAAATGAGAGCATATTCTTGTATAGAAGGAGAACGAACCTATGGAAATCAGATTATATCGTTGTAAGCACTGCGGAAATATCGCGATCAAGGTCATAGACTCCGGCGTATCCATGATATGTTGCGGCGAAGAAATGGCTGAGATAATACCTTCTTCCGTAGACGCCGCAGTGGAGAAGCATGTTCCGGTAGTATCACGCGAGGGTGATATCGTCAGCGTATCAGTCGGTTCCGTGGCTCATCCGATGACGGCAGAACACTATATCCAGTTCGTGATCCTTGATACGACAGCAGGCGTTCAGATCGCCCACCTGAACCCCGGTGATGAGCCTAAGGCGGTATTCTCGGTACTGTCGGGCGCAGAAGTAAAGAAGGCTTACGCATACTGCAACCTTCACAGCCTCTGGGCAGATTGATAACTTAAGGTAAATATAGATACAGATGGATATATTCTCGTTTATAACGCTGTTCGGAGGGTTGGCATTCTTCCTTTACGGAATGCATCTGCTCTCCGAATCATTGAAGAAGACTGCCGGAGGAAAGCTCGAGAAGCTTTTAAAGAAGGCTACAGATCATTCATATAAGGGCCTTCTTATAGGTATTCTGATCACTATTGCAATTCAATCATCGTCTGCGATGACGGTAATGCTCGTAGGATTCGTAAACTCCGGCATTATGGAACTGTCGCAGACGGTCGGCGTTATATTCGGATCCGATATAGGAACCACACTTACCGCATGGATCCTCTCGTTATCGGGAATCAACAGCGAGGGAAGTATCCTGCTTAAGCTTCTGGAGCCCAAGTGCTTCTCGCTGATCTTCGCGCTTATAGGAATCATCCTCATAATGGGCTCGAAGAAGCAGAGGCGCAAGGACATCGGAATGATGCTTGTCGGCTTCGGCATACTTATGCATGGAATGACCATGATGAGCTCTTCGATGGCACCTTTGAGGGATTCCGCGGGATTCGTCAGCATACTTACTGCTTTGGAGAATCCCGTTCTCGGCGTACTGGCAGGAACTGTCGTTACCGGTATCATTCAAAGCTCGGCTGCTTCCATCGGTATTTTACAGTCGTTATCGCTTACCGGCAGCCTTACTTACGGCATGGCGATCCCGATCATCATGGGTGCCAATATCGGTACGTGCGCGACCGCCGTTCTATCCTCGATCGGAGTCAACCGCGATGCCAAGAGGGTTACGGTTATTCACGTGGCTATAAAGGTGATCGGAACGGTGTTCTGGCTCATAGTATTCTACCTGTTTGATGCCGTTCTCGATCTTGCGTTTATGGACAAGACCATAGGAATCGTCGGCATAGCCGCATTCCATTCGGTCTTCAATATCGGAAATACATTGATCCTGATGCCGTTCAGAGACCAGCTTGTAAAGCTCGCGAGGTTTATAGTCAAGGAATCCGATGAAGAGCAGGAGTTCAAGCTCGACGATCGTCTCATGACCTCGCCGCCGATCGCGGTCTCAGAGTGTACGAACTCTATGGTCAAGATGGTAAACAAGGCTCGGAGCGGCCTTGATAAATCAACCGATATGCTCATCTACGGTTACAACGATAATGACTACGATTTCATAAAGAAGAACGAGGATAAGGTCGACAATTACGAGGACGTTATCGGTTCGTTCCTGATGAAGCTCACGACCACGCACCACCTTTCCGTCGAGGATAAGAACAGGGCCTCGAAGATGATGCAGGCCGTAGGTGAGTTCGAGAGGATCGCAGACCATGCCTCATATATGGCCAATTCATCTGAAGAGATAATGCGTAAGAAGATAGTGTTCTCTCCTGATGCGACCACGGAAGTCGGGAGACTTGTAGCCGCAGTTAAAGATGTCTATACCAAGACAATAGACTGTTATCTCAATGATGATACCGATCTTGCCAAGGAGATCGGCCCCTTGCGAATAGTAATAAGCGAGATGTGTGACGCGTATAAGGCTAACCACGTTGAGAGGCTCTCGCAGGGAATATGCGAGCCCGGGCACGGCTTTGTGTTTAACGACATCCTCTACAGCTGCGGAAGGATAGCGGATCACAGCCTTAACATCGCAGCCATCGTGTACCGATTCCGGTCCTCCGGCAATGAATCTTACGTCCATGATTTCAAACAGCGAAAGACCGCTGAGAGCGAAGCGTTATATCATAAATACCTCAAGAAGTATTTTTCCGAGGCTTCAGGTAACTGACATCAGCGGGCGGATAATATAGGAGATTAGTATGTCCCCCGCGAAGATCACCGCGACGGGGATGAAGATCAGAAGAAGCTTCTTCGAAGACATCTTTGAAGTCCATTTGAAAAGCCCGGGGATCGCCCATTTAACATAGAGCACTCCCATGATACCGAATACAAGGACTGACCTGAAGCAGACGTATCCGCCGATATTTCCCCAATTCCATATCTCGGTGTTATAGTCCCAAAGTCTCAGACCGTTAAAGAAATGGAATAATACCCATCCCGTGGTAAACTCTATAATTCCCGATCCGATAACTGTGGCCGTGAACACAACGAGCGGATGTAACTTCCTCTTATAACACAGGATCGTGAGTCCCAAAGCGCCGAATCCGTATATCGGAAGCCACGGACCGCCCTGGCCTCTTCTTATGAATTGTCCGGCGTCGATCCTATAGAACAGCATCTCGTATATCCAGCCTATGATCGCCCCCAAAACAAAAAGAAAGAATACTGTTACAGCAGTGCGCTGTCTGTCGGAAAGCTCTTTTTTCATTACAAATCCCCTTGAACCGATGTTTGTTAAATATATTTAATTAATATGGTATCAATAACGTGGTACAATTAACAGCGTTGTATAAATGGGGGAAATAAAAGTGGAAAAAAAAGAGAGAGGTTCCTTTAAAGGTTCCATAGGTTTTGTACTCGCGGCTGCAGGAAGTGCAGTCGGACTCGGTAATATCTGGAGATTCCCGTATCTTGCCGCCAGAGACGGCGGAGGACTCTTCCTTGTCATATATATCATTCTCGCGCTGACATTCGGTTTCGCGCTGTTGATGACTGAGGTCGCGATAGGGCGTAAGACCAAGCAGAGCCCGCTTACCGCTTACAAGTATCTTCATGAGAGGTGGAGATGGATCGGGTTCTTCTCCTGTGCGGTCCCCTTTCTTATCCTTCCTTACTACTGCGCTATCGGCGGATGGGTAATCAAGTATTTTGTCGCTTTTATTACCGGTCACGGCGCTGAGGCTGCCGAGGATGGTTATTTCTCCTCATTTATTTCCGGACAATACGAGCCGACGATATACATGATCTTGTTCCTCGCTTCATGCGCCATCATTATCTTTAAAGGTGTCAGCGCGGGTATCGAGAGATCTTCCAAAATACTGATGCCGATATTGTTCCTTCTTATCATTGCCATATCGATCTATTCATTAACGATAAAGTCGGACACCGCTACAGGCCTTGACGGGCTTAAGGTATATCTGATCCCGAACCTTGAAGGTATCACTGTCAAAAGCTTTTTCTATATAGTTATGGATGCACTGGGACAGCTGTTCTTCAGCCTGTCTGTCGCGATGGGAATAATGATCGCATACGGTTCTTATGTTCCTGACAATGCCAATCTTGTTAAGTCCATAAATCAGATCGAGTTTTTTGATACTTTCGTCGCGTTCCTCGCGGGCGTAATGATCATTCCCGCAGTTTACGTCTTTATGGGTAAAGACGGATTGAGTGAAGCGGGTCCGTCGTTGATGTTCATATCGCTTCCGAAGGTTTTCGCGCAGATGGGACCCATAGGCAATGTCGTCGGAACCGTGTTCTTCGCGATGGTGCTTTTTGCCGCACTTACAAGTGCGGTGTCAATACTCGAGGCCGTAGTGTCGAGCTTCATGGACGGATTCGGGATCTCGAGGCAGAAGGCAACGACGATAGAGACCGGATTTGCTCTCATAATCGGACTCGCTGTCTGCTTCGGTTACAATATATTCTATTTCGAATATCCTCTCCCGAACGGTACCACAGGTCAGCTCCTGGATATCTTCGATTACGTAAGCAACAACATCATGATGCCTATAGTAAGTATCTCCACCTGTATCCTGATCGGCTGGGTATTGAAGCCTAAGAGCGTTATCGATGAAGCTACGAAGAATAATGAGAAGTTCGGAAGAAAACACCTCTATGTAGTGATGATCAAGTTCGTTGCTCCGGCATTCCTACTCGTATTGCTCCTTATGTCCCTGGGAATAATCCACTGATCGCGCATTGACGGTTTAATTATCGAATATCGGCAATCATAAGATATAATCAGAAGTATGAGATACGATTGCCTTATAATCGATGATGAGAAAGAACTCGCGGATAATACCTGCGAATACTTCAATCTGTTTGACGTTAAGACTCACGCTCTTTACGGTGCGGCTGAAGCGAAGACTTTCCTCGAGGGCAATGAAGTCTCACTCATACTTCTGGATATTAATCTCGGCGACGGGAGCGGGTTCGACCTGTGCAAATACATAAGACAGACAAAGCAGATACCTATCATATTCATATCCGCGAGAAATACCGATGACGATAAGATAGTGGCGCTCAATATAGGAGGCGACGACTACATCGAGAAGCCCTATTCGATGGGCGTCCTGCTTGCCAAGGTCAAAGTGTTCCTAAGACGATTCAATACATCCCCGGACAAGCCTTCTGAAGACGTTTACGAGGATACAAGGATCAGGATCGATAAGGTTAACAAGACGCTTGAAGTCGAAGGGCAGCCGCGTAAGCTCACGAGCATGGAATACTCTCTTCTTCTCTATCTCATTGAGAATAAGGACAGGCTAATCACAAAGGCGGAATTGTTCGATAACGTGTGGAAAGATAAGTTCACCTCAGACGGCACTGTCGTTTATGCCTTCTATCATCTCCTCGGCAGTGTTGTTCGGATTGGTATCCTACTTCGGAGCAAATCCTTTATGAACATCGTGATGGGGGCGTTCGGAATAGTAAAGGCGAATTTCTACGTGCCTTGGCAGGGAGTCGCGGCGATATGTATCGCGATTGCCGTTATCTCCTTTGTCTTTGCCTATATCGAATCGGGAAAGATAAAGAAGATCGAGGCGTATAACATGCTCATCGGGGAATAAGGGAAAAGTAAATGGCTGCCCGTTCATTCGGACAGCCGTTTAAGATGGGTTTACAGGTACCTTACGATCAGGCTTGAACTATATATCGGCAACGGGCTTCTCAGTCGAAGCAGCAGGCATCTTCGCGATAAATACGGAAGCAACTATACCGGCAACTGCGAGGATAGCGCAGAATATAAAGAATAATGTCTCGCCAAAAGGTAAATTAATAAACAGGGGCTCGAGGAAGAAAGCGGCCGTATTATTCAGGATGTGTGCAAAGCATGTGATTCGGATATTGCCGAACTTGTATCTTAAGAAACCATAGAAGAATCCGATGAACGATGCATAGATGCTCTGAACGAGATTCATGTGTGCGATACCGAACAGAATGCCCTGGATAACGATCACGGCGATAATATTAAGCTTAGAGCGCTTAAGGTAACCGTAAGTAACGGCTCTGAATATCAGCTCTTCGGCTATGGGTCCGAGGATGCAACCATAGAATAACGAGATTATTATGTTGGAACCTACGGAGTTTTCCATCATGTTGCCGAAAGCGTCGATAGGATCGGGGAAGACCATAGAGATCAGTGTGAGTGCAATGTTTACAAATCCCCAAAGACCGAGTGCGCTTACGCCTGCAAGGATGATATTCTTTCCGGTGAAGACTTCCTTATTGGAAAGGCTTTTCTGATTCTTTAAGAGTGCTTTCTTATACCAGATACCGAAGAGCACGATCGATATTATCGCATAGATTAAAAACCCTATCGTCAATGCGATCTGTGCCTTGGGATATCCGAGGCATGCCGTCGTGTTATCCGGGGTGATCTGAACGCCGTCCTCTGCGGCTTCGGCCATTCCTATCACCAGGGCAGGGAAAGTGGCAACTGTGTTAAGGATGAGCATTATTACAAGCGGCAAGACGCTCATAAGAATGTCTGAGACATTTATTTTTTTGTTATTGGACATAATTTCCTCCTCATTTCTTCATCAGTTGAGATTATAGAAATCCGAATTAAACTTGAGGACAATTAATGTTAAAGAATTGTTTAAGAGTGTCGGTCGCTTGATCCGAGTGAATATTATTCAGCGGTAAGTTCGTCGTACTTATTTATAAGGTAATCAGCGGTCTTTGCCGCGCCCTGACCGATATTTACCCAGGTCTGCTCTCTCGCGAGGTCTCTGCCTCTCTGAAGATCGAATCCGCCTATGCATTCATCGATCAGGTCTTTGATATTGGCGAAGTTCTCCCGGGTAAGCTTCTTTCCTATCTTGGGAAGGATCTCGTAAGTCCATAAGGTCCTGTCGTCCCAGGAGCAGTCGTACTGCGACCAGTCTGTGCTCGGGTCGGTATAGATGATCGGTTTGTTAAACACAAGCGAGAAGTCGAATACGACACCCGAGAAATCGGATATGAGTATGTCTGCGGTATTTAACACCTCGAAATTATCGGGATCGCGGTTCCACTTGAGCTTATCGGTCTCCGGGAACTTTTCCATAAGTTCATCCATGAGTTCTTTCTCTGAGGTAAAGGACTGCGGGTGAGGTCTTATTATCACGTCATACCCGGTCTTAATGAGGTTCTCTATAAAGTCCGCGCCGTATACGGTAAGGATCCCGTTAGGTCCCCAGGAGGGTGCGAGAAGCACCGTAGGATTACTTCTGTTTTTATCAGATGCGGGAAGTGAATCCAGGCGTTCTTTCATCGCATCAAGGTAAGGGATACCGACGAGGACGAGTTCTTTCTCGGGGATCTTTCTGATTCTCTCGAGACTTCGGATCTCCTCTTTCTGGTATTCTCCCGAGAGTAATACCGCATCGTAAAAGTCCAGTCCGAAGAGCCTGTAGGTCGTTATATCATTCGGCATATGAGGGAGGTGGACATAGTATCTTACGCTCTTCGATCTTTTCCACTGGAAGACGTCGAGGCTCGGTGTGGTCGACATGACTATCGTTGCCTTTATTAGGTTCATCCTCGAGATGGCCTTGTTGCCTTCGCCGATGAACTCCGGGTGAACATACTTATATGAAGCGCTGAGAGCGGGATCATCGGGACTGGCGGTTAAGTAGTAAATGTCCTTCTGTCTTCTCTCGAATTCGTCACAGATCGGGCGGAATACGCTCCAATAGCGTTTGCCTTCGGAGAATATGCAGACGGGAAGTACGTTCTTATCGCTTGATTTACTTCTGCCGCCCGTTAATACGAACTTGAGCTTGATCCACAGAGATCTTAAAGCAAAGACCAATACACCGGCAATGCCGATGATTATCGAGAAAAGCATACTGCCCGTTCCGGGATCGATGTAAAGCAATGAGCGGATCATAACAACAGATTATATATCAATCGGGGTCACCGTTGTAAAGTCCCCAATTCTCATCATCCCATATATTGTCTCTTACCGTAAGCCAATAACCTTCCGGATCTTCGAAAGTGTTTCCGCCGTTGGTGTATATATTAAGGTTATCTGAAATATAGATAAGCTGGTCTTCGGTCTTGTCGGATGATATAGGATTACCCGTGTACGGATTTACGGGGTTATCTACCAGCCCGTTCAGTGCGATATAGGGAGTATCTGCATTGGTCATGAAATCGTATGAGGTTGTAAATCCCGTTTCTCCGAAGTCCTTGACCATCAGGATCGCATTTACCGACAACGCGTCGAATTCCGGATCTTCCACCATCAGTTCATCGAACTGCATGAGTCTTCCGTCACCGTGATCGGATACGATTATTATCCTCGTGTTATCGTAAAGGTTATTCTCTCTCAGATAATCAAACCACTGTCCGAGAGATATGCAGGTTGCCATGTTCGCTTCATATGCGGCATATGTTAAGTAAGACGTCTCCATATGCATAGTCACGCCGTTAACGGTAAACCTGTCTTCGTGTGCCTCATCGTACTCGGTGTTATCAACGTAAGGCGCGGGTTCGTATTCGGGTTCGACAAGAAGGCTTGGCTCGTGAGTCGTTCCGTTGGCGAACATAAAGAAGCAGTTCTCGGGATCATCGGTTATATCTACCATATCATCGAGATAATCGAGGACCAGTTTCTCCTGAATGAATGTTTCCATATATCCGTACTGCGTGTGAAGCGAGTTTCCGCCGTAAGAGTTATCGATATATCCGTCGTAAGAGTAATTCATATAAGCATAGGAACCGTCGGAATAGATAAGAGGCTGAAGAGCGTAAGGCAGTGTCTTCATAAGTCCGAAGCAGAACAGGTTACGGTTCAGTCTTGTCTCTGCTTCGTCTCCGAGGTTCATTAATATCTCGCTTTGACCGTTCAGGACACCGCACATCTGGAATGCATTGATATTCTCATTGTCATCATAGATGCTTACGTCCGGGATCCACTCGTAATTGGCATAAGAAGGATCTCCGACGCTTACGTTCCATCCGTTCTCGGCAAAGATCTCCGGCATGACGTGAAGCGCTTCATTGTGTTTGTCGACGAGGGACTCGTCGGGGCGTTCGTTTATTCGGGCCGGCGTGTAATCGTAACCGCCGAACAGAGCGGGGGAGCCGAAGTTTGTGTATTTACCGAATGAGATCGTATTCGGGTAGTAAGTAAACCCGTCAAACTGTTCTGCGACATCCGGGCGTTCATTGAATATATAGGGGATATAAGCGCCGATCATTCTGTCCATCATGATAACGACTACATTTTGTCCGGTTGTCGTCATGGGGACGCGGATGGCTTCCGGGCCGTTGCTGTATGTGTGGTTATATCCCGCGGCGAAAATGATTATCGCGATACAGGGCAAAGAGGCAAGGACCGTAACGGCAGCGAGCAGCACTGACATGACATTGCGCATGAGCTTTTTGAACTTACCCGTAAGGAAGATGATGAGACCTGCTATAAGGATATCAACAAGAAGATTGATGACGATCTCTCCGGCCGTGTACTCGAGCGTATAATCGTAGATTATCTTCTTTGACAGGAATCCGAAGTTCTTGTTGAAGATATAATAATTAAGGGCTCCGACTCCGGCGAATGCCGCGAAAGCGACGGATATGATCTTACCGTGACGCTCTCTCAATAGATAATAGAACAGCGGGATCCAAAGCATAAATGTTCCTGCCGAGATCAGGCTGCTGCTCAGAAGATAGAGTGCCGGGCTGTGCGGATCGGCGGTATAAGTGTTGATGAGCTCCGCCGGATTCTGCGAGATGACATCAGCGGGGATCATAAGTCCCGTCAGTATCGCGAGTATCGCACAGGATATGAGCATAAGCGTATTTGCCTGTTTTAATGATCCCGGATCGACTGAGTGTTCTTTTTTAACCCCGGGCTTTTTGAACTTAAGGACTATGTTCTTAACAAGCGAGAAGACGTTATTTAACGTCCAGTAGAATACGAGTCCCGAAGGTGAACCGTAGAGTAGAACGAGGAAAACGAGTGCGATCAGGACGAGCTTGATCTTATCCTTAACGTTTCCTTTCTCCGAATAGATGAAGCTCGATACTATGTTAATGAGCGTCATCAATATGGGAAGAAAGTTAATGCTTAATGTTCCGATCTTGATAAGGCCGTCCGGAAGACCCAGATCTTCAATGGGGCCCAGGGATATCCCGTGGAGCATCTGAAGCTCTGTTAGAAAGTAGTAGGCTGCCATGAAGAACGGGATCTGAAGGATGAGAGATATAGAGCTTCTTAATGTGTTAAGCGGGCTGTACTTCATATCCCGGTAATAGGTCTGAAGCATAAAGACACGTTCATCGCCCGTAAAAGACTTCTTGATGTGATCGGCCATCGGGCGGATCTTATTCTCTTTCTGTCTTGACAGAAGTTGCAGTTCATCCGCCCGGTTATAGAGAGGGAGAACGAGAAGATTGACGACGAGACTTAAGGCGACGATGGACCAGCCGCAGTTTCCCGTCAGCTTATAGGCGTAGAAGTATATGACCTCGAAGAGGAGTTTTATCGGTTCTATGAACAGAGTAAACAGCATACTTGATATAGTCATACTATCTTTCTGCGCCTCCCGCATAGGTCCAGTTCTCGTCGTCCCAGATATTCTCTCTTACCGTAAGCCAGAAGCCTTCGGGATCTACATACTGAGTGCCGTTGTTATAATTGACGTTCCATTCTTCGGATATGTAGATAAGCTGATCCTCATTGCTGTCACAAAGGCGAAGGGGATTTCCCGTGTAAGGGTTAACGGGATTCTCGATAAGCCCGTTCGTCGCAATATAAGGCGTATCTGCATTGGTCATGAAATCATATGAAGTAGAGAATCCTTCTTCTCCGAAGTCCTTGATCATCAGAAGGGGATTGACCCATTCGGCATCAAAGTAAGGATCAGCCACCATAAGACTGTCAAACTGCTCCATGCCGTAACCGTGATCGGCGACGATTATTATCCTGGAGTTGTCATAGAGGTCGTTGGCTCTGAGATAATCAAGCCAGTTTGCCAGAGTGATATAGGCTGCCATATTGCATTCATAATGAGAATAGTTGAGAAAATCCGTATCCATTCTCATCGTCTCTCCGTTAACGGTAAACCTGTCTTCATGCAGGGCATCGTATTCGATGTTGTCCGTCATTACCGCGGGTACATAGTCGGGTTCCTGCAGAAGACAGACCTCGTGTGCCGTGCAGTTCGCGAACATGAAGAAACAGTTTGTCGGATCGTCGGTTACGTCTACGATATCGTTCAACGCCTGCATCGCTGTATATTCCTCAATGAAACTCTCATAAAGACCAATCTGGATATGCAAAGATGTTCCCACATAAGTGTCGTCCACGTATCCCGGATAACTGAAGTTCATGTAGTTATAAGAACCGTCGGAATATACGAGAGGCTGAAGCGGATAGGGGAGTGTCTTCATGAGTCCGTAGCAGAAGAAATTCCTGTTGAGCCTGATCTCGAGTTCATCACCCGCGTTCTCGAGAAGATCGCTTCTGTCGTTAAACGTGCCTGACAGTCTGAACGCATTGATGTTCTCATTGTCATCATAGATGCTTACGTCCGGGATCCACTCATAATTGGCATAAGAAGGATCTCCGACGCTTACGTTCCATCCGTTGTCGGCAAATAAGACCGGCATTACATGAAGAGCTTCGTTATGCTTATCGACGAGGAGTTCATCGGAACGGGCATTTATCCTGTCGGGTGTGTAATCATATCCGCCGTAAAGAGCAGGTGCGCCGAAGTTCGTATGTGTTCCGAATGATACCGTATTCGGATAGTATGTAAATCCGTCAAATGACTCTTCAAATTCCGGGCGCTCGTTGAACATGTAAGGAAGATAAGCGCCGATCATACGATCCATCATGATCACTATTACATTCTTGCCCGTTCTTGTAAGAGGTACGCTGACTTCCTGCGGCTTTGCATTAAAATCGTAATTCTGGGCGGCAAGGATGTTAAAGATAAGAATGGTATTCGTACCCGAGAGTAAGGCGATAGAGAATATCGCAATGAGGATTATATTTCGAAGTGTCTTACGGAACTTTATGGCGAAGAATATTACCGCCGCAGTGAGAGCCGTGTTGGCCATGATGTTCAGGACGGTCTCCTTTGTCGCAAAATCCATAATGTATTCATAGATGAGTTTCTTATTAAGAAGACCGAAGTTCCTGTTAAATAGAACATAGTTGGTCACTGCATTAAGCGACCAGGCACAAAGAATGCCTGCAAGGTATTTACCGAATGATTCTCTCGTAAGATAGTAGAACAGCGGGATCCACAGTACAAAGGTTCCGACCGCGATAAGACTGCTGCTCAGAAGATAGAGGGCAGGTGTGTGCGGAGTCGAACTGTATGTATTAATAAGTTCGGCAGGATTTTGCGCGATAACGTCCGCAGGTATCATAAGACCCGCGAGAAAAGCCAGAAGGATCCCCGATAATATGATCAGCACATCGAATTCCTTCTGAACCTTAGGATCGGTAACGCGCTCTTTTTTCTTTCCGGGCTTTTTGAACTTGAGTACTATGTTCTTAACAAGCGAGAATACGTTATTTAACGTCCAGTAGAATACGAGTCCCGAAGGTGAACCGTAGAGGAGAACGAGGAAAACGAGTGCGATCAGTACGAGCTTGATCTTATCCTTAACGTTACCTTTCTCCGAATAGATGAAGCTCGATACTATGTTAATGAGCGTCATCAATATGGGAAGAAGGTTAATGCTTAATGTTCCGATCTTGATAAGGCCGTCCGGAAGACCGAGATCTTCAATGGGCCCCAGGGATATCCCGTGGAGCATCTGAAGCTCTGTCAGAAAGTAGTAGGCCGCCATGAAGAACGGGATCTGAAGGATGAGAGATATAGAGCTTTTTAGAGTATTAAGCGGGCTGTACTTCATATCCCGGTAATAGGTCTGAAGCATAAATACGCGTTCATCGCCCGTAAACGACTTCTTGATGTGATCGGCCATCGGGCGGATCTTATTCTCTTTTTGTCTTGACAGAAGCTGCAGTTCATCCGCCCGGTTATAGAGAGGGAGAACGAGAAGATTGACGACGAGGCTTAAGGCGACGATGGACCAGCCGCAGTTTCCCGTCAGCTTATAGGCGTAGAAGTATATGACCTCGAGAAGGAGTTTAATCGGCTCGATCAGCAGTTGAAACAGTATCGTTGTCATCCGTTAATTCCTTATACTTTCTCATGATGAAATCCACGGTCCTAATCGTGCCCTCGCCCATGTATACCCAGGTCTCTTCTCTCGCGGTCTCGCGGCCTTTCTTGAATCTTTCTTCCGTAAGGCAAGTGTCTATCAGAGTCTTGATGTCATGAAGATTGTCATCGTTTAATTCCAGACCGAGTCTCGGGAGAACCGTAAGTGTCCAGGGCTTCTCATCGAGCCAGTAATAGTCATAGCAGTCCGGACTGAAATTCACGTTCGCATACAGAAGGGGCTTATCAAATGCCAGCGTAAAGTCGAAGATGATACCGGAGAAATCCGATATCAGTATATCGGCGTTGTTGAGTGAAGCGAAGTTATCAGATGATCTGTCCCAGTGGAGTTTATCGCTCTCAGGGTACTTCTCCATTATCGATTCGATCATTCCGGGATCAGAGATGAACGACTGCGGGTGTGGCCTCACGATTATCCTGTAACCCGTGGCGATGAGTTCCTCGAGAACCTTGGTGCCGAATTTGTTGAATATGCTGTTAGGCCCCCAGGAAGGAGCAAGAAGTACGCATGTTCCGTCATGGGGCTCACGGGGTTCTTTCTCTATTCTTTTCCTCATCTCATCCATATAAGGGATGCCGACAAGCTCTACGTCTTTGGCAGGCAGGTCGCGCTTACGCTCCAGCTCTCTGGTCTGATCGGTCTGGTACTGGCCCGAGAGCAAAAGCGCATCGAAGAAGTCCACGCCGAACATCCTGTAGCCGGCGATATCATTCGCAGCGTGCTGTACATGTATGTAATAGTCAACGAACTTGGATCTTTTCCACTGATAGACGTCGAGCCCGGGAGTCGAAGCGACGAGAATGGTCGCGCTGACCATATTGAGTTTGGCATAGGCCATATTGCCTTCGCCGATAAATTCTGTCGTTATGTTCTTAAATCCGTGATCTTCGAGTGCCGGATCGTCCTTGGCCGTGGTCCAGTAAACGATCTTTACTCCTCTTTTATCCAATTCCCTGCATATGGGTTCGAATACTTTCCAGTATCTTTTTGTCTCTGCGAATATCAGTATCGGTATCTTGTTCTTATCCGTTTTGCCGACTTTCCCTCTTGACGCTGCAAATTTAAGTTTTACCCACAGTACATGAAGTATATAAAAAGAAAAACCGATAACGCTGATGATTATCGTGAAGAGCATGCTCCCTGTTCCGGGATCGATATATAAGATCATTTTTTTCTTTTCTCCTCTATATACTTCCGGGCATCCTTAATGAAGCTCATTATCATTACAATAATTATAATACCTATCGGGAATGCCGTGATTATGCTTACGCTCTGGATATTGCTCATGCTGCTGTCCGAGAAGACCAGCGCGATCGGCAGTACGATCAGAAGGATACACCACAGAAGAGTGATCATAGTATGAGGCTTCTCGTCCTCGTTGATGCGTCTGTAACTGTAGCAGGCCGCAGTATACGCTATCGAATCGAAGCTCGTCGCATAGAATGCTATCATGCAAAGAAGGATCCAGACGAGAAGACCTTTGCTGAACGGCAGCGTGTTGACGATGTTGAGGATAAGATCATATAAGTCTTCACTTGCCGCATACGCAGAGATGAAATCATAAGACCCTTCGGCCTGCAGTCCGATGCTGTAGTTGCCGAGAACGATAAAGGAGACGATCGTGCTTCCGACGCCGAATCCGTAACCTCCGATGATGACCTGCTTAACGGTCCTTCCTCTCGAGATGTTTCCGATAAAGAAGGGGGCCGCTATACACCAGACCATCCAGTATGCCCAATAGTATATGGTCCAATCCTGAGGGAAATTATTCTCCCTTCCGGGATCGGTATATGTTGACAGCTCGATGAAGTCCTGTACCATCTTGCCGAGGCTCTGGAAACCGTATTCGATAATGAAGCGTCCCTGACCTCCTATGAGAAGAACGATGATAAGAAGACCGAAGAACAGGTAGATACACAGCTTTGCCAGAAAGCTGATCCCCTTGAATCCGTGGAGTACCGCATATGTGTATACGATGCACGTGATGACGAGAATGATGATCGTTACGGCAGTTCTCGAGAGCGCTATACCCGTAAGGTCGAGTATGATAGTAGCCATCAGAGGAGTCGCTACCGAGAAGGTCGTCGCCGTTCCCGCGAGCAGAGCGAAAAGTGCGAACAGGTCGATAACTCTGCCGAGTATTCCGTCGGCATTCTTATTACCGATAACGGGACGGCATGCCTCGCTGTACCTTTGTCTGTTCCTTTTTCTGACGTGGATCATGAAGCCGAATGCGACTGCGAGCACAAGGTAGAATGACCACGGGATGAAGCTCCAATGGAAAAGAGGGAAGACGCCTGCCCATTCGAGAGGATCCTTGCCCATGCCTGCAACGTGATCGTTAGTCGCATACATTACCCATTCCGCGAAGCTGTAGAACAGGATATCTGCTGCAAGGCCGCAGGTGAACATCATGGAGCCCCATGTGAAGAATGAGTACTTCGGTTTCTCATTCGGATCTCCGAGGACTATATCGCCGTACTTCGAGAATGCCAGATAGAAGGATACCAGGAGAACTCCCAGACCTATTATCAGATAGAACAGACCTACCGTATCTCCGAAGAAGAAACGCACTCTGCTTATTATGGCGTTAGCCTGCTCCGGCAATATGAACAGATAAACCGCCAGAGCCATTATCAGTACGAAAGGCACTAACGTTATAAGCCAGTCTATTCTCTTTTTCTCATCTGTCTTCATTTTCTTTCCCTCATTCATAAATTATTATAGTGGCTGTCGAGAGCCTGAAGTTCATAAAGGTTGTCTATCTCGGTGACGTCCTCTTCTTTGATCTCCATTATCCCCAGCCTGAATTCTTTAAAGAAACAGAACATCGGAACGTCATCCCAATATATGGACGTGTTGCCCCTGTTGAACTCTTCCTCTATATACTTTCTAAGCTTTGCTCCGTCTTCTGCTGTCCATCTCGATATGGAATAGAGCCTGTAGCCGTTTTTTCCTCCGGTCCTCGAACAGCTCTTAATTATGCCGTCGGAAACTTCGAGAAGCCATTCATCGGTGTCTTTGGCGCACCACGATGCGTTGTAACCCGATATTTCGAAGAATGGAGTCAATACATCGGGGTTATGGATCATCTGATCTCCGTCGAGTATTATCGCTTCCTCGAGATGATCACGGGCAACATAAAGAGAACTTATGTTATTGCATGAATCGTAGTAAGGGTTCTCGATCAACTTAATGTCAGGGAAGTCTTCCCTCAAACCGTCAAACTGTTCCTTCAGATACCCTGTAACGACATAGATCTCATAGATGCCGTTTTTGTGAAGCGCATTGATTATCGTTTCTATAATGCGGACCCCGTTGACTTTGATCAGGGGCTTGGGTGTCTTTAATGTAACCGGATTAAGTCTCTCTCCTTTACCGGCGGCGAGGATCACCGCTCTTTTTACCGTATGCGATCCGTCAGCCATATATTCCCCCGGTCAGCTCATTGACGTATCCGAAGAACTCCTTGGCATACTGATACTGTCTGATATTGTATTCGCCGAAGTCGATCCCGAACTCACCTTTATACTCGCACCAGTTCGACCACAGAAGTCCTGCAGTCGCGATATAGCAGTAGATCTTTATCCTGACAGCAGGAGGGCAGTTATAGTTAAAGTATATGTCGATAAGCCTGTCGCAGTCTTTCTTATCGTACATGCTGTAGATACAGAACATCGCTATGTCAACGTGAGGGTCCTGCATCCCTGAATATTCCCAGTCTGTCAGCTGAAGCTGTTCATTGCCGTCTGCTCCTCTGTAGAACAGGAAGTTATCCGGAACCGAATCAATATGTGACAACACATAATCCTTATCCTGCTTATCGATGTAATCTTTAAGTGCGAATACGGAGGCTTTGGTCTTCTCGTAATCGGGATAAGATGATTGCTTCTTATTCCACAAGGACTCGTAATACAAGATGTGCTTATGAAGATCGAATGTGTGATCGACTGAAAGCCTCATATCGTGAAATGACTTAAGCCTGTTCATACATAATGTAAGATCATTCTCATTCTGAGGGTCACATGTTCTTACATCCGGAAGGAATCTCGTTATCTTGTATCCGCTGTCGGGATCGATAAAGACCGGGTCGTCACAAAGACCCTTTCCGGAAATGGAAGCAAAAACAGAAGCCTCCTGCTTCCTGTCGATAAGAAGATCCGTCCCTTCGCCGGGTATACGGATGATAAACCTGTCGTTATTGACAACAAAAGAATATGAGACATTGGTCATACCGCTTTTAAGCATGGATATGTCTTTAATATCATGTGCATCACATCCGAGCGCTGATGTGATCACCAAAATCGTCTCCGAAGACAGCTCGTTATTGTTACGGTTATCGACCATGTCATTTATTATATAATATTTTTAAAAAAAAGTGATATATTTCAGCTCCATGTTAGTCCCCGGTACCTTTGATCGCTACGCTGACAAGATAGTCTTCGGTGTGATGTAATTCTGACCATCTGGCGTTCAACAATTCAGCATATAATACCGGCTCCAGACCATAACTGCCAAGAGCATAACCATCATTCATTTCTATCAATAGAGTTCTTCCTGAATCAGTTACACCAAAATCTAAAGAACATCCGTTTGTTAGTTCTGTGCATTCTTTTACCGCTTGGCGAATAACGCTTTCATCGTATACGGCGAACTCATCGCCCTTGTAAAACTTAATTCCGATTATCTTCCCATATCTTATAAAGCATCTCCATTCAGAAACAAAGTTGATGACTTCGCTGCAAAGCATCATTGCGTTTTCATCAAGATGGCTAAAGACAGACATGTCTCCTGCATCATGTATGACGGCTCCGTCAGCAGTCTTTTCCTCAAGTGGTTTCATGAATAAAGGAAACGAAGATTCCCGAATTGAACTGAGTTTATCAATCCATATTTTCCTCCCAAGATATGAATCCAGAGAAGAAGGATAGTTAAGGTTTGGGCGTAATATGCCGTCCTGATTAAGAACATGTTCCATTATCAACATTCCGCCTACAACGATATCAACCGGTGATCGTTTGTCTAATTCTTCATTGGTTGAGAACAAAATGCATTCTATACCAAGTTTTGTGAAGCCTGTTAATGCGGATTTGCATTCTTCGTTCCAAGGTGCGCCTTCAAACGAGTATATAAACGCTCTCATTTTGGGATAAACTAATCTCCACGGATGTTTCATCCACAGCAAATCAATATTGGGATTAAGGTTGATTTCCGGCTCCCAGTTAATGTCATAGACTTCTTTCAGTATACGTTTCTTTTCTTTCAGAAAGACTTCGTGCTGAGTTAGGTTGTTTTTTCTGTCCTTCAGAAACTGATCATAGTGCCTATCAATGCTGACCTGATATGCTTGTTCTTCAACTGAGTCGACAATTGATTGGTAATACTCTGTGTCTTCGACAGTATCGTATATGATCCCGCTTCTTTGTTTCCATCCGCAAATTGATGTGGGATCAAATTCTATCTCAGCTTCACATTTACTACATTTGTAAATATGGTTTAGGTGGTAATACGATACCTTTGGAGAATAAAAACCTTCTCCACATTGTACACACAAAACGTTTTCGCCTCTTGCAATACGAGTCAAAAAATTCTCATTCAACTTCAAGGCAGTTGTATTATGAATATCCAGATATCGGTGTTTATACCGTCTAAACCTGTTGCTCATATACTTTTCAGGTAAAGATATTGGGTATAAATCCGGATCTATTTTCCTTAAGTCATTAACTTTATAGATAATCCAGATAATATCAATATCAAAAAGATTACCGGTAACATCAACAATGATAAAGCTCGGACCACCATAAACGGGTTCTTTTCCGGTATCCGGAAGAAATCCCCAGCCATTCTTCATCTTATAAGCGCGTATAATTCCCCTAAACGCAGTTTTAAAGGTATATGCTCGGAAGAAGTTATAAGCCTTTTTACACGCTTGATCATAAGTAATCATTTATGTTACCTCTTTCTCGGACAATTATATCATCATAAGCTGCGGGTTAGACTATCTAACCGCGTTATTCACTCAGTGACCAAAAGTGTGACTGATTGAACGAGTTGGTCAACAATTCAGTCACTATGAGCCTTTCAGTGACCAAAAGTGTGACTGATTGAATGAGTTGGTCAACAATTCAGTCACTACAAGGCTCCCGGTGACCCAAAGTTATTGGCTTTGAGAGGTTGTAAAAAAGATATGATATTCTCAGATGCCCGGTCGGTGTACTCAGCGGTGTACTCAGGAGCAATAATAAAGCCTTGTAAGCATAGTGTTTACAAGGCTTTAGATTTGGTGGAGACGGGGAGGATCGAACTCCTGACCTTACGGATGCGAACCGTACGCTCTCCCAGCTGAGCTACGCCCCCATTGCGAGAGGATTATAACACATTATCCGAGGAAATTGATGATTTCTTGAAGTTTGGACAGGGCGAGGTCGCGACCTGAGTTGTAGACGCGGTTGATTTGTTCGGGGTCTTTCTCGAGCGGAGGGATGTTAAGAGGCGCGTCAGGTCTCAGAACGAGAGCGCTGCCTTCTGCCTCTCTTACCTTCACATAAGCGGTCTGGGCATTGTACATGGCAGGGCGTTCTCTTAAGCCTTCTACGAGTTTGGGATATTTGTGGAGAGCTGCCGATATCAAACTGAACTGCTTATATTGGTGTTTGGTATATGTTTCGGGCTGTGTCAGGATCACGAGGTTCTTGTTGCACCCTTTCTTTTCAATGAATCCGAGAGGGATGGAATCCGATATGCCGCCGTCGAGAAGATTCTGTCCGTTGATGTTTACGATGCGGGAAGCAAGGGGCATTGATGCCGAGGCCCTTATCCACTCGAGATCCTCATTGCCGCCGTCCTTAAGAAGGTGATAGACGGGCTTTCCGGTGTCCACATCCGTCGCGACTGCATAGAATTCGAGCGGATCAGCTGCGAAGGCTTCCGTGTCGAAAATGTCGAGCTTCTCGGGAAGTGTGTGGTAGCAGAATTCGGCTCCGTAGAGATCTCCTGTCAGCATAAGGGATCTCATGCTCTTATAACGCCAGTAAGAGGAATACTTAAGGTTGTATCTGAGGGCCCGTCCCGCCTGATGAGACTTGAAGTTACATCCGAAAGCGGCTCCTGCGGAAACACCTGCAGCGACGTCAAAGGTCACGCCGTTTTCCATGAGTACATCAAGGATACCGCAGGTGAAGAGCCCTCTCATGGCTCCGCCTTCAAGTACAAGTCCTCTTTTTATGTTGCTTCTTTCAATCACGGGATAATAATAAGGGTTTTATGGATGATTGACAACATTTGCGGGCGACTTTAGAATAAATCCTGCATGAAGAATATAAAAAGAATAATATCAATATTAGCCGCTGCGGCGGTCATTTTGCCTGTTGTCTCATGTGCCGGGGACCCGACATCCGTTGATGACGGCAATTTTAACATTGTTACATCGTTTTATCCGATGCAGATCCTTACCATGAATGTGGCGGGCGGGATTGACGGAGTTACCGTCAACTGCATGTCTGCCCCTGATATCGGCTGTATCCATGATCACGTATTTACGACTGAAGACTTAAGACTTGTCGAGAACGCGGATGTCTATGTAGAGAACGGTCTCGAGCTCGAGTCATTTAACGACAGGCTTCTTACGGCTTATCCTGAGCTTACGATCGTTGAAGCTTCTTCGTCTGTGACGGATGCTCCTCGAGACGGGGAAGAGGTCAACGGGCATGTGTGGACCAGTATCGATGATTACATGATCCAGGTCATGACGGTGAGCGACGCTCTGTCTGAAGCTGATCCCGAACACGCATCGCAGTATTCATCCAATGCGCAGATCTATATAGAGAAACTCGAAGATCTGGCAAACAGATATGATGATGTCCTCGCGGGACTTGAAGGGAGAGGGGTTCTCGTTCTCGATGAGTCGCTGCCGTCTTTTTGTGTGTATGCGGGGATGGATTATATTACGATAGAGACCGATCACGAACAGTCCGCCCTGTCTGCAGGCGATATGCGTGAGGTCATTGAGTATATGAATGCCAATGACGTGGAGCTGATATTCGCAGGGGCCGATACGGATTCGGATATAGCGGAGGCCGTAGCGTCCGAGACCGGGGCAGTTATATATACTCTTAATACGTGTATCAGCGGGGATGTTGATGCCGACTCTTACATAACACAGATGGAAGAGAACCTGGAATTACTGGGTTCTGCAGGATGACGGAAGATATGTCTGAGCATTCGCACAAGCTTAACGATTCCTGTAAGTCCCATTGTCACTGCATAAAGATCAAGAATCTCGGTGTCTCATTCGGCGATGAGAGAGTCCTCGATGACGTAAACCTGCACATGCATTGCGGCGAGCTTACCGTGATCATAGGTAAGAACGGCGCGGGTAAATCCACTTTGTTAAGAACGCTTCTCGGGGAGGTTCCGCATGACGGGACTATAGAGTTTAAGGAGACTCGTACCGGCAACGTCAGTAACAGCCTGCGTATAGGATATGTACCTCAGTCGCTCAATATCGAGCGTGAGATCCCGATGACCGTCTATGATCTGTTCGCGTCTTTTATCTCGAAGTACCCCGTATGGTTCGTCAAGAACAGGAAGCTGTATGAGAAGATAAGAGAGCAGCTCAAGGTGTTCTCGGTCGATGACTGTATAGATAAGCAGGTGGGAAAGCTCTCGGGCGGACAGCTTCAGCGCGTAATGCTCTCCATCGCGATAACGCCGATGCCGGATCTTCTGATCCTCGATGAGCCCGTCTCCGGTATAGACGAGAACGGCGTAAGGGATTTCTACAGGATAGTAAATGAGATGAAGAATAAAAATGATCTGGCGATACTTCTGGTATCGCACGATCTCGAACTTGTGCGTAAGTATGCCGACAAGGTCGTGCTTCTCGATAAGACGATCCTCTGTAAGGGCAGTCCGGATGAAGTCTATGAAGATCCGAACTTTAAGAGAGTATTCGGAGGTCCTGCCGTATGACGTTCCTTCAGTTCGAGTTTATGAGAAATGCTCTCCTCGCGATACTCATATCCGCGCCGGTGTTCGCGCTCATAGGAACAATGGTCGTAAACAAGAAGATGGCATTTTTCTCTGATGCCATAGGACACTCTGCGCTTTGCGGCATCGCTGTCGGAGTTGTGTTCGGTTTCACGAACAGGTCGTTGTCGATGGTGATTTTCGCGGTGCTGTTCTCGTTGCTCCTTAACCTTGTAAAAGACAGAACGACTTACGGGGCGGATACGATAATAAGCGTGTTCGCATCCGTCGCGATGTCGCTCGGACTTGTGCTTCTGTCCAAGGGTGGAAATTTCAATAAGTATTCTTCCTATCTTATCGGAGATATCTTAAGCATTACGAGAACGGAGATCTTATCCCTGGCAGTGTGCCTCGTTCTCGTTATCGTATTCTGGATTTTCTCTTATAACGCGCTGTCTTCGGATAATCTCAACCGCTCTCTCGCGAGAAGCAAGGGCATCAACGGCAAGCTTTATGACTATATCTTCTCGGCATTCATCGCCGTGGTGATAATGTTCTCGATAAGATGGATAGGGATACTTCTTATCAACTCGCTGATAATACTTCCGGCGGCATCAAGCCGTAACATCGCTCATAATACAAGGACGTATCACATCTGGTCCGTCGTGTTCTCGCTCATATGCGGAATAGCGGGACTTCTGGTATCGTATTATCAGAGTATCCCTTCCGGACCTATGATAGTTCTTTTGCTTGGCGGGGTATTCTTCGTAACATTTATTATTCACTCTTTTGGCAAGGATTGAGTTCTATGATCAAGTTAATGGAAAAGCACGGGATAGAACCCGTCAAATTGCTGTTTATGGCTCTTGCCGGTGTTGTCTCTGCCATAGGCATCACGTTGTTCCTGTCTCCCGTTCATCTATACGACAGCGGGATCGCCGGAACATCTTTGCTGTTGTCGCAGATCACGCCTCCTTATCTGAGCCTGTCTGTCTTCCTGATTGTTCTTAATGTTCCTCTGATGCTCTACGGGTTAAAGAAGCAGGGAGTGGCATTTACGGTCTATTCGGTCTTTGCCGTAATCGTCTATTCGATATGCGCTTATTTTATCGAGTCGCGTATAGATGTTGCCGAGGCATCCCCCGTGGCCGGTAAAGACCTGCTTCTGTGCGCCGTGTTCGGAGGTCTTATCTGCGGAGCGGGTTCGGGAATATCCGTAAGACACGGCGGCGCGATCGACGGCATTGAAGTTATGGCGGTTATATTTGCCAAGCAGTTAAACCTTACCGTCGGAACATTTATGATGATCTATAACGTATGTCTGTATATACTGTGCGGCATAATATTTCAAAGCTGGACGCTGCCTTTGTATTCGATAGTTACCTACTATGTTGCTCTTCATACGATAGACTTCATTGCAGAAGGTCTCGACCGCTCCAAGTCGGTAATGATCGTGACGGACAAGGGCGATGAAGTCTCCAAGGCTTTAATGGATGAATTCGGTTCAGGCACTACCATTATCCCTGCGAAAGGCGGGTTCACATCAAAGGACCGAACTGTCGTTTATTTTGTCGTTAACAGATTCCAGATCGCGCGTATGAGACAGATCGTTCACGCGGCAGATCCTCACGCATATTTGACTATATCGGAAGTGGCTGACATTTATAAGTACGAACAGGGGTAAACGTCATATTTTTCAATAGTTTCGAGGGATTTTTTGTCGATTCTGACCACTTAATATAGAGACATCCGCGATGATATAATTTACATGTGGCGTAATTGTGTCACGTTAAGCGGTTTTTCAATTGTTTAGTTATTAAGAAAGAGGCAGAATATGGCATTCACTAAGGGCGAGACTGTAGTTTACGGCGGCAGTGGAGTTTGTGAGATCGACGATATCAAGGACGTCAGATTTTATCATGAGCGTCCCCAGAAGTATTACATTCTCAAGCCTCTTTTTGTAAATCAGGCACAGGTAGTATATGTTCCCTTTAATAATGAGAAGCTTACCGCTAAGATAAGACCTGTTATCTCCAAGAAGGAAGCGCTGGAGCTGATCCACGGCATTGATGAGGATTCGATCGAATGGATCGAGGACCGCAATGAGCGTAAGGAAGTATTTAATGATCTGTTAAGTTCCGGCGACAGGAAGAGCATTGTAAGCGTGATCAGCGCCATTACTGCTCACAGGAAGAGACTTCAGGATGAAGGCAAGAGCCTGAACCAGCAGGATGAGAAGATCCTTACGGATGCCGAGAGGCGGATGAATGCCGAGTTTGCGGTAGCTCTCGGAATGGATCCCAAGGAGGTCCCGGGATTTATCGAGGAAGAGCGCGAGAAGGTAAGCTGAGATCTCATATAATTTGAATCGTGTCGGGGGATGTCTCAATGAGACATCCCCTTTGTTAATTTTGTTTGAAAAAGTGGGATTGAGAATCATGCGCGGCTACATTTAAAGTAAAATTGACATATGCGAAAGGAAGGTGGCATAAGTGATAAGGTGTTTTGTAACAGGCGATAACCATTTTGGAAGGAAATACGACTCATTCGGAGATGCGAAAGACACTCTGATAGAGGATCGGTACAAAAGCTTCGATCAGATGGTCCGGAAGGCTAATGATGAGAAGTGTGACCTGTTCTTCATAACGGGAGATCTGTTCGAGAAAGCGGATCTCGATTATATCGGAGGAAAGCAGGTATTCGAGCGCATCATCAAGATGCTGAGCAAGTTCAACAGCACGGTGTTCATTATTCCCGGCAATCATGATTTCTATGCCGGAGGACTTGATTTCTGGAGCGAGTTTATAAAGATCAGAGATGACGGTAACGTCAATAATATCGTTGTTCTTAATGAGTGGAAACCATATGAGACGAGCATAAGAGGGGAGAGGGTAGTGATCTATCCCGCCTACTGTCAGAGCGAGCATTCTGACGTGAATAACCTCAAGTGGATCAAAGATTCTAAGATCGATACCGAGGATGCGATCAACATCGGGCTGGCTCACGGAACGCTCGAAAAACTGTCCTGTAATAATGAAGGAGTTTACTTCTATATGTCCAAGGCAGAGCTTAATGAGATTCCCGTTGACGCCTGGTTCTTAGGGCATGCTCACGTATCGTACCCCGATGAGATAGGTTACAATTATTCCGAGGTCGGCAAGATCTTCAATCCCGGAACTCATCAGCAGACACATATCAACAACAATACGGAAGGCAATTGCTTCATCGTTGAGATCGAGCAAACGGGAAGCGGCAAGAAGGTCAGAGCAAAAAAAGTAAGAAGCGGGATCGACCGGTTCTATGTTGTTACAGTAAATGTAAATCCTGACAGTGACGATTCATTAAAGAATGCGATCGATAATGAAGTTAAGAATCTTGCTAAAGAAGACGGATTCGATAAATCAAGATCGGTAATAAGATTAGTTCCGTCAGGCGTTGTAAGACCTTCCGAGTATGAGATCCGGGATGAGATATTCGAGAAAGCGACAGAAGGTTTTCTCGGAAGATATAAATGTGATTGGAGCGATCTGATCGAACTTATAGAACCGGATCAGATCGATCGGGAGTTCAGCGAGAAAAGCTTTATATCAAGGTTCCTGCATAGATTTGACAATGATCCCGGTACGGGGGATGGCAGCTTAACGAATATGAAAGAACTCAGTATGGCATATAAAGTCATCAAAGAGATCCAGGCAGGAAAGACGACTACTAAGGGAAAGAGAAAGTGAGGCGTAAATAATGAATATTAAGAAGATACATATAACGCAGTTCGCGGGTCTGTCGATGATAAAGGATATCACCATGACAGACGGACTTAATATCATGTGTGAGAATAACGGAACCGGAAAGAGTACGGTGGTCGATTTCATATTTCAGATGTTGTTTATGACCGTAACTTTGGATAAAAGAAAGCATACGGATTTCATATCAAGATGCTTTCCTTCGGAGAAGAAGGACGGTACTTCGCCGACGATGATCAAAGGCGAGTTGATATTCGAAGAAGATTCGAAGATATACACCCTGAATAAGACCTGGAATCTTGACGAGAAGGGAGTCGTTGAGCTGATTAGGCCTGACGGTTCAATCATAAGCGGTCAGGAGAAGGTAGATACCGAGTTAAAGTCGATACTTAAATACGGTGAGGGTACTTATAAGGAGACAGTCTTCTTCTCTCAAAGGGATGAAGACCGGTTTATTACCGGAAAACTGTTTGATGATAAATCCGCATTATCTGTGGAGGAGATGTTGAAGAACTCTCTTCTGGAGACCGGAGGAGTAACGATCGAGCAGATCGGTGCCGTAATTAACGGAAAGAATGACGAATACTGGAAAACGAAATATAAAGATACAGACACAAATAATATAAACAGATGCCGTGCCGAATTGGAGAGTCTTGAAGAAGAGCTCGACAAAACAAAAAGAAGTGAAGATGAGCTTAACGACGTAAACGACAGAATAGATCGGAAAAGGAAAGAACTGTCCCGTATCAAAGATGAAATTATGCTTCTGGATCAGAATGAAGAGCTTCTCGAAACGAAGAGAAGATATCAGGCTGAGATCGACAGCATTAAAGCTGATCTTAGCGAGAAAGAGCGCGATCTGACAAAATGGCCGGTATATGAAGAAGAGATCGGCAAAGCGAAGATTATCAAACAGGAGATTGATGATGCGGCTGTTGTTGAAGAATACAAGAGAGTCCTTGATCTTCGCAATAAGTATCTGACGTGTGAGAAAGAGCTTAATGAAGCAGCGAAAGTCAATGATGAGGATATCAGGCTTCTTGAGCAAAACAGGAAATTAAGAGACAAGGCTCTCGCTGATCTAGGAGGCGTGCATTCGGCTGTAGAAGTAAAGACGCTCGGTGATGTTGACGTATCCTGTTATCCTGAAGGCGATGTCGGCAGTATCAAGAAACTGAATAACGGCGAGAGTGTTGATATCGATCGTACGACCGTGATCCGTGTGGATGAAGTAATTGAGCTTGTTATAAGCAACGCGGGCGTGGATGTTCCCGCGATCAAGCATGAACTTTTAAGCCTCGACAGACAGTACGACGATAAATGTGCTGAATATAAGGTTGCAAGACTCGAGGATATAAAGCGGCTCAAAGATGCTTATGAAGATCTCGAGCGTGCTCTTGAGAAAGCCAAAGCAACGTATGTGACCTCGCTGAACGGCAAGTCTTGGGAACAGATCGAAGGCGCTTACCGGACTGTTCCCGAAGCATCAAGAGACTTGACCCGGGAGTATGCGGTTATGCATCTTAACAGGGAACTTAATATAGATGAGAAGGCTCTGCCGGACTATATCGCTGAGCGCAGTAATGCGATAGGAAGTTTTACAGACAACTACGGAGATATAGATTCACTTAAAGATCTTATCGCGCAACTTAAGAATAGGAAGGCAGACCTTGAGAAGAAGGCAGAGGCTGTCGTTATCCCCGAAGGTATCGAAGGCCTTGATAAAGAGCTTCTCGAGAAACAAAGGGACGCTGTCACCGAAGAACTCGAGGTCTCCTTGAAAGAGGAACAGGTCAGTGCTTTGGCTTCCGTGAAGAACAATGCTCGTCCGCTCGCTCAGATCAGCGAAGACATAGCCGGGAAAACGGCGGAGCTCGATCAGAAGACAAGAGAAGGTCAGATGTGGGCAAGGATCAAGAAAGAATTCGACGAGACGAGAGAAGAATTGGATAAGATCGATGTATCTTCATTAAAAGAATATTTTGAAGCATATATGCATCAGATATTAGAAGACAGAATCGAGTTCTCGGACTTAAGCGATGACATGCAACTTCACGTCTATACCGGTCGGGAGAATGCGCTGAAAGACGATATCCTGTCGAGCGGCAATCGTGAAGCGATTGAGTTCGCGTTCAGACTCGCTCTTCTCAGGGTTCAGTATCCTGACGGCAACGGCTTTGCAATATTCGACGATCCGTTCGTGAATATGGATCCTTCGTGCAGGGAAAATGCGTGTAAGGTGTTGACTGATTTTGCTTCTGACAATCAGGTTCTGTTTGTTACGGCAGATCCCATATACTTTGAGTCAATGAAGTCTGCCAACATCTTAACGATCAGCAGGGAGGGTGAAACTTAATGAATCTTTCCGAAGCGCAGAAGAGAGTGATACAGAATAAGATCGCTCACGGCTTTGAAGTAGGCGACCTGGACAAAGAGTTCCTGTACCTTTACGGTGAAGTCGGAGAAGCGTATTCAGCATATATTAAGCATCTTCCGAAGGATGATCTCGGAAGCGAACTTGCCGATATCGCGATATACCTTCTGGGAATTGCCGAGATGACGAAGATCGACCTCGAGGCGGAGATCATTAAGAAGATGGAGATAAACGAGAAGCGGGTATATAAGACCTTGCCAAATGGCGAGATCGTTAAGATCGAACCCAAGTAAATGCTTTATTCGTACTTATTCAATACTCCCGGACAGTCCGTTTCGTCAGTTCTTGATCAGCCTGCGAGCTGCTTAACTGTCTCAAGAGGGAGATTTGTTGATTCTGCAATGTCATCGAGAGATAATTTGCCTAATTGCAAAAGCTTCTTAGCCGTCTCTATTTTGGATTGTTCCAATCCTTTCTTCATGCCTCTTTGTTCTGCTCTTTCATATGCATCTTCAAATAAATCTTTCACGCCCTTATCCTCCTTATCGTTGCTCTTTGTGATCGCGACCGCATCGGATATTTCTTTATAGTTCATTTTGGTCGGTGAAGACTCATTAAGGTCTTCGATCAGCCGTTTTAACGGATGCTCGCCCTTGATTAAGTATATCATCCGAGCAGATAAATATCACGATACTGTCGATCAGGTCATCCAGGATAAGCCGCAGCATCAGCCTGATCATTTCCGGTCTGTCTTTGATGCATCTGCTATAACGACCGGAAAGGCAGAGCTTTCTCGCGTGAGGCTGGCGTGAATCACAACATAGTCCGATAATTGGGATGATCCTGGAGTATTTTTCAGGTTTGGAAAAAAAGTATTTACTATGATACATCCAATTTAGTATGGTTATGTCATGCGTCCTGACAACTGCATAATTCTTGACCAAATAACGGAGGTGCTTATGAAGAATACCTACAAGAACTTTTCTAACGAAGAACAAATAAAAGACTATCTGTTAGCCCCTTACCTCGAGTCCTTAGACAAGGTCTGCGAATACGCGAAGAGCGAGCCTGAGATTACTCGAATTGCAGTACTCCGCATTGGTGACTGCGTCGTAGAACTCGCAGTATGGCTTGCTGACATATCGGAAGAGAACTGCGACAGGATCGGAGCCAAAATTTGTGCGGTTTGCTCCGGCGGATTATTCCCCGATGAATTCTATCCCGCAGGCAAAGATGTCGACCGGGGGTTTGTTGTTTATGATGAACAGCAGATACGATGACTAGTTTGTATAGTACTTTAAATTAGCCCTTTCAAAGTCTAAGTACTGCAGTGGAGTTCAATGTTCGAAGATTGCGTGGATGCGTCATTGAACTTGTAGTATGGCTTACTGATATATCGGAAGAGAACTGCGACAAGCGCGGTGTGCGAATCTCTCACATTGACGAACACTATAATGTATTCCCGGCGTTGTTCGATCTTACCGGCAATTAGTCCGAACGCGGACTTGCTGTCTATGATGTGAAACAAGCGAAATGATGTTCATTATATAACCGTCTTCTATTTTACCCATACTTATTGATTAATGCGTTAATAAAAATTTAATAGCGCCTAGGATTTACGAGGAGTAGAATTATATAAAAATGTTTTGATTAATGGGGTTGTCAAAACATGTCTCTAAGGAGAATCATATGATATTGAATGAATTTTTGAGTCAGGACGAACAGCAGAAGAAGGTGCTTATTGTCTCAGATCGCAGTCGTGCAAATGCATTGATACGTACATTTGAGCTAAAGGAAAACAGACCCGTAAAGAATGTAAGTTGCGAGACGTTGATTCAGGTCGCAACCAAGTTATATCAGTGGATACAGGCAGAATCAGGGTTTGATCAGGATACGCGGTATTTGCCTGTTGATGAGGCCGAAACATTATTCAGAATGGTTCTTATAGAGAATATTTCTTCCTTGGAATCGCTGGCTGATATAGATGAGAACACTAAAGCAAAAATGATGGATGTTGTCACAGCATCAGAGTATTATCGCATGGTCAATCTTGCCAGGAGTAACGGTTGGACCAAAGCTGTTCCTGATGCCGAAGCAAAGAATAGAATAGATGATCTGAAACTGCTTATTTCAAAGTATGAGGATAAGCTTAATGAGAAAAATGCTGTTGATGACATAGCGATTTATGGAATTCTTGCTGAACGTATCAACGGTGATGCCCGGTTCTTGAAGGATGTGGGTATCATCCTTGGCGCAAATCGTTACTATATAAAAGAAGATGCTCAGACATACACAGGAATTCAGAACAGGTTGCTGAATCTATTGGGATGTAAAGAAGTTAGTTTATTCGGTGAGACCGAGTTCACGGTGAAGGCTCTAAAGAATAAGGGGGAAATCACTGATATTTCGTTCTTCAAAGGGTATGGCCCGTTTAATGAAGCCAATTACGTTGCGTATGATATTTTGAAGAACAAATATAATTATGGTGATGTAACGGTTCTTTACACTTCTTCAGCACAACAGGTACCAATCTCATCAGCGCTCAAGGGAAATGAGATTCCAATGACGTTACTTTCCAATCATTCGATTCAGGATAATCCCTATATTGCTTTGGCTCGAAGTATTCTGGCCTGGGCTAAAGATGATTTTTCTGAAAAGCGATTGGAATCAATCTTTGCCAGTTCAGTTCTTTTTTATGCCAAGGAAAATGAAGAGAAAGAAAGTTCCGAGGATAATAGTGACAAGAACGATAAACAAGAAGAGAATAAAAAATCTGCACCTAAGAATATGTTGAGCGGCGAAGCGTATTATGATTTGGTTTTGGCTGCACGTAATCGGTTTGGTGAGGACAGTGTCGAACTTGGATGGGGCTATGAACGTAACCTTAAGTTTGCTGACGATGAGTTGATAATAGTTCGTGCGGAGATTGAGAAAATTAAAACTGACACCGCGATGGAAGAAGATAAACGAAAACCGAAACTTCTTCGATTAGAAAAGAGAGAAACGCAGCTTATTGTTTTAGGCAAGTTGTTAGAGATTTTTTCCGAGAAAGATCACCCCTCGACAATTTTTAATAAGCTAGTGAACTTTATATCCGTATATGGCAAGAAGACTCTGGAATACCCAGTTGGTATGGGTAAGATAAAAGAGTTGGCGGCTGTGCTCGGCTATGATGACAGAGAACTGAGTTTGGAAGAATGCATAGATTATTTAGACAGCTTCCTTGCTGCACTTACAACTAAGGATCAGGAAAGTTCAAAAGCTGTTAGTGTTGTAAATACATTTGAATGGAGGCAATTAGAACGACCTCATGTATATGTTATAGGACTTTCTCTCAAGGACATGCAAACGAATACAGCTGAGTCCCCTGTCCTTCGTGATGTTGAGATGGAAAAGTATTTGGGAGAAGGATATAAGCCGACTATTGCTAATGAGAAACTCCGTTCAAATGATAATCTGATAAGAACGCTACTGACTTTTAGCGGCAAAGCCGGGGAATCAAATGTAACGCTCGGCTATTCGGATTTTGATACCGGCAGCTTCTTTGAGAATAATCCTTCCAGCTTTTATAGAGAGATGTTGTCTGAGTTCAATGGCCCAAAACTTGATGAAATTTGTGAATTCGTTTACGGTAATCCGGATAAGTCAGTCAGATATGATAGTTCTAATTATGAGAAGATCCCTTCTGATAATATAAAGAAATCGATTGAGAGTAATATCCACAGCAGTTCGAGTTTGGAGGCATTTATTAACTGCCCAAAGAGATTTGCATATGATAAAGTTCTGGGAATTCCCAATAACGAATATGTTGAGGAGAATTATAGTAGTTGGCTTGATGCAAAACAGCGTGGTAGTTTTTTCCATTTTATTTCAGAGGAATATTGCAATAAAAAACTGATAAGGAATAGAGCAGAGTCTTATGATACCCAAGTGGATGATTTATTAATTGATGAATGTATCACTAAGTACATAAAAGATAAGCGGTTGGGTGAGAATATCCCTTATTCATATGAGAGGTTAGTTTTGGATGCTGTAGCTGATATAAAGGATATGGCGAGAAACTACTTTGCTTGCTTATTGAAAGATATCCATAAGGATGGGTCGTGGCGAGTTCTTGCAACAGAACAGCAGTTTTCAGATTCAGTTTACGGTATCAATTCCTATGACGGACAAACATGGTCTTTTATCATGAGAGGATCTATCGATAGAATTGATTACAGGATTGATAGGTCTGATGCTTCGACAACTCCGGAGATACATTTCAGAATTTCTGATTACAAGACGGGAAAAAAAGAAAAGAAGGAAAAGGACTTTAATAAATGTGCTTTGATTCAGTGGAAGATATATGAGAATGCATTAACTAATGGAAAAACGATAATTAACAAAGGCCAGGCAGATGAAAAGAAACTTGAACTGATAGATTATCTGAAACGTAAAGTGTCAATGCTTGAAAATGATGATTCTCTAATTGCATGTTCTTGGTCATTTGACGAATTTAGGTATGATTTTCCGACTGAGAGCAAAAAAGAATTAGTAAGCTATCCGGTTAAATCCGATTCGAAAAATGGTATTAACAGACTAAAGATGTTGCTGACTCTTATAACGAAAGATCAAACGTATATCGATTATAAAGATTTATTAGATTCGACTGAAGATATCGATGGTTTGACTAAGGTTTTTAGCTTACAGGAAGATGATGTCAATGAGATAAATCTGTTAAAAAGTGGGATTTCCGGGAATAAGAGTAAACAGCCGGAAAAGAATTGTGAATACTGTGATTATAAGAATCTTTGTGATCATTACAAGGCAGGTGAAGTCAAATGAGTATGAAACAAGTGGAGTCGGATTATCGAGATACAATATGTTTTAATGGTAAGGGTGATGGCGATATTAACTGGATGATAAAAGCCGGAGCCGGTGCCGGAAAAACCACTCTGTTAAGTCACCGTATTTGTAAACAGATTCTTGCAGGAACAAAGATAGAGGAATTTGTTGTTATTACTTACACAAATGCAGCTGCGGCAGAACTGCGTTTTAAGATACAGGAGAGACTGGTTGCGGTAATAAGTGAAGGCGGTTTAACTTCTGATGAGATTAATAGAGCAGAAACGGCATTGCAAAATCTTGAACTGATGCAAGTATCAACTATTCATTCGTTTTTGCTTTGTGTCCTGCGTGAGAATGCTTTTGAGGTGAATATTGCATTGGATGCAGTTAAGATAGAGTCTGATGCTGATGAAGCAAGAAAAGAGAATTATTGTAATTCGTGGATTAAGAATCCGGATAATCTCAAGGAACTTTACAACTTGCTTCCGTATGGATTCGTACATTATCAAAAGACGAATAATAGTATTATCGATTTAACAAGAGTTGTATTCCGCAACATGTTTACCGGTGTAGCGAATCTTCGCGAGGAGTCTATGATCTTGAGCGATGGATTTGTTGCTATGAATCCATCGCAGTTAGATGACAGGATGAATGCTTATATTGATAGGTGGATGGGTGTTCTAAGCCGTTTTGCTGAGAATATACCCAAATACGTTCCAATGCCATCAAGTACAAATAAGATAATTAGTAATATTTCAAAGGCATATAGCTTTCGCTCATCAAATCCAGAAGAATGCGCCGAATATGTGTTTGAAGCAGTAAAGGGGATTCGCGATGCAAATAATTTTTATGGTAAGGGCAGAGATGCCGGGCTGGATATACCAAAACTTCCGGAAATACCCAAAGGCGCGAGGTCGAAAAAGTATATTCAGGATAATGATTGGCCTAATACCCCTGAATTTAAGAACTGTCTCGATTTACTTGTAGGGTTTAAAGATAGAATAATTGCAAGTAATAATACGGCTTTGGACAAAGGACCTCAGGGTATTTATGATAGTATCAAAGACTTGGAAAAAGAATACTCACGATTATCAACCGATAATCAAAGATTCAATCTAGCAATTAGGATTTCACTAGTACTTACGACCATTAAAGCAAAACTCGACGAAAGAGCAAAAAATCCGGAACAGATGTTCTATGGTAAGAACAAGGATGATTCATGCTTGAAGCCTTATTTCCCAGTATATCCATCAGCCAAATCAGAATGGGATTTTTATTCGTTCTATCAGGTATATTCTGCGAATAAGATAGCTGCTTTGGTAAACAGGGTCAAAGACGAGTATCAGAAATATATAGATGCGGATCCGTTGAAGTTATCCGATGATGATATCTTGTATCTTTCTAAGAAATTGTTTGTTGAGCATGAAGATATTCTTGATAGATATAGAAATAAATATAAGAAGATATATGTTGATGAGTTTCAGGATACTACCAAACTCCAGTCCGATATCGTCAGGTTACTCTCTGAAAAGCCCGGAAGCAAGTTGGATGATAATGATTATATTAAGGGAAAACTTGTTGTTGTCGGTGATCCCAAGCAATCAATCTATCGTTTTACCGGTGCTGAGTTGCAGGTGTTTAATGATGTTGATCATATAATCAATAACTTATCTGATACCCTTGGACAATCCGTTGATCTTGGTTTCAATTTCAGATCGAATAAAGCTGTTGTTGACAAAGTTAATGGATACTACAGTTCTCTCATGGGGAGTAATTACTCGCCTATGGATACAGATTGGGAAATAACGGATTCCACTGTGCCAGCAGGAATATTCGGATATCGAGTTACAGATAAAGATACGTATAAAAAAGAGGATGACATCCAAACTGTCATTAGCCTGATTAAAAGGCTTGTAAATAAAGAATACTGTCAGGCAGAACAACGAGATAAAACCAGACGGCCCATAAAGTATTCGGATATAATGGTTCTTGTTAAGAACACGACTAATATGTCAGATTATGTAGATGCTTTTGCTAAAGAGAATATCCCGGTTGATGTATTGGGGAAAGCAAAAGTAGGGAAAGAGGAAGTACTACGGAATTTCATTTTGTTAACGGATTTCTTCGCAGGTAACAAGAACAGAAGGGTAAAGCTTACAGCTGTTCTTGTAAAGAAAGGTATGGATATTACCGCAGCTGACAAAAAGGTTTTGGATAATGAAATCAGTGAAATGTGGAGAATCGCAAGTGGATTCAAAAAACGGAATATGGATTCTGCCGCAATAGTTCAATATCTTTTGTCCAGAGAGGAATGGTATTTCCCTAAGGATAAGGAAATTGATGAACAGGGCGTTAAGGTGGCGAAAATCCGCTTGCACCAGATGGTTGAGGCTTGTCTGCAGAAATGTAATGGTGACTTGCATGAACTGGTTGCAATTATGAATGATTACATGGATTCTGTCGTTGCTCGCGAGGTTCCACTTGAGAGTGATATCGATGCAGTTCGCTTTATGAATGTTCACAAATCTAAAGGCTTGACAGGTCAAATCGTTATAATAGCAGACCGAAGCAACAAAGAAGAGTGCAAATATAGTAGTTTTAAGAAGAACGGGAGCTACTATCCTTCGGCTGCTTATAAATTATACGAATCGGGTACGACGAATATTGTCCCTACATATATGTTTACACCAGATTTAATGGAGATAGCCGAACGTGAAGAAACGGAGGAGTTGATTCGTCTACAGTATGTTGCAGCTACAAGGGCTGCACAGGCTCTGATTATTTTACCTGCCATTGAAATAACATCATGGTTCTCAAATGCGGTTTATGACTATGATAATTTGGATGATATTAATGAATGGTTGAAGAATAAGGAGACTGCTGCTGGTCAATCAAGTGATAATTCATCTAAAGATTCCCCAAGCACATCTGTTTCGATACATAAAGTGTGCTTATCAGATTTATGTGAACTCAAGGGGAAGGTATCCGCTGAATTGTCTGATATGCAGAGAATTAACATAGCTCCAAGTGAGCTTGGGAAATCTGTCGACAGTGAAAATGATAAAGCTGCTGATATACCTGAAGATCACAGACCATACGGCAACATTTTTGGTACCGTTATGCATCGCGTGTTTGAACTGTTGGTAGGTAAGTATCAAGATGACAGAGTATCGTTCGAGGCTGAAAAAGAGTTAATTGTTGAAAGAGCGATTAATCAAGCCATATTGGAAAGCCGAGATAAGATTAATACGAGCGATGAAGCAATGGAATTCTTCGATTATCTTAAGCCGAAGATGCTGAATTACGTAGATAGTGTACTAAGACCTATCCTTGATTCCGCATCAGAGGTGTATACCGAGTACTGCTTCTCTTTCTATGTTGATGAAGATGAGAAAGAGGAGTTTATGAAGAGCTTTTCTTCGTACTACAGAATTAAAAAGGAGGACGAGAAAACCGGTGATTCTGATTCAACAGCATCGATAGATGTGACTGATGACCTTGATGATTATGACTTGGTACTGTCAGATGAGAATGAAAATAACAGCGTAGATTCAGACGAACCGATAAAGTCAGAAGATGTAGTGGAGACCAAGACTGAGAAGCAGGAAAAGGCTATCATCATGAACAGTACTAATTATCCCGGCAAGATATGGGTAAATGGTCAGGCTGATCTGGTTGTTGTACAAAAAGATGGCATCATCAAAGTCTATGACTATAAGTCTAATAAACGTGGAGGTTCCAGCATAGATAGTTTCAGAAAGCATCTTGATGCCAAGTATGAAGGCCAGCTTAAACTGTACAAATATGCCATCGGAAAAATGTTTGACACTGGAATATCAAAGATTGAGACAGAACTGATAGATTTATATAGATAATCATTAAGTGATGAGTTGATTGTTTTGTTGTTGACAACATTACTTTATAATCGATTTGGAGTTGTTCAACAATAATGATGAAGTAACTATGGACGCATTATCAGAAAGATTAACTTGATAGAAAGTAATAGTGGAGGAAATATGACGAAACTGATTTTTAGCGATGAGAATAAGGCTGAAATTAAAAAAATGTTTTCAGACCTTTGGGATGGGGTGCAGCAAGATGATGTAAACGCCGAAAAAGTACGTTATGACGATGCGCTAGAGAAATGGTCAGAATGGGCTAAAGCAATAAATGACGGTCTACCGTTTGAAAGTGATGGTGAAAAGAAGTTTAGCTGGGTAAGAAGTGAAAAAGGTGATGATTATCTTCCTAACGCATTGCTTACTTCTATCAAAGGATGTGGTGGGATTAGTCAAGGTTCTGCAACACATTATATGGTTTATCGTCATAATAATAATGAAAAGACAAATGTGTTAAAAAAGAATAAATACTATAACGGATACGAAGAAGATAGAAAAAAACGATATAATGATAAAAATACAGATGCTAAAAACTCCTATGATAAAAAAATAGAACCTCTCCTTAAGGATATCATAGAAGTTAAAAACGTTAATGACGTTGTGAAAATAGAGAAAAGTCAGAATTATAAAGATTTTTCCGGAATACAATTGCTTAGAAAAATGATAATATTGGAGTCTTTGCGTCTTGAGAATAACACGCCAGATGGAAATACTAAGGAGCCTGTTCATTCAGAGTTAAATAATACGTTTTTGTGGATATATAGCCATGATGATTTATCTAATTTGATAGAATTGCTAGGAGGAAATTGGAATTATAAAAAAGCCCCTGGGGATGATGATGTTACCTTCTTTGAGGCTAATAGTCAGGCGTATGAAATACTGAAGAACATTTATATTGATTTAAAAAAAGAGAAAACTAAGGAAACGGAAAAAACTACGGAAACGGAGAGCGATTTATCAATAGAGGATATTTGTAAACTATATATATTAGTCACAAAGCTTCTTTATCGCAAAGTAGATGACTTTTACATGAGTTTTGATGATGTGAATGTGATACTCAATGGTGCGCCGGGTACTGGTAAGACATATACAGTTTCAGAGAGTATAAGATACTTAAATAGTATTAATAAAGACTTATATAAAGATGTTAAGATGATTCAGTTTCATCCCTCATATACATATCAGGATTTTATCGAAGGTATAAAACCAATGGGGATTGATAAAGGAAATCTAAAGCTTCAGATAGTAAACGGAAGTTTCAAAGAATTCTGTATAAGAGTGCGACAAGAGAATGAGAAAAAATGGAGTGAGTTGGGTCTAAATAAACCTAAAAACAAAGAGAAATGTCCTAACAAGGATAAGCCAGAAACACTAAAGGCTTGGCCACATTACTATTTTGTTGTAGATGAGATAAACCGAGGTAACCTTTCAAATATATTTGGTGAGACTTTTACATTACTTGAGTATCGTGATTACGATTTTAGCGGTTCTAATGGTATATACAATTATAATCCTCAAAGTGAGAATTCTTTGTCCAGTTTGGTTGATACAACAACTGCCAATGTGATTAAAGAATTAATCAAATCGGCCCCTGCTAATAGCGACGGTCTGTTTTATAAGAAAATAGTAAAAGGTGATGATTTTGAGGTTAAATTCGGAATACCTTTCAACATACATTTTATTGGGATGATGAATGATGTTGATAGAAGCATTGATTCATTTGATCTTGCCTTCAGAAGAAGATTCAGATGGGAGCCCAAGTATTGTGATTATAGTGTCATCTATAAGGAACTCATAGATTATAGAACAGGCGAAGAATGGTTAGGGTCAGTAGAAGAATATGTCCAATCTTGTATGCGTTTAAACTATTATATTACCGGTGTTAAGCCGACAAAAATAGAAGAAGTTGACGACATAAATAATTCGGATCTAAAATCTTTGCAATATGGTCGTATTTATGAAATAGGACAGGGCTATTTTCTTAAAATCAAGAATTTGATTAAACGTAATAATGAGTTATCCTCTTCAATAAAAAAGACACTGTTTGATAAGTATATAAAAGGGACCCTTATAGAATATGTTAGGCAACAGGTAGATGACGAAAATTCCATAGAGAAGCATGTCGATGAAGCGAAGAGCGCGTTTTGCAACTAAAGATAATGAGTGAGTGCAGTTTAATTAAGTTTGAAAAAGTTGATGCATCTTTCGATGAACAAACGATTTTTGCTACGGAAAAAACCAACAATAATATGTGTGCTTTGAACGAAAGCTTTTTCTTTGATTCCTCAAGTTTGAAGTTTAAAGCCAGTATAAAAACTACCACTATTAATAATAGTAAAAAGTCTTTCAGTTATAACCCTGATGGTGGAGAAAATGGATCAATTACAATAGAGGATAAGAGCACTTTTTCATTGACACAGGCACAGAAGGAATTAGTTGAAGCATCAATAGCAACCCTTACGGCTAGGGTTCTGCGTAGCGAAGATTGTTTGATGGTGCTAGAGAAACTTAGTGTTAAGCGCTTAATTACTACTGTCAATATAAGTAATAATTATCAGGGAACACAATATGCTCATGATCAACTCATAAAATCATCAGTATTCAAAGGAAAGTTAGTTGTTTTTAATTATTCTGAAGACTTTAGATTAACAAGCAAGAAATGTGATGATATAGAAATTATAGAGAAATCTATTGAAAAATCTAATAATTCTATTTATGTGAAATTCTATAATAATGGAAAACCGTATTCTGTTGATAAACACTTGTTCGATGAAGTAATTAATGAGGAGTGTAAACTTCTGCAGGGCATCCTTCCGGAATTAGACACTACTAAATTGGATAGTGGTGAAGATCAGAAGTCTTCTGCTGAAACGCGGTTTAGACTTATAGCATTATCGGATTATATGCGTTTTAAGAGAAAACCGGATGATAAAGAAGAGAAAACTATATATAGAATAGGTAACAATAATGATTTGTTTTATATCGAGACAGGTCTTTACAGTGGCTTGATAAACTTTATTAGTGGAGATAAAAAGAAAAATAAAAAACTAGAGATACGCACAGAGTATTCCGACAAGCTTTTTCAACGGATGTTGTTACATTGTTGCGGCATTTATACCGACTCAATGGCATCAGATGAAACCAGTGATAATGACCGTAGTGTATATTCTCTGCTTGCTCAATATCTTTACATTGTATCTCTCGGAAAAGTAATGGGAAAGATGATACCGCGCAAGTATATCTATCCTAATGGTCGCGGTTATGATATTAAGGGAAATGTAGATATTAACGCCTATATCAATAAAGATCTTTCTAGTTTTGATAAAAAGATAACTTATGTTTATCCTGAGCGAGTAGATATTATTAAGATTTTAAATGTTCTATATGCAGCATTAAAGTGCTGTAAATTGTCAAATAGAAATGCATTGCTTCCTAAATTACATTCATTCGAAGTTTTCCTGAAAGAAAATTGTTCCGGGAAACGACCAACAAGACGTGAGGTCAATGACATTTTGAAGGAGAAATGTCTGAGGTACGGTCTGTTCACCGATTATAGAAGACCATTGGAATTGGCAAAAGTAATATTGCAAAACAAAGATACTGCGCCAGGGGATGATTCTGAAAACTCAGGTGTAAGCGGTTATCTTATTGATACTTCTTTCTTGTGGGAAATGTATCTTTATAATCTTATGAGTAGAAAACTCGATGGTTGGGACGTTAATGCCCAAGCTACCATTAATTATTACGAAAAAAAATTTTATGGCAAGCCCAATTATCCTGATTTTATCGTATCAAACCATGACAGTGTTTTTGTATTTGATGCAAAATTTAAGCATATGGAGTATAGACCAAAAGATGTTGACAATAAAGATATTCAACAGGTGCATGCATATTCATACTATTACCATCTTAAAGAGGGAGAACGATTTAAAGGTACTGCGCTAATATATCCTTCACAAAAGGAGAAACCTCAGACGGATGAATACTACACATCGTCTTCGATGTTTGGGCTTGAGGGATGTAAAGAACGATTCACTATCTTTGCTTTTAAAGATAATCCGGATGATTTGGATAATAGCGAAAGGAATTTAATAGAATCAATCAGGTCTTTTATCAACGATCATGCTTGACATCCCTCCCTCATGATGTTTTAATTAACCCCATGAACAGAAACTTTTACGCTTACGCATATAACTATTATTACTACTTTACGAATGTGAAGTAAGAGTGGTTTGTGTGAAGCAGGAAGTTTTTGAAGAATAAATAAGCTTAATAGGCGCCGCACGAATCACTCGGGCGGCGTTTTTTATAGCCGCTAAGGTGCCAAAGGCAGGAGGATGAACATATGATTGCAGTATTGAAGGAAAGCGCAACAGAACAACAGATCAAGAACCTTACTACTTGGTTCGAATCTCAGGGACTTAAGGTCAACAGATCACAGGGTGATTTTGTAACTATCCTGGGACTTATCGGAGACACGACCAAGATCGATATCGATCTTCTTCGCGGTCTTGATATCATCGATAACGTAATGAGGATATCCGAGCCGTATAAGAAGGCAAACAGGAAGTTCCATCCGGAAGATACTGTGGTCGATATCGGGGGCGTTAAGATCGGAGGAGGAAACTTCGCCGTTATGGCAGGCCCCTGTTCCGTAGAGAATGAAGAGCAGATCATCGAGACTGCCAAGGCCGTTAAGGCCGCAGGCGCTACGCTTCTTAGAGGAGGCGCATACAAGCCGAGAACATCTCCTTACGATTTCCAGGGGCTTCATGAGGAAGGAATAAGGCTCCTTATCAAGGCTCGTGAGATCACGGGACTTCCCATCGTATCCGAGATCATGAGTCCCGATCAGCTTCCTGTCTTTGAGGATGTCGACTGCCTGCAGGTAGGTGCGAGAAACATGCAGAACTTCGACCTTCTCAAAGCGATCGGTAAGACGAAGAAGCCTGTTCTCCTTAAGAGAGGTTTGTCGGCAACGATCAAGGAATGGCTCATGAGTGCAGAGTACATCATGAGCGAGGGCAATCCCAACGTTATACTCTGCGAGAGAGGTATCAGAACATACGAGACTTATACAAGAAACACTTTCGACGTGAGTGCTATCTCGGCATTGAAGGAGCTCACACATCTTCCTGTTGTCGGTGACCCTTCTCACGCGACCGGAAAGGTCTCACTTATTAAGCCCATGTCCATGGCAGCCGTCGTATCCGGTGCGGATGCTCTCGAGATCGAGGTCCACACATGTCCGAGCAAGGCTCTGTCGGATGCGGCTCAGCAGCTGACACCCGATCAGTTTGTCGGCGTTATGGAAGCAATCAACAAAGCCAGAAGCATTCTCTGATAAGAGGTTAAGGATATGAAAGTAGGAGTTGTAGGTTTAGGTCTGATCGGTGCATCGTTCTGTAAGGCTTTTAAGGCCAATTCGCCGGAAACGCAGGTGTTCGGCTGGAACAGGACAGAGTCAACGTCTAAGATGGCAAAGATGCAGGGGATAATCGATGATTATCTTGATGATGATAATCTCGGCACTTGCGATCTCGTGATCCTCAGTTTGTATCCTGAGGCTTCCCTTAAGTATATGGAGGACCACAGGAAGAGTTTCAACAAAGACGGTATCGTTACCGATGCGTGCGGCACCAAGAGATTTATATGCGACAGGGCATTTAAGATCGCCGAGGAAGAGGGTTTCACCTTTGTCGGTTGCCATCCGATGGCGGGGACGCATTTTTCCGGTATGAGCCACTCGAGAGCGGATATGTATGAGGGGGCACCGATGGTAGTCGTTCCTCCGAGATTTGATGATATAATGCTCCTCGAGAAAGTAAAGAAACTCTACGCTCCGTGCGGATTCGGAAGCTTCCATATCGCCCATGCCGATGAGCACGATCAGATGATAGCGTTCACATCACAGATGCCGCACCTTATTTCCAATGCATATATCAAGAGCCCTAATTCGAGGAACCACAACGGTTTCTCGGCGGGATCATACAAGGACATGACGAGAGTCGCATGGCTCAATCCCACGATGTGGGCTCAGCTGTTCCTCGAGAATAAGGATCATCTTATTTTTGAGATAGATAATCTTCAGGCAGAACTTCAGAAGTATAGGGATGCGCTCGTGAACGATGACAGCGATAAACTTACGGCTCTCCTGGATGAGGGCAGAAAGATCAAGGAAGAGGTCGACGGCATATGATCAGAACACCCGTCAAAGCTTCAAAGACTTATGAGATCTATACAGGCTCAGGGCTTCTGGATTCATGCGGTAAGGTGATGCGTGAGGTGTCTCCCCAATCGACCAAACTGCTTATTATAAGCGAGAGCAATGTCGCCCCCTTGTATCTTGACCGGGTAAAGGATTCTGCTGTTTCCGAAGGCTTGGAGGTGTTTACGTTTGTTTTCGAAGCGGGGGAAGCGTCGAAGAACATTAATACCATATCAGGAATGTGGGGCGTAATGGCTAAGGCCGGATTCACCCGGACTGATCTCGTGGCCGCATTGGGAGGCGGAGTCACGGGCGATATGGCGGGATTCGCGGCGGCGACATTCCTTCGAGGCATCAATGTGGTCCAGATACCTACGTCGCTTCTGGCGATGGTAGACGCTTCGGTCGGAGGCAAGACCGGTATCGACCTTCCCGAGGGCAAGAATCAGGTGGGGGCTTTCTGGCAGCCTTCTGCGGTTATCGAGGACACGGACTGCCTTAAGACTTTGCCGGATGAAGTGTTCACCGAAGGGATGGCAGAGGTCATCAAATACGCTTATATAATGGATACTTCTTTATATAGCCTCCTCGAGGAGAAAGCTTTCTTGGGTATCGGCATCAGGGAGAATGCTACGCTTATGGAAAGGATTGTAGGCATGTGCGTTGCCGATAAGGCGGACGTGATAATGAGCGACGAGTTCGACAACGGGCGAAGGCAGACTCTTAATTACGGGCACACCGTAGGGCACGTCATAGAGCGTAACAGCAATTTTACAAAGCCTCACGGAGTATGCGTCGCGAAAGGAATGGGGATCATCATCGATGCCTGTGAGAAGGCGGGGACTCTTGCTTCTGAAGAAGCATCAAAGATGAGAGCGCTTATTAAGGCTTACGGTCTTCCCGTTGACGACGATATCACACCCGAAGATGTGGTGTCGGGGGCGATGAACGATAAGAAGAAGCGGGGAAACACACTTTCCGTAATACTTGTAAATAAGATAGGCGTGTCTGAAATAAAGAAGATGACGCCGGATGAGTTCCTGAAGTTCCTTAAAGGAGACGGGGCCTCATGCTGATCCGCTTCAAGGACAGAAGGTTCGATCTTACGGTCGAGGCGCCGCCGAGTAAATCCGTTTACCACCGGGAGCTGATCATAAGGTTCCTTAACGGGTTTAAGGATGACCTCGATCCTTCTTCGGGGGACAGCAAGGATATCATCGCGACCAAGAATTGCCTCCGCGCTCTTCGTGACGGAAACACGGTACTCGACTGTAAGGAATCGGGTTCAACATTAAGGTTCATGATTCCCGTTGCCGCCTTTTATCGCAAAGTGCACGGCATAGATCAGGACATCGTCTTTACGACGGAAGGCCGTCTCTACGACAGACCCGTAGATGCTCTTCAGGAGTGCCTCGGAAGTCACGGTATAACGATAAGAAAAGATGACGCCTCAAGGACTTTTGTTCTCGGAGGCGACCTTACTGAAGGGGAGTTCGTGATAGACGGCAGCGTGTCATCACAGTATGTATCAGGAATGCTGATGGCACTTCTGCTTCTTCCCGGTTCGACTCTTAAGGTGACGGGAGAGCCGTCATCCGTTCACTACATTGAACTGACCGAATCGATAATCAGAAAATACGCTTCCGAGGGCACTTTGCCTGAGGAACTTAGCATAGAGGGAGACTGGTCGGCGGGAGCATTCCTCCTGTGTCTTGATGAACTTATTAACGGAAGCGTTAAGGTAACAGGCCTTCTTCCCTATTCGGTTCAGGGCGATAAGGCGATAACGGACTATCTTAAGGCGTGCGGAACTGATGAGCTTACCTGGGACTGCAGGGATATCCCGGACATAGTCCCGTATATGGCGGTCGTCGCGGCGTATAGAAATAAGAAGACTGTATTTCTTAATATAGGAAGACTAAGGGTAAAGGAATCCGACCGTGTCGCGGCGATAAGACAGCAGCTTCACGAGGCGGGAGTAAGGACCGAAGAGACCGCTGATACGCTCACGGTTTACGGAAATGAGATATCATATGCGGAAGATACGATTAGGCTTATGTCGTATAATGATCACCGCATGGTGATGTCTGCGATGCTTATAGGCGCAGCAGCAAATCGCGACATAGACATAGACTCCGCAGATCCCGCGGATAAATCGTTCCCGGGGCTTCGGGACATTATAAGAGAGGAGTTCTCCTGATGAGCATGGAAAGCACATACAATGGAGGGACATTAAGCCTTACCGTTTACGGGCAGTCGCACAGTCCGACCATAGGTGTTTATATCAAAGGTCTTCCGGAAGGAGTTGCTCCCGATGAGGAGTTTACAAGAAGGCTCATGGCAAGAAGGGCTCCCGGAAAAAATAAATGGTCTACTCCGCGCAAGGAGAAGGATGAGGTGATCTTCGAACGCGAAGGCGACGTTTTGCACGGGTATATAGTCAATACGAATACCAAGCCCAAGGATTATGCTTCGATAATGAATAAGCCGAGGCCGGGGCATGCGGATTACACCGGGAAGATAAAGTTCAAGGACGAGGCGGCCGAGAGCGGAGGCGGAATATTCTCAGGCAGGATGACCGCGCCGATCTGCATAGCAGGTTCCATAGCGTTAAAGGAATTGTCCGGGATGGGCATATCAATCGCCGCTCATCTCAAGAGGATAGACGGGATAGAAGACGATTCGTACTATTCCCACGGCGTAGATGACGAGGCCTTTCGCGAGGAGCTTTTGAAGGTAAAGGACAAGGAGTTTCCCGTGGTCGACGATTCCGCGGGACAGCTTATGAGAGAAAAGATCGAGGAAGCTAGGATGGATCTTGATTCCGTAGGTGCAGTCGTCGAGTGCGTGATCTACGGGATGCCTTCGGGAGTCGGAGGTCCGATCTTTGACGGGCTTGAAGGGAAGATAGCAAATCTTATCTATGCGATCCCGGCGGTAAAGGGGGTCGAGTTCGGAGCGGGTTTTGACGTGGCGGATATGAGGGGATCTTCAAATAATGATCCGTTTATCATCAACGGCGAAGACATAGGTCTCGAGACGAATAACTGCGGCGGTATCCTCGGAGGCATAAGCGTCGGAAGCAAAGTTCCCGTGGTGTTCGACTGTGCCTTTAAGCCGACACCGTCCATAGGGAAGACCCAGCGGACGGTGGATATTTTGAATAAGTGCGCAACTAATATTAATATAGAGGGAAGACACGATCCCTGTGTAGCGCCCCGGGCTGTGCCTGTTGTGGAAGCCTGTGCGGCGATCGCGATCTATGATCAGATCCTGACGGAGAGCCTTAATGAAGACACTTGATGAATTGAGAAGAGAAGTAGATGCGGCTGACAGGGACATTCTTGATGCTTTTGCAAGAAGACTCAATGCCGTGCTCTCGATCGGTGAATTGAAGAAGACCGAGGGAAAGCCCGTATTTGACGAAGCGCGTGAGAAGCAGAAGATAAAAAGCCTCGAGAACATCGCGGATCCTCTGGCAGGTCCTCATATAAAAAGGCTTTATAAGGAGATAATGGGGATCGCCAAAGACATCGAATCGAAGCCTCTGTTCGGGGTTCTCGGAAAGAGTCTTCCGCATACTTATTCCCCGGCGATCCATAATCTCATCACTTCCGATTATGCGTATACCGTGATAGAGAGAAACGAGGACGAGCTCGAAGAATTGTGGGCGCTCGGGCACCGAGGCGTATACGGCGGATTTAACGTGACCATCCCCTATAAGAAGAATGCCTGCGAAATGTGCGACGAACTTACGTCAAGCGCACGTTCGATAGGAGCCGTTAATACGGTGGTCTTCAGGGACGGGAAAAGTCTCGGAGCCAATACCGACGTATACGGGTTTACACATATGCTTAAGGTCAACGGGATCGATCCTTCGGGAAAGAATGTACTGATCCTGGGAACCGGAGGGGCATCCCTGGCGGTCAATGCCGCATTGAAGAATATGGGGGCGGGAAGCATACGCTTCGTAAGCCGTACGGGAGATATCAATTATTCCAATGTCTATGATGTCTGTCCCGATACTGATATTATCGTGAACTGCACTCCCGTCGGGATGTATCCTGATTATCTTGAAGTTCCGTTGGATATCGGAAGATTCGATAAGCTCGAGGCGGTGACGGATCTGATCTACAACCCTTCGCGCACCGGACTTCTGTATGATGCGATGAAGGCCGGTATCAAGACGGCCGGAGGTCTGTCGATGCTGGTCGCGCAGGCATTCAAGTCCTCTTCGTTCTTCAAAGGAGCCGATAACGATGCCGACGCGGAGAAGATGGTGGATACGGATGAGGTCATCAGGGTTACGAATATCCTCGAGAAGAGGATGAAAAACATCACGATAATCGGAATGCCGGGATCCGGAAAGACCTGGTTCGCGAAGGCTCTCGGAGAGCACCTCGGAAGGGAAGTCGTAGATCTGGATCTTGTATATGCGGAAAGGTTCGGCAAGACATGTGCGGAAACTATTAAGGAGGACGGAGAGGAAGTCTTCCGTCAGAGGGAATCCGAGATCACGAGAGAATACCTTTGCAAAAGCGGGCTCGTCATATCCTGCGGCGGAGGTACGGTGGTAAAGGAGGAGAATCACTTCCCGATAAAATGCAATTCCGTAGTCATCTATAATTCCAGACCGTTGTCCGTGCTGTCGATGAACAACAGACCTTTGAGTGCGAGCAAAGGCCCGGAGAAACTGTTTGAAGAGCGCAAGGGTCTGTATGAGAGCCTTGCCGATGTCACGATGAGCATCGGAGAGAAGGAGACAAGAGAAGAGTATCTTGAGGAAGCCATGAGGTTTTACGATGAAAATATTAGTACTTAACGGACCTAACCTTAATATGCTCGGCATACGCGAGCCCGACATATACGGTAAGAGCACATATGCCGATCTTTGCCGCTTGATAAGGGAACATTGCGATTCCAAAGGAATCTGCGTCACGTTCAAGCAGAGCAATCATGAAGGCGACCTCGTGGATTACATACAGCAGGCTTACTTTGAGAAGGTTGACGGTATCGTCATAAACCCCGGTGCATATACGCATACTTCGGTTGCCCTTCTGGACGCACTTAAGGCCGTATGTATTCCGACTGTTGAAGTTCACATAAGCGATGTCGATTCCAGAGAGAACTTCAGACAGATCTCATATGTGTCTAAGATAGCGGTAAAGACGATCAAAGGGCACGGATTTGACGGATATATAGAGGCGATAGACCATCTTTATTCCGATAGGGTGTATAATTAACACTTCGGAGGATATGAAAATGGCTGAAGATAAAGATAAGGATATATTTAACCTCGAAGGCGACGAGCTCGATGCGGCGCTGATGGCTGCGATCGAGGAGACCGACGAAGAGGAACGCGAAGCCCGTGAACAGAGGGCGAAGCTTAATCAGGAGAGAGCGGAGCAGGCTCGCATAACTGCCCTTGAAGAGGAGCAGAAGAAGGCGAGGATAGAGGAACTTAAGGCTTCCCTCCCGAATGAAGGCAGAAGGTATTTTGTAATGGCGGACGAATCCTCTGTTGATGAAGAAGCGAACGAAGCGGTCATCACGGGTATGGTGTTCGGCAAATGTAAGAAGGATGATACCGCCTTTATATACAGAAACGACGGAAAAGCCGTTTCCACAAAGGTTCTGTCCATAGAGTCATTTAACGGGCAGCTTTACGAACCTGCTTCGGAAGTATCTCAGAATAAGGCGAGGATCAAGGTAGAGCTGGATATAAAAACGCTCGGATTAAGTGCAGATAATGCGATCCCGAAGTTCTCGGTGCTCACGACGGTGCCGCCCAAGATGCAGGACAAGAACGGCAAGACTGCCGTAGAGAATCCCGCTTTGTCGGGACTCTTGTTCAGGTATCCCGATTATAACAAGGATAAGCAATACCTCAATCACCTTATGAACAATATCGTGAACGGAAGGTTCCTTGTCCCGGCGATGAAAGACGGTGAGGGTAAAGACGGAAAACCGAAGCTCAAGATAATCATGGTGATGCCGTCAAAGGATTCCGACAAGAGGGCTCTGCCCCTGTTTACCGATCTTCAGGCCGTACTATTATGGAAGAAGCTTTTTGAAGGGCAGAAGCCGTCCATCATAGCGATGACATTCCCGGAAGCCGCGAGGTTCGTTGAGAAGGACGGCTTTGACGTTGTCCTCAATCCTTCGGGCCCCGTTGCAGTCCGTCTCCCCGGTAACGCCGTAACCACTATGGCGGCCACCGTACGAAAGATCGTGACCGAACAGAAGCTTAAGAAAGAAGTCGTAAACGACGGGTCCAAGGTGACTATCGGGGAACTGCGCCCGGGTGAGGAGAGTGACCGCTTAAGAGCGGCCCTGACGGATTACTGCAAGCATAATAAGGACATTAAGAAAGCAGGTATCCTCTATCTGGTAAGAAACGGCAAGTTCAGTTATCTCGTTATCGTTGATGCCCCCAAGTCGTCACAGCAGCCGGTGTTCTCCGGGATACTTGCGGCGCTTAAGCCGCACCTTACGGGCAACATCAAGACTGTGGATTTCTCGCTGCTGTCGGAGGCGCCTTTCGCCAATGACTACTACTCGAGACGCGAGTGGGATTACAAAAGATGATCTGAGGCCGTAACGCCCGTAAACCTTGTAAGACCGCGTTTAAGCGGTCTTTTTATGCCTGCGAGGCACTATATATTGGGCCTGTATCGAAAATGTAACACAATATATAGTGGTTTGCTATTGACCTTGGCACAACATATAGTTAGAATGAATGAGCAATCGGTAAACAGTCAAAAATTCGTTAGAAATGTAATATTACATTTGCCAAAAACGGTTAACAAACTTTTGTAACATTGTTACAATGGTCAAACTGATTCAAACAACACTAAAGGGCAGGGTGCACAAAATGAAGATCATCAAGCGTAACAAGACGGAAGTAGAATTCGATATCTCCAAGATCATCGCGGCTATTACCAAGGCTAATGAGCAGGCCAAGGAGTCTGACCGTATGACACCCAAGCAGATCACTCGTATCGCCGAGCGCGTTACGAATGAGTGCGAGAACATGAACCGCGCACTCTCCGTTGAGGAGATCCAGGATCTTGTCGAGAAGCAGATCATGGCTCACGGCGCTTATGAAGTAGCAAAGCTCTATGTAACATACCGTTACACCAGAAGCCTTATCCGTCAGTCCAATACGACGGACGCTTCCATCCTTACCCTTATCGAATGCAATAACGAAGAGCTGAAGCAGGAGAATTCCAATAAGAACCCTACGGTCAACAGCGTTCAGCGCGACTATATGGCAGGAGAGGTCAGCAAGGATATCACACAGCGTATCCTTCTTCCTCAGGACATCGTCGAGGCTCATCAGCAGGGCATCATCCACTTCCACGACAGCGATTACTTCGCTCAGCATATGCATAACTGCGATCTGGTTAACCTCGAGGATATGCTCCAGAACGGAACAGTCATTTCAGGTACGATGATCGAGAAGCCCCACAGCTTCTCAACGGCTTGTAATATCGCGACACAGATCATAGCTCAGGTCGCTTCAAACCAGTACGGCGGTCAGTCCATCTCTCTTACTCATCTGGCTCCCTTTGTTCAGATCTCCAGAGAGAAGATCTCGAAGAAGGTAGACCTCGAGTTCGAAGAATTGGGGATCATTCCTCCGGAAGATAAGAAGAGACAGATCGTCGAGCAGCGACTTCACGAGGAGATCGAGAGAGGTGTTCAGACGATCCAGTATCAGGTAGTAACACTTCTCACGACTAACGGACAGGCTCCGTTCGTCACGGTATTCATGTATCTCAATGAGGCGAAGGATCCTCAGCTCAAGGCTGACCTTGCCATGATCATCGAGGAAGTCCTGAAGCAGAGAATCCAGGGTGTTAAGAATGAGGCAGGCGTCTATATCACACCCGCATTCCCTAAGCTCATCTACGTTCTCGAGGAAGACAATATCAAGGAGGGTTCTCCTTACTACGAGCTCACGAGACTCGCTGCCAAGTGCACGGCCAAGAGAATGGTTCCGGACTATATCTCAGAGAAGGTCATGCTCCAGCTTAAGGTCGATAAGAACGGAAACGGCAACTGCTATACATGTATGGGCTGCAGATCTTTCCTTACTCCTTATGTTGATGAGAACGGCAAGCCTAAGTACTACGGAAGATTCAATCAGGGCGTCGTAACGATCAACCTCGTTGACGTCGCATGCTCCGCATGCTGCGAGTCCAGAGATGAGGATAAGTTCTGGAAGATCCTCGACGAGAGACTCGAGCTCTGTCACAGGGCTCTGCGCTGCAGACACGACAGACTCGCGGGAACATTGTCCGATGCCGCTCCTATCCTCTGGCAGTACGGTGCGCTGGCAAGACTTGAGAAGGGCGAGCCTATCACGAAGCTCCTTTACGGCGGATATTCCACGATCTCTTTGGGATATGCGGGTCTTTGGGAGTGCGTATATGAGGTTACGGGCAAGAAGCTTACAGAGCCCGAGGGCGAAGCATTCGGCCTTAAAGTAATGGAGGCATTGAATGCCGCTTGCGCCAAGTGGAAGGCAGCCGAGAATATCGACTATTCCATCTATGGAACACCTCTCGAGTCCACGACATATAAGTTTGCCAAGGCTCTTCAGAGAAGATTCGGCATCATCAAGGGCGTAACCGATAAGAACTACATCACGAACAGCTATCACATCCACGTAACCGAGGAAGTGAATGCTTTCGAGAAACTTAAGCTCGAGTCCAAGTTCCAGAGACTGTCTCCCGGCGGAGCTATCTCTTATATCGAAGTTCCGAATATGCAGAACAACATCGATGCGGTTATGGATGTCATGAAGTTCATCTACGACAACATCATGTATGCCGAGCTCAATACCAAGTCGGATTACTGCCAGGTATGCGGATACGACGGAGAGATCAAGATCGAAGAGAGAGATCACAAGCTCGTTTGGGTATGCCCCAAGTGCGGCAACGATGACGAGAACAAACTCAATGTAGCGAGAAGAACCTGCGGATATATCGGAACACAGTTCTGGAATCAGGGCAGGACACAGGAGATCAGAGATCGCGTAATGCACCTTTGATATAGTCTTATGTATTACAGCGCCATTAAGGACTGCGACATCGCGAACGGAACCGGGGTCAGGGTAACACTGTTTGTTTCCGGATGCACCAACTGCTGTGAAGGTTGTTTTAATCCGGATACATGGAATTTCTATCACGGGCAGGAGTTTACTTCTGACACCGAGGAACAGATCTGGGTGATGCTAGACCACGATTATATAAACGGGCTCACCCTTCTCGGAGGAGAGCCTTTCGAACCGTCTAATCAGCGGGATCTCATCGGCTTCCTTCGTGAGTATAAGAAGAGGTTTCCGAATAAGAATCTGTGGGCGTTCACGGGGTTCTACTATGATACCGAGCTTCTCGTTGACGGAAGTCACCCGAGGTGTGAAGTGACCGATGAGATACTCGGCATGATCGATGTGCTTGTTGACGGCAGATTCATTCTTGCCAAGAAAGATATAAGTTTGGTGTACCGAGGTTCGTCTAATCAGCGTATAATAGATATGAATCTTACGCGCGCGAGGGGCGAGTTGGTACTTTGGAACGAGGATCAGGCGACAAATTAACATCTGAAGAAGTTTCTTCCGAATCGTTGAAGGACAAGCTTATCAGGTGGCTCGGATTAAGAGATCAGAGTGAATCCGTGTCAAAGTACATGGTTAGCAGCAACACGCGGGCGATCATATATATGGCGGTCGTTGTTCTCGTTATCAGTTTGATCCTTGCCGTTCAGTTTGTTGTCACCCATATGCAGGGCAGCGGTCACGACAGTTTCATTTTCTTTATTCAGATGGTCCTGTGCGTGATGGTAATCATCACGTGCGGAATGTCGATATCTTATGCGAACAAGGGACTTATAAATAAGAAGAGAAATCTCGCTGAGCTGTCCTATACGACGGTCATCATCTTTTCCGTTGTCTGCCTGCTGTTCGGATTCTTCGTATCCCTCATAGAGTACAAAGAATACAATACGGTAATGACTTTTATCGCGATGGAACTCATCGTTATCTGTATCCTGGCATGGAGACCGTTTATATCGATATCGATAGTCACAGGAACGTTTGCCCTGTTCTATGCGATGATATCCCTGGAATCCGGAATGATCCCGGACAGGCCTTTTACGATCCGTTTCGCGATTGTGGGGATCGCGATAATGATCACCGGTATAAGCTCCTACAATCAGAAGAGGAACGAGGCTGATAAGGATGAATTCCTGGTCTCCGCGAATACGCATCTTAAGGAGACTGCCGTTAAGGACGAGCTTACGGGTGCCGCCAATATGAGTTTTTTCAGGAAGCGTGCCAAGGAGATACTCGCAGACCCGAGAACGGTCTATTCGAGGATGCTGTTCGTCTATCTCGATGTGGAGAATTTCAGACCTCTTAATGAGAAGTACGGATTCGAGGCCGGAAATTCATTTATAAAGAAGTTTGCAGGTCAGATAATCGATACTTTCTATGACGGTCTGGTGGGACGCCAAGGTGACGATCACTTTGTCGTTCTCTGTGACAGGGAGGACGTCGAGAACCGTATAGTCGCGCTCCGCTCATTTATATATGACTGCGGGTTTGATACGCAGACGGGTCTTAAAGCCGGAGGCTATGCGGTAAAGAGCAGGACCATCGATCCCATGCAAGCCTGCGACAGAGCGCGCTATGCATGTAATTCCATCAAGAAGCACTACGATCAGGATTACTGCGAGTATGATAAGAAGCTCGATGATATGTTCGTGATGCGTCAGTACATCGTAAATAATGTCGATGCAGCGATCGACCGCGGAGATATCAAAGTGTACTATCAGCCTGTGTGCTGGGCAAGGAATCGTAAGCTCTGCGGATATGAGGCTCTGTCGAAGTGGGAGGATCCCACATACGGCTTCCTTCCGACACCGACGTTCATTCCGGTCCTTGAGGAATATCATCAGGTACATAAGATAGATATGGTCGTTGTGGATACGGTATGCAGAGACATAAGATGGCTTATGGATAACGGAAGACCTGCGGTACCCGTTTCCCTGAATTTCAGCAGACTTGATTTTGAACTTACGGATGTTGTGGATCTGCTCTGCTCATGCACGAGAAAGTATAATGTCCCGCACGAGATGCTGCACGTTGAGGTGACCGAGAGCGCGTTGTCGGATAATCTAGAATCGCTCCATAAGGATCTGGACAGACTTAAGGAACTCGGATTCCCGCTCTGGCTCGATGACTTCGGTTCGGGTTATTCTTCTTTGAACGTCCTTAAGGATTTTACCTTTGACGTAATGAAGATCGATATGGTATTCCTGTCGAGTTTCTACGACAAGGAAGAGAAGACCAAGGCGGTCCTTAAGAATATCGTCTCGATGGCTAACGATCTTCATATGCATACTCTTACAGAGGGTGTCGAGACTCTCGATGAGGCCGAATATCTGAAGAGTATCGGCTGCGAGAGACTTCAGGGTTATCTGTTCGGTAAACCGATGCCGCTGAAGGAAGCACTGGTTAAGATAACCGCAGGCACTCTCCCGGTATCCGAGGAGTATATTTGAAACACGTTTTCTTCGACATTGACGGAACTATCTGGGACTACAGGAACATCATTCCGAAGTCCTGCTCGGACGCGGTCGCTTCACTTCGCGCCAACGGGCACAGAGCGTATATATGCACCGGAAGGACAAGGGGATATATAACGCATGAAGGTCTTCTGTCTTTGGGATTTGACGGCATAATCTCAGGCCTCGGTACCCGCATAGAGACTAAGGACAGAGTATGCTTCGAATACATCATCCCTGACGATACGGCGGTAAAAACGGTTGATACGGTAAAGCGTTACGGCATACGTGCCATATTGGAAGGACCGGAGTACCTTTACCTTGATTACGATGAATTCAAGGATGACCCTTACGGTAAGAAGGTAATGGAAGATCTCGGTGACAGAAGAAGAAGTCTCAGCGATAACTACGGCAAGTGGGTCATTTCCAAACTGTCGTGTGACACGACCGGATGCGATAAGAAGTCATTTTACGAAGAGCTCTCTTCTTACTATGATTATATCGAGCATAATGATACTGTCGTTGAATTGGTGCCTAAGGGGTTTTCCAAGGGTACAGGGATCAGAAAGTTCTGCGATCTTACGGGTATTGATATAAAGGATACGATAGCTATAGGTGACGGAGCCAATGATGTTGAGATGTTCAAGGCTTCCGGGTTCTCCGTCGCGATGGGAAACGGTGCCTTGAAGGCCAAAGAAGCGGCCGATCATGTGACGACGGGGCTTTTCGAAGACGGCGTCATGAATGCGTTAAAGCATCTTTGTCTCATATAAGACTTATATCGGGATGCTCAAAGAAATCCTTTAATTCATCCGACATATCCTTATACCACCTCGAATAGAAATAAATGGAAGTGAATATCCTCGGGTAACACGTATAGAACACGAGCCCCATCTGCTCGAGGCTCTCCTTGGCTTCTAACGGGGCGAATGCACAGCCGTATCCGTCTTTGATCATTCCGTGAAGGACATCATAGCAGTTGTATGTGTCGGCTTTCTCGATACGGGCATCATCCTTGATCCATTCCCTTATCGGGTCTATGCAGGACTGTTCATCGGGGATGATAAACGGAGTCTTCTTAAGATTATCGGATTCGATGTAAATCTTATCGGTGAGCGGGAGTCCCGGACTCGCGACTATACCCCATTCGTAATTATTCACGGATTCTACAATACGGTAATTGCGTATACATACTTCGTCGGGGAGGATCGTTATGTCAGGTATACGTTCCTTCATGAGCGCACGAATACGTATCTTGTCGGCGACATACGGCTTTATCCGTATAGAGGGATCATTGCGCTTAAGTTTACCGAGTCTGTCCGATACAGTATGCCATGAGACGGGGAATGAGAAATATATCCTGATCTGAGGACTTCCCGTCTCGCATATGTAGCGTCTTATCTGTTGCGAAGTGCACATCTCGTCATCGATGAGATTAACAAGAAACAGTCCTGTTTCCGTCAGCGTAAGCGGTGTGCTGTCGCGGTTAACGAGCTTGGTATGAAGATATGTCTCGAGATTATCGATGGTTCTTAGCACCGTGCTGTGTGAGGTGTTGAAGATTCTGCCGGTCGCAGAATTATTACCGCAAGAGGCAAGTGTTCTGAACATTTCCAGGCTTTTATCACTCATTGGCACCTCCACCGGGTTCTAAAGTCTTCAAGGTCTTGTGATAGTAAAATCCTCCGCAGCAACAGTGAGTACATCCTTTGTTCCCAACCGGAAGTCAATGGAAGTGAGACCGCCTTCTGTCTTAACCGATATATCATCAAACAGTAAAGGTCCCTGTGTGATCGCATCGGTGTTATTTGCAGTTATGGTGATCGTGTCGGCGAGTGAACAGCAGGCAAATTCCCTGTAGGTCAAAAGCGTCTTTGCGCTTTGATTCTCTCCGTGTCCCGGAAGTCTGCCGACGGTTATCTTCGCTCTGTTGTTCTTAAGTTTTTTGACAGTCATCACATATGTACCGTATGGACGGTAGGATACAAAATCGGGAAGAGGACCCGGATACGAAGATCTGTAAGAAGACTTATAGATCTTCATGTCAGATGTGAGCTCTTTTATCCCCGCTTCCGCGATCTGTTTGATCTTAGTGTCGGAGTGGGACAGTCCGAATCCCGATCTCATCTCTATCGCGAATCTTGACTGCAGATAGAAGTCGAGAGCCTGATCTCTCATGAATCCGAAGTGGGCGGGATTCTCTTTGTATATCCTGTACTGAAGATTGCCCATATGCATCGATGCTTCCGCGAATGAACACTCGAAGTCACCCTGTTCAAATCTCAGCCTCCGGTCTACATATGCATGTTCGATCAATGACGCTGCCATCTCGAGATTGGGAGCGACACACAGTCCCTCCTCATACATCTCGGCGAGTTTATAAGTCGATTCGGATATGCCGAACACGTGTCCAATGGAGAAGTATTTGAATGCCTGCTCATAGTCGGGCGTTCCGTCGGAAAGTCTGCCTTCGAGATATATGAAGCCCAGGGTGTTTGCCGCATAGCCGAAGCCGCCTTCCTTCCACAGGATCTCCATGCATTTGGCCGCTTCCTTATAGTCGCATTTGAATACGGAATTTCCCCCGAGACATGCGAATCCTTTGATTCTCAGGGCGTTGAAATTCCTTGAGACGCACAGTTCGTTTACATACTTGATGAAGAGCTTCTTGGTGTATCTGTCGAGGTCCTTAAGTATCAGATCGTTATCAAGATCGTGAATGAAGTCGTCCTTGATCTGATCTATATAGGTTCTCTCCTCTATCGGAAGCATGCATTCGTCTTCGTGGATATCGATCATCCGAAGCAGATCTTCGGCATAGATATAACTTGAAGCGGATGCATGGATCATGGAAAGGGACAGTTCCTTATAGCACTTCATTATCCATGAGATCATCCAGGCAAGAAGGTCGTCGTCGGTCTGCGGCATCATATTCAGCCTGTATGCGTCTATTGCTGCCGGCTGATCGCCGAACAGGCGGTTCAGCATCAGGACATCGTAAAAATGCAGTATTAACGGCTCGAACCAGGTGAAGAAAAAGACGGTTGCGTCGATGTTATTATTTACGACCTTCTCAAGGACCAGCGTCAGGTCATCGAGAGTGAATCTTCTTTGCACGGGGCATTCAATGACTATGTCTCTTGTAGCGGCCAAAGGCAGTAAAGTAACATCGTAGAAGTCATTATCGTATACTGCGAAAGCTTCGAGTGAGTGTTCACTGACTTTTATTATTCGGGTGTGTTCATCCATGTTGTAAATATTTCCTTTAACAATTAAATTTTACCTTTTTAAGTTCTGCTCGTGTAGTAAAATAAACACTGTAAAGATTAAAATTATATTTCAATTACACATTTTGGAGGTGTTGTATATGGGTCTTTGTTTCAGAAAGAGTATAACCATCGCGCCCGGCGTAAAGATCAACCTGAGTAAGAGCGGACCGAGCATAAGCTTTGGTAAGAAGGGAATCAGAGAGACCATCAGCGCCACCGGCAAGTCCACTACGAGCGTGGGGATACCCGGAACCGGGGTTTACTATAAAAAGAGCTTCGATCTCAAGAAGTTAGGCAAAGGCTTCGGTAAGGGCAAGGAAGACAAGGCTTCCAAGAGCAGTAAGGAGAAGACGGCGGCCGCCGCTTCTGCTTCTTCTAACGATCAGGCAAAGCTTCGTGAGATTGAGGAGAATAAGGCTAAGGTCGCTGAGTATGAGGCATATGTTAACAGCATTAGATCAGTCCATAAGGCGACCGACGGATATATCGACTGGGAGGCCCTTAACAAGGGTGAGATCCCTACCAATATAGCCAAAGGAACAGATGCATATACAGACTGGGAGAATCTTAAGAAATTCTCCGACAGAGTGGTCGAAGGCGATGTAGATGCTTACTTTGAGATAATCGATGAGATGAAGCCGTACGATGATCTTCTTGACTTCGGATCTTCATTTGAAGTCGGGACCGACAGGAAGGACGTTCTGGAAGTAGAGTTCCGTGTCAAGTCAGAAGAAGTGGTCCCGAATGTCGAGCTCTCATTGAAGGCCAACGGTTCACTGAGCGAGAAGGAAATGAGCAAGACGAATTACTATGCTCTTATGCAGGATTATATCTGCAGCACGATGATAAGAGTCGCGAGAGATTCATTCGCGCTTCTTCCTGTAGATAAGGTGTATGTCCATGCAGTGGATAACGTTCTTAATACTGCGACCGGACATGAGACAGAAGTTACGCTGCTCTCCGTTGAATTCGGAAGAAACCAGCTTCAGTCTCTTAATATGGAACTGATCGATCCTTCCGATGCGATAAGCGGATTTAAGAACAACATGAAGTTCGCCAAGACCACCGGCTTTAAGCCTGTAGAGAGGATCCTCCCCGAGTAACGGGATCGATGAAGTTCAGAAATAACGATGCCAAAGGTATAGCATGTATCTTGCTTGCCGCTTTGGGTTTTGCTCTGATGACCTTCTTTGTAAGGCTGTCAGGCGATGTTCCCACTATGGAGAAAGCTTTCTTTCGCAATGCTTTTGCCGCAGTGATAGCCTTCTTTACCCTGATCCGCTCCGAGGATAAGTTCAAGATCGGGAAGGGAAACTTCGGATACATCTTCTTAAGGTGTCTGTTCGGTACGACCGGGCTTCTTTGTAATTTCTATGCGATAGATCATCTTCCTCTCGCGGATGCCAATATGCTCAACAAGCTGTCGCCGTTCTTCGCGATAATAGCATCCATTCCGATCCTTAAGGAGAAGCCGACGAAGATCGATATCTTTACGACAGTCATCGCATTCATGGGCGTTATCCTTATCGCGAGACCTACCGGGGACATGAGCATCGTTCCTGCCTTGTGCGGGATCTGGGGCGGTGCCGGAGCCGGTATCGCATATACATTTATCAGACTTCTCGGAAGAAGAGGCGAGAGGACATCCATTATCGTCCTTTGCTTCTCGATATTCTCGTGCATGCTCTCGGCTCCGTTCATGATCTTCAACTTTAAACCGATGCTCTGGTGGCAGCTCGGCTGTCTTGTGATCGCCGGCGTATTTGCCGCCATAGCCCAATTCTCGATAACGTCCGCTTATAAGTTCGCGCCTGCAAGAAAGATAGGCGTGTTCGATAATACTCAAGTCGTCTTCTCGGCTCTGCTCGGGATAGCTTTCTTATCGGAAGTTCCGGAACTTCTAAGCGTTGCTGGTTACATCATAATCATCGGCATGGCGGTGTTCAGGTGGTACTGGAATCTTAAGCACGAGAACCCGGAAGAGGTTACAGCGTCTTAAGCTCTATATCGTAAGCGCCGTCATCTTTGAGATTCATTGTCATATAGGATTTTACGGATCCGCCCCTCGGATAAGCTATGCTTCCGGGATTTATCACGTGGATCTTTCCCGCGCCAAAAGGCAGATCCATGAATTCGTTTACGGGCCTGTGGATGTGTCCGAAGAGTACGATATCGCAGTCATTATCCTTTGCCTCATACATAAGCCCGTTGAGATTGTAATTTACGGAATACAGGTGACCGTGAGTGCAGAAGAAGCGGTGGTTCTTTAACGTGAATACGGATGACCGCAGAAGCTTTCCCTCTGAATCGTAATCACAGTTTCCTTTAATGAACAAGCACGGGATACGAGGAGATCCGAGTTCTCTCTCTACGATATCCCTGTTGTCTTCGAGATCTCCTAAGTGGATCACCATATCGGGCTTCTCGGTGTCGAAGGCTTTATAAAGAAGATCGCTTCTTCCGTGTGAATCGCTCGCGATAAGTATCTTCATTATATCCTGATTCCGCTCACTCCTCCGGGAGTCAGTTTCTTTCTCGCTTTGATCTTTTTGGTCGTGTCAAGATAGTAGGATACATCCGGCATCTTATCTAACCTGTGCGGATCGAATACTCCGATCACCGAGTCTCTTTCTTTCTCTTTCTGGACGAGTAAAGGACAGATTATTACTCCCATTGCTCCTACGATCGCAAGAACAAACAATGTTACGATGATTAAGGTGATGAAAGAATTCATACGCAGACCGGTCCTGGCCAAACCGTAGATAAGTCCGAGGCATATCGAAGGGATTACATAGAACATGTGTCTTGCCGTGCGGTTGAGCTGGAAAGTGAGATTGTTGACTTTTTCCGCAACCCTTCTGATGATGCTTCCGCCGAAACTCTCGGGAACGACGCCGCATACTTCTCCGGTCTGTCCGTTGATCGCGAATCTGTAATCGCGGTCATTATATTTAACATTCAGGAACCATATAGGCAGAAGACAGTAAATGATCTTATAATTCTTGTAATTGATCCACGTGTAGGACGAGTTGTATGTAAAGGCATCCACGTCCTCGAACTTGACCTTCTCTGCCACATCATGACAGTAATTATCAAGGCGCTTCTTGATCACCTCATACATATCCTTCGGCTGTGTATCATACTTCTCTGCGAGAAAACCCGTGAGAAAGGATGCATTATAGGGGACGAGTCCTGACAGGTCGAAGGGCTCGCATGCCTGCATCAGCTTGTTCGCGATCTTCCTCGACCCGTCGAAAGGGATATTCTTCAATGAGAATTCGACCTCTCCGTCGACCGGTATGTCTATCGCGTGCTTGCCGGTCTCTTCCTGCTTTACCGGATCGTAGTATTTGCTTCCGTCTATAACGGTGTGTGTCCAGCCGGCGATATCCATCTTAACATCGCATGACAGGAGCCAGAACGGAACGTATATGCCTGTTATCTTATTGACCGTCGATTCGCGTGTGAATGCCTTGGGCACGTATTTCAAAGACGAGATCCTCTCCTTATAAAGCTCGATCGCCTTATCCTTCGTTATCGAGAAGGGAAGGATGGCGTCCGGTCGAAATTGCCTTGTGAGATTTCTGGTGACAATGGCAGGCGAGCCGCAGAACGGGCACATGGTAGCAGCGGTATTCGCATCTGTAACGATCTGGGATCCGCATGAGTTGCATACGATCTCTTTGTTGCCGCGGTCCTCGTAGTCGATCTGATCGCCTATCCCGTATTCCTGCTCGGGATTCTCTATGCCGAGCGAACCGTTCATCTCCATCGTTTTCGGATCGTAGACATTGCCGCAGGCCGTACATCTTACCGAGCCGGTTTCCGCATCAAAAAGGAGGTTGGCTCCGCAGCCCGGACACTTCTGAGTGTTACCCGAGAAAGGGCTGTCAAATGAGTCATCCTTATGTGAAGCCTTGAACGGGTCTTTGGCGGTAGAACCGAATGGGGTGTTCAGATCATACTGATCCTGTTTGTTTATACTATTCCAATTGCTCATATCATTTTTCTCCTCATATTCCTTTGAGAATTATACAACATCCGCATAGTAAGTGCTATAATATTCGCGATTATTTAATATCGAAAAGAGGTCTTTTACTATGGAAAAGAAGAATCTTGACTGGTCTAATCTGACATTCAGTTATACGAAGACCGATAAGCGTTTCGTTGCTAATTATACGAACGGCGCTTGGGACGAAGGTGCGTTGATCGATGACGACAAGATCGTCATGAGCGAGGACGCAGGAGTTTTGCAGTATGCACAGACAGTCTTTGAAGGTCTTAAGGCTTACGAGACTGTTGACGGAAGGATCGTTACATTCCGTCCTGACCTTAATGCTCAAAGACTTCACGATTCGGCAGTTCGTCTCGAGATTCCTCCTATTTCGGAAGAGATGTTCATAAGATCCGTTCAGGAGACTGTTGCAGGAAATGCCGCATGGGTACCTCCGTACGGTTCGGGCGCTTCTCTCTATCTGAGACCTTATATCTTCGGTATCAATCCCGTTATCGGAGTTAAGCCTGCCGACGAGTATCAGTATCGTATCTTTGCAACCCCTGTAGGACCTTACTTCAAGGGCGGCGCTAAGCCTATCGTAGTTAAGATTTCCGATTTCGACAGAGCTGCTCCTCACGGAACAGGCAACATCAAGGCCGGTCTTAACTATGCTATGTCACTTCACGCTATCGTTACGGCTCATAAAGAAGGATTCGCAGAGAACATCTATCTCGATCCTCAGACAAGGACAAAGATCGAGGAGACAGGCGGAGCGAACATCATCTTCACTGACGGCAAGGGCACACTCGTTGTTCCCAAGTCCAACTCCATCCTTCCTTCCATCACGAGAAGATCTCTCGTATATGTTGCAGAGCACTACTGCGGCATGAAGGTAGACGAGCGCGAGGTAACTCTTGAAGAAGTTATGGGCGGCGCTTTCACAGAGGGCGGTCTGTGCGGTACTGCAGCAGTTATCTCTCCTCTCGGAAAGATCAACGATCACGGCAGGGAGTTCACATTTGCTTCCGGTATGGAGGAGATGGGTCCTGTCATGACAAAGCTTCGTGAGACTCTGACAGGTATCCAGATGGGTACGGTCGAAGCACCTGAAGGCTGGATCATGGAGATCAAGTGCTGATCGGATAGTCTGAATCTAAGGCGGGTGCCTGTGCACCCGCTTTTTTTATAAGAGGTTGATATGTGTAAAGTAACTGTATTTATAGCTGACGGAACCGAAGAGGTGGAATGCCTTACGATCGTGGATCTTTTACGAAGAGCGGGGATAGAGGTAAGACTCATCTCCATTATGGATACCGAGAAGATCGTAAGTTCACATAAAGTCACGATCATCGCTGACGGTAAGTTCGATACCGAGGACTTCTCGGATTCCGATATGCTCTTCATACCCGGAGGTATGCCCGGAACAAAGCATATGCTCGAACACGAAGGCCTGAAGGAACTTATAAAGAGATTTGCAGGTGAAGGCAAGAAACTCGGCGCCGTATGTGCCGCCCCTTCCGTATTAGGTCAGGCGGGCGTTCTTCAGGGTAAGAAAGCCACCTGTTTCCCGGGCTGGGAAGACAAGCTCGACTGCGGTGAATATACCGGTGCGCTTGTTCAGAAGGACGGACTTATCATAACCGGACGAGGTCTCGGAGCATGTATCGACGAAGGCATAGAGATCATCAGGATGCTCAAAGGCGATGAAGCCGCTTCCGACATCAAATCCAGAATACAGCACCAAGACACGATCTGATCAGATGGAAACCTGTATCAGGTCCTTTCCTACGGCTTATGACCCGATAGACGCATAAGCAGATCAAACCTCAGTGACCAAAAGTGTGACTGATTGAATGAGTTGGTCAACAATTCAGTCACTACGAGGCCCTCAGTGACCAAAAGTGTGACTGATCGAACGAGTTGGTCAACATTTCAGTCACTAAGTGAGTAGTTTATTTATAAGCTTGCTACGAACCTCATGAATGCCGCTTGGCCTTCTTCGGTGCGCTTGTAGACGCCTGCGCATTCTAAGATCTCGGAGAATGCTACTCCGACTTCGTCCTTGATGATCTCGAGGATTTCTTCCTGTGAGACGTCGTCTTTAAGGCGGGGACGGATCTTCTCGTCTACCCAGTCTGCGTGCTTGGACAGGGTCTCGTCGGCTCTGATATCTTTTCCTTCAAATATCGACGAAGACAGATCGTTCAGCTCATCTTTAAGCCTTGCGGGTAAGATCGCGAGTCCCATTACTTCGATAAGTCCGATATTCTCTTTTTTGAGGTGATGGTATTCGGCGTGCGGATGGTAAACGCCGAGAGGGTGTTCTTCAGTTGTGATGTTATTGCGGAGGACGAGATCCAATTCGAACTGTCCGTTGGCGTTAACGCGTGCGATCGGAGTTATTGTGTTGTGGGGAACGTCTTCTGTCTTAGCAAATATGAAGGCGTCTTCATCTGTATATGATCGCCAGGCGGTCAGGATCTTATCGGCGAGATCTGCCATGCGCGATCTGTCTGTTCCGGTAAGCCTGATGACAGACATCGGCCACTTGACGATGCCGGCGGTAATGTCTTCGTATCCCGGGATCTCGAACGTGTTCTCGTATTCTGCGCGTGCCATCGGGAAGATGTATCCGCCGCCCTGAAAATGATCGTGCGAGAGGATGGATCCTCCGACGATGGGAAGGTCGGCGTTGGAGCCGGTGATATAGTGCGGGAACTGTTCGACAAACGACAGAAGCTTCACGAAAGTCGAATGATTGATGACCATCGGGATATGTTTCTTGTTGAAGATTATGCAGTGCTCGTTATAGTAAACATAAGGGGAGTACTGAAGGTAGTACGGATCTCCGTCGAGCTCGATAGGGATTATCCTGTGGTTCTGTCTCGCAGGATGAGTCCTTGTTCCGGCGAACCCCTCATTCTCACGGCAAAGGAGGCACTTGGGGTAGGACGTGGACTTAGCCTTACCCGCAGCCGCGATGTCTCTCGGATCCTTCTCGGGTTTACTTAAGTTTATCGTGATGTCCATATCGCCGTATTCAGTCTCGGACTTCCACTTGATATCTTTGGCGATCCTGTCCGTCCTTATGTAATTCGTATCCTGCGAGAACTGGTAGTACCAGTCCGTGGCATCTTTGGCGGATATCTCTTTTATGGCTTCGAACATTCCCGAGATGACAGACGGGGGAGGTGTGAGCGCTCCCATAAGCTTGGTATCAAAAAGATCTTTCTGAACATTCGTAAGGTCTCCCTGTAATGCTATGAAGTCCTCGAGTATCAGGTGGAGTTCTCTGGGTGATACGGGCTCATCGGGTTCCTCGTATTCATCTATGCCCAGAAGTTCGAGAAGCCTGTTTATCGTATACATCCTGTCGAGTTCGTCAACAAGGCCTGTTTCGCATCCGTAGTTTACCAATTCAGTTATAAGATAATTAATGTCTCTCATGTGATTTCCCCCTGATCTCAGATTACTCTGATTCCGCCGTATTTTCTTATCTTCAGGATCTGGCACGAGCCTTCGCCGAAGATGCTGTCCATGGTCTGCACGTACTTTTCAGTATTCTCGTTTCTAACGAATGCCTGTATCGTTCCGGCAAATCCTCCTCCGTGTACACGGGCGACTTCTTCCTTGCCGAGGATCGCATCGCTTACCGCGAGGGCGATCGAAACGTTCTGATGCGTTACGTCGTTATTCGTATAAACATTCTGAAGGTACTTATAAGAGGAATCTCCCGACGCCTTAACGAGCTTGAGGAATTCCCAGAGGTCTCCGGTCTGGAGAGCATGTGCTTCGAGCCCCGCTCTTCTCGTCTCTTCGACAAAATGGATCGCACGGAGGACCGCTCTGTCTCCGGCTTCGTTTCTGAGTTTACGAATATTCGCGAGGATATCGTCTAAGGTGACGGGGCGGAGAACATCGTGTCCGAGAAGGGATGCTATCTTCTTCATCTCGGACGGTACTGCGGCGTAGTCGTCCGTAAGATCGCTGTGCGATCCTTTGGTGTCTGTTATGCAGAGGCTGTAGCCGGTCTTCGTAAAGTCGAAATCAACTCTCTCGACTTCCGGATTGTCGGGGTGCTTAAAGTCGATGTGAACCATGTTTCCTACCGAGCATGCCATCTGATCCATAAGTCCGCAGGGCTTGCCGAAATAAACGTTCTCGGCGTACTGCCCGATCTTCGCGATCATGACGGGATCTATGCTCATGTTGTTATACAGACCGGAGATTATTGTTCCGATCAGCGTCTCGAAAGCGGCGGAAGACGACAGTCCCGCACCGATGAGGACATCGCTCGTGATGTATGCGTCAAATCCGCCGACGGTATATCCTTCGAACCGTAACCCGGCAAGAACTCCCTTGATGAGTGCAAGAGTCGTGCCCTTCTCGGATTCGTTTCCGGTAAGGTCTTCGATATTGATATCGGGAACCTTGTTGCCTTCGGATATCACCCTGACGATACCGTCAGATGTCTTTCGTACTACAGCTATGGCATCGAGATTGATGGAAGCCGCGAGGACCTCTCCGTGCTGATGGTCGGTGTGGTTTCCTCCGACTTCGGTCCTGCCCGGGGCAGAGTAGATCTCAAGGCCGTCTTCTGAGCCGAAGTTCTTCTCAAAGAGATTTACGGCATTTGCATAACGTTCCGGCTGCCTTGCCGCCCGTTCGGGATCGATGTAGATATCATTAAGATCAACTGCGGAAAAGTCTAAAGTACTCATGCGGATTCCTCCTTTATGTGGTTCTATGATAAACTCTGTTTAGTAAACTGTCAATGTTGTTTACTTAATGTTTACTAAAATTGCTGACAAAAGTTTACCGAACTGTTAGAATCTAGTTCATGGCTACGATTAGAGACATTGCAAGAGAATGCGGACTGTCACCGGCATCGGTGTCCAGGATATTAAATAACGATAAAGCTTTGCAGGTAACTGAAGAGACCAGAAGAAAGGTCTTCGATACTGCGAAGAAGTTGAATTATGTGAAGAAGGGCGGGGCTAAGAGCAAAGCGTCGTTTACGCTCGGCATATTGCAGTGGTTCTCTGCCAAGCAGGAACTTGAAGACGAATACTATCTTCGAATAAGAAGAGGAGTTGAAGATTTCTGTGTAAAGAACTCCATACGCATCGTGCGTGCATACAGGACCGATACTGATTATATGGATACCTTAAAGGATTGTGACGGTCTCGTCTGCGTTGGAAAGTTCGGAAAGAAAGATGCCGATAAACTTATTAAGTTTAAATCGAATATCGTCTTTCTCGATATGGTAACGGAACACCCTGAGGTTACCACACTTACAATAGATCTTTACACGGCAGCCAAAGAGGCACTCGATCATCTTAAGTCGTTGGGTCACAGTAAGATCGCGTATCTCGGAGGTATAGAATATGCTTCCGGATCCGAGGTTATCGAGGATGAGAGGCGCAAGGCGTATGTTAAGTTTATGAAGCGTAACAAGTACCCTTATTCGGGGCTTATGAGAGAAGATGAGTTCAGTCTGTCTTCCGGATATAAGATGATGCAGGATCTTCTGGACTCGAAGGAGGAGCTTACGGCGGTTTTCGCCGCATCGGATGCGATCGCGGTGGGCGCCATGAAAGCGATAAAGGAAAAGGGCTTAAGCATCCCCGAAGATATATCGGTAATTAGCATTAATGACGATGAGATGAGCGGATTTACGGAACCTCCTTTGACCACGATGCATGCGCCCGCTTATGACATGGGACAGCACGGCGCGAACCTCGTTTATGTCGCGGGGAACCTCGACATCAAGACCCCGCTTAAGGTCCTGATCCCCTGCACGATGGTAAAGCGCAGTTCTTGTGCGGGTATATGAGGATCAATCTGTACATGCTTTTTATCCTGCTGGCTCTGATCGCAGGAACCATATGCGCCGTTTTGTTATGCAGGATATCGGGAGTAAAGAAACAGACAATTCTTTATTCAACGTTCATGATCGTGTTCTGTGAAGTGCTGATGGCGATATGGTCGGTATTTATATTTTCAGGCGGAAAGCAATTCGGAGTATCGGGACTCGGTGCCGCCGCGGGACTTCTTACGGGGATTACTGTATGTATATTTATCTTTAGAGATCACCCCGCGGAACTTCTGTCCTCGTGGGCCGTATCAGCGCCTCTGATGTACTCGGTCTCGAAGATCGGCTGTATGACATCCGGGTGCTGCGGCGGAAGATTATTCGGCTTTCCGATACAGCAGGTGGAGTCGGTTCTGTTCTTGATTATCTTCATAGTTTCCCTTGTTCTGTTTCTATGTTTGAAGAACAAGAAGGTATCGGCTTTTGTTGCTATGCTTATGTCTTTTATAGTAAGATTCTCGGTAGAATTCGGAAGGTTCGATCATCAGGCGGGTAGGATTTCTTTGAATCAGATACTTGTGTTGGTCGGAGCGGGGATGGCAATAGCGGTTTTTGTAATCGGAAGGAAGGTATATTCTAATGGAGAACAATGAGCTTTGGAGATGTCCGCGGTGCGGTCGCGAGGGTAATAACGGAAAGTTTTGTTCTGAATGCGGAGCGGCACGTCCCGCACCTTCTTCACCTTTGCCATTGCCTGAACCGGCACCCGTAAACTCCGATATACCGGATGATTTCACGCCTGAAGATCGCAAGAAAGCGAATATCCTTTGCGTGATATCGCTTGTGCTGATGTTCGTGGCTTCGTTTGTTTTCACATTTATTATGATGGGTATCAACAGTTCGGATATTCCCACCGGGATAAGCGAAGCGCTGTCGGCGATCTTCGGTTTTCTAACGACAGGATCCGAGGTCGCGGCATTGGCGATCATGATCTATGTCCGTGTTAAGTATAAGCAGAGCGTGTTCGGCAAGGTCCTGATGTGGCTTTATATCGTTATAGGGATCATGATCCTGATCGGTGCGATCCTCCTTATCTCGATCTGTATATATGAATGGGAGAAGTGCGCGAACGGGGTATGGTGACAATTAATACATAAGTAATTCTCTCTCCATCTTCGCATCCCAAACAAACTACGCTCGAGAAAAGCAAACTGCAGGCTTCAATTTGGACGCGTGTATTATAAATGCGGCAATTACTCTTGAGTATTGTCGTGTTAATTCTTTGTGAACAGTCTTATTGATCCATGTTTTTGGATTATTACCGTAATAGAATAAAGGTGCGACACAATTTTATATCGTCAAAGGGTGTCTGACGTTAGGTAAAAACGTCAGTCTCTTTCCATCATCCTTTGACGGAATTGCGTCGCAGCAATCGAGGCTGACGGTTTTCGGTGCGGTAGCTTCGGTTGCCGCACTTTTTTGTTGTGGAGGTTTTTATGAAACGGATTATGATGCTAGCTACTGCAGTAGTTATACTTGCTAGCGCAATTTTGTTTGCCGCATGTAGCAACAGCGAAAAAACAGATGAAACTACAGCAGAAACACAGGAAGAAACTGTTGTTGAAACAACGGTTGAAGCAACGCCTACACCTGAGCCTACAAATACACCTACACCTACGGTTTATAGTGTTGATGGAGACTACATAGTATTTGGTCGCTATGAACAGGACGGTAATCTTGATAATGGACCTGAACCTATCGAGTGGGAGATAGTCAGGGAAGAAGATGGTAGGATGCTTCTTATCAGCAGGTATATTCTGGATTGTAAACCTTACAACACAGCGTGTACAGATGTTACATGGGAGACCTGCAGTTTAAGAATATGGCTTAATGAAGACTTTCTTAACACAGCATTTAATGCCTCAGAACTAGAACAGATATTAACTGTGACAAATTCCAATCCAGATAATGATTCCAATCCCAATAATGCTGGAATTGAAGGTGGGAATGATACAGAAGATAGAGTGTTCTGCCTAAGTGAAGAAGAAGTATATGATAATTATGACTATGAAGAATGGTCTGAAGATGATCAATATGTATATGTCCACGGGCTAATAGTAGAGCCTACACAGTTTGCAATCGAGCAGGGTGCATGGATTAACGAAAACACTGGTTGCGGCGATTGGTGGCTTCGTTCTCCGGGGGTTTTCGACGGACGCTCCCCGTATGGAGTAAGCGATCGCGATGCCTGGTACTTAGGTTGTTTCTCTTGTGAGGGTCTTCTCGGTGTTCGCCCCGCTTTGTATCTTAATAATCAATAATGAGCAAGAAAGGATATGCTTATGAAAAACAATAAAAATCTCATTGGTATTATTGCTGCAACATCAATAATGCTTCTATTTGCGTCATGTAACAGTGGTACAACAGAAACATCAGCCATGGAACCCGAGGAAGAAGCGACTGTTGAGACAACGGTTGAACCGACACCTACACCAGAGCCTACAAACACGCCTACTCCAACTTCGGAACCGATGCCGATTCCGGAAGTTATTGACCAAACTTTGGAGGACGTCGTAGATGTATTATATCAGGCGCTTATAGACGAGGGGTTAAATGGCGATTGGGATGACGCAATATACTATTGGGACTATAGTGATGCTGATGATTTAAGAGATTTTGAGCGAGGTTTTATTAGACGTTGTGTGATAATGGGAGGTGTTAATGGTGGCCCAGGTACGGATGTGATATCTCATACCACTATTTCCATTATCGTAACTGAATTAGATGAAGAATCAGAGGCATATCATGAACTCTATTCTAACGAACCCATTATTTATTATGAGCAAGACTTGAGAAACGGAGAATACATAGAATCAACGTTTTCATTTGATGCATATAATGGCCAGTATTTATTACAAATTTACTGTTTTGATTATGACACGGCAGGTGATGAATTGGATGAATGGCATGATGGGGCGCAGACCATATGCGATATTTTTAGTAATTTAGGGTAAACGATTTTTCTGTACTTGTTAGGAACCTCTTGGATATTCTGAAGATACATTGAGTTGTCCATGGATATAACTGTGTAGAATGCACAATCGAAGGAAACCGATTTTGTGAAATTGGTTTCCTTTTTGTTTGCCAGACTTTTTAACTTTTTCAATAGCATTCACACTCGTGTGAGTTGTCACGTTAATTCTTTGTAAACAGTCCTACTGAACCCTGTTTTTCCAGAAGAATCGTAATAGAATGAAGGTGCGACACATTTTTATATCGTCAAAGGGTGTCTGACGTTCGGTAAAAACGTCAGTCTCTTTTCCATCATCCTTTGACGGAATTGTGTCGCAGCAATCGAGGCTGGCGATTTTCGGTGCGGTAGCTTCGGTTGCCGCACTTTTTTTGTTGTGGAGGTATTAATTATGAAACGGATTATTGTGCTATCTACTGCATTACTAATACTTTCTGGCGCAATCTTGTTTACTGCTTGCAGCAACAGCGAAAAGTCAGACGGAGCTATAGCAGAGACACAGGAAGAGCGTGTTGTGGAGACAACGGCTGAAGCGACGCCTACACCAGAGCCGACCGATACACCTACTCCAACACCGGAGCCGAGTATCTCGGAAATGTCAATCGATGATGTTATGGATGAGTTGGAACAGGTGGCGGTTGATGAAGGATATTTAGTAAGTCATCCATCAGGTTATAGTTATCGCTTCATCCATGGCGACATAGATGAGAACTTTGATCGTGGGTTTGTTGCTGGTGATGAGTTTGGGATTATTGAACAGGGAGCAGCGCTCACATATAGCCCTCATATTTATATATACGAGTTGGAGTATGATTCTGAAGCATATAATGAAGCTCAATCTAACCAACCATTAACTGTCTATGAAGCACTTGGTATCGAAGGTGGTATAACCGTGGTTCATGAACCAGGGTGGGTTCCCGGACCTGATGATGAGTATGAGATAGAGTCCTATGAATATACATATGCTGCTGTTAATGATCGATTTGTGTTAAGAATTACAGCCTATGATTTTTCTACTGACTGGCCTACGTTAACAGATGATTGGCAAAATGCACCTGAATACGAAGGCCTCCAGGCGATTTACGATGCTTTCGTAGCAATGGAATAGTTATCGGAGCTGCATATGAATAGATTAGATAAAACAGTTTCAGTTGTAATCGCGTCGGTAGTATTGCTTTCTGCTTGTAGTAACAGCAGTAAGACAGATGAAACCGTTGTTCCGTCAGATGAAGAAACTGTTATTGAGACAACGGCTGAAGCGACACCTACACCAGAGCCTACAAACACGCCGACACCTACACCTACGGTTTATAGTATTGATGGAGACTACATAGTATTTGGTCGCTATGAACAGGATGGTAATCTCGATAATGGTCCTGAACCTATTGAATGGGAGATTGTCTCCGAAGAAGACGGTAGGATGCTGTTAGTGAGTAGATATATATTGGATTATCAACAATATAACATCGAACAAACAGATGTGACGTGGGAAACCTGTTCATTGAGATCTTGGCTTAACGATGATTTTATTAATACTGCATTCAGCAATGCTGAACGAGATCAAATATTAGAAACTACGATTACGAACTCAGATCATCCACTTAGTGGTACAGAGGGCGGAAATGATACCGTAGATCAGATATTTTGTTTAAGTGTTGATGAAATATTAGCGAATTATACAATTAATAATTGGAATGAAGATAACCCCAATGATCATTACGGTTTTTGTCAAGATCTTATCACAGAAGTTACACCTTATGCGGTTGATAGAGGTGCTCTTGAGGTGGAGATTACCGCTGATGCATATTACTCAGAAAACATGCAATCATTAGGCCTAACGGAAGATATTATTGGTATTCATAGCGGATATTGGTGGCTTAGATCACCGGGTAGTGATGGTAACACCTATGCATGTACAGTTAACGTTGTTGGCTGTACGGGATGGCGATCTGGCTGGTATGTATTTGGTCAGGACGTGGCCGTGCGTCCAGCCTTGTATTTGAGTACTCAGTGATCAAAAGTTGTTACTATTGTTGTTTTGTGAATAGTTATTGGAGATACATATGAATAGATTAGTAAAAGTGATTTCCATTGCTGTTGTTTCTGCTGTTATTCTTTCTGCATGCAGCAACAACAAAAAAACAGATGAAACTATAGCAGGGTTAGAGGAAGAGACTATAGTTGAGACAATGTCGGAAGCGACAAATACTCCGACACCTGAACCTACAAACGCAACTATTCCAACTTCAGAGCCAACTTCTGAATATATTGAATTTGGAAGATATGAACAAGATGGTGATGTCAGTAACGGTCCGGAACCAATCGAATGGGAAGTTGTTTCTGAAGAAGAAGGTAGGATACTTCTTATAAGTAGGTTTATTCTTGATTGTCAGCCTTATAATACAGAGGATACTGAAGTAACATGGGAGAGTTGTAGTTTGAGAGAATGGCTCAATAACGATTTTTACAATGCGGCATTCGATGAATCTGAACAAAATCAGATATTAACAGTGATACTTTCCAATCCCGATAATGCAGAATTCGAAACTGAAGGTGGTAACGATACCGAGGATAAAGTGTTCTGCTTAAGTGTTGAAGAAATATTTGACAATTATGAATATGATTTCTGGGATGGAGAATATGGGTACTTTCAGGAGCTCGTAACTGAAGTGACGCAGTATGCAATAGATCAAGGCGTATTTAATAAGTTGATAACAAGCGAATACTATACTGATTATTGGGAATCTCTTGGCTATACTGAAGATACAGTGGGTTTGAATTGTGGCTTTTGGTGGCTTCGTTCTCCGGGAGATAACAATGAATATGCGGCGTATGGTGGTTACGATGGTAGTGTTGGATGGGGTCTCTTTGGTAGTGCGCTTGTAAGCGAAGCTTATGGTGTCCGTCCTGCTATATATTTGAACGTTCCAGAATGATGAAGATGTGGTGAAAATAATATTTGTTATACTCATGCGCACATTGCACAACAGAAGGAAACTGATTTTGTGGAATCAGTTTCCTTTTTGTTTGGAGCGAAGGTGTTATCATACACTTAAGGAAACTCGAATTGTAAATGCAGTTTCCGTAAGGAGTTCGTATGGCACAGAATCAGAAACTCGATATTCTAAGAAGTACCATCCGGGTCTTCAACAAGAAGGGTCTCAAGCTCACCATGGACGATATCGCCGAGTACATGGGTATATCCAAGAAGACCATCTACAAGTTCTTCGACAGCAAAGAAGCGATATTCGATCAGATGGTGGATTACATTTTCGACGGCATCAAGAGGCGTGAGAAGGAGATCCTCGAGGAGGAAGGCCTCACGCTCGAGCAAAGAACGAGGAAGCTTCTCGCGGCATTCCCGGAGAGCTACTCGGAGATAGATTTCACAAAGCTCGGGGACCTTAAGGACAAGTACCCGAAGACATATAAGAAGATGACGAGAAGACTCGAGTCAGGATGGGAGCCCACGATGGCACTGCTCGAGCAGGGGAAGAAGGAAGGACTTTACCGCAAGGACGCGGACTTCACCATATTCAAGATAATGATGGATGCGAGCGTCGCGAGGTTCTTCGAGAAGGATACCATGAAGAAGTGCCGGATATCTTACGTGGATGCACTTAATCAGGTAGTGGACATTTTGCTTACAGGCATAAAAGCATAGGGGGTTAATCATGGAAAGATCAGAATCCGTATACGGCAATAAGCAGAAGGCGTCTGCTGTTAGGAAGGCCGAGAGGACCAAGCAGAAGAACATCGAGAAGTTCGGTGACGATTCCGAAGCTAATTACTCTGCTGAGGTTGTTGAGAATCCTTATATCGGTGATATCCTCGGCGTTAAGAATATCGCCATAGGCAAGACCAAGCCCGGTACTTCCAGTGGCTTTGATGTCGAGAACGGCATCATTGTCGGTAATATCAGAATGGGATTCGGTCACTACCGCATCTCCATGGCAATGGCGAGTGCTGCAAATGCCCTGGGCCTTACCCCTTACTGGATGGACCTTAATTCATATCCCGAGACAACCGGCACGAAGGTCATCTCCGCACAGAATGATCTGTATTCACTGGGCTCGAGACTCTCACAGAAGAGTAAGGTCTTTAATAAGGCCGTCTGGGAGCCTGTGAACTACACGGGCTTCAAGCAGCTCTCATATAACGCTCCCGATCAGAAGAACGCGGAGCTCATGGCCGCTGTATTCGAGAACGTGCCCAAGGACATCCCCGTTATCGGAACGCACGTATGGCCTGCACAGGCTGCATTGCACGCAGGAATGAAGTATGTCGTAAACGCGGTTCCCGATAACTGGCCGATGGCTCTGCATTTCTCCGAGGGAGCAGTTCACACGGTGCAGACACATTACGCATATCTGGGCTACCGCACGATGAACGGAATGGCGGGGGACAAGGTCTTGAAGCCGATGCCTGCCGACAGCCTTGTATACACGGGACACTATATCGACGATGAGCTTGTAAAGAACATCAAGCAGGATAACAAGAGAAGACTCGCACGCAAGGCTGAAGGCAAGCCGATGCGTTTCCTTCTAACGATCGGAGGCGCAGGTGCACAGAAGGAGATCTTCGCCGCGATCATCAACGAGCTTCTGCCTGAAATCAAGAAGAACAAGGCAGCGCTCTACATCAACATAGGTGACTACATCAACGTATGGGAGGACTTAAGAAGGCTCGCTCCCGACATGTATCTTTATACCAAGACTCATATCAACGACTGGGAGGAGACGAAGAAGTTCTGCGCGGATGCCATTAAGGGCGATGTGGAAGGAATACACCTGTTCTGCCACGAGAATATTTTCGAGGCGGTGTATGCCACAAACCTTCTTATGAGGTCGTGCGATGTTCTCGTAACGAAGCCTTCCGAGCTCGCATTCTATCCTGTCCCGAAGCTGTTCATAAAGAGGATCGGAGGCCATGAGCAGTGGGGCGCGATCCACTCTGCCGAGATGGGCGACGGCTCCCTCGAGTGTCAGGATATTCCGCACACGCTGCAGATGGCAAGACTGTTCCTCGAAGATGACGTAACCTTGCGAAATATGTGCGATGCCATAGATCTTAATAAGAAGTTCGGTCTTTACGACGGAGCCTATAATGCAGTAAAAATAGCCATGGGACTTAAGGGGGTGACCTTATGAGACTGACAGCGAGAGAGAAGATTGCCTACGGCTTAGGTGCCGTCGGTAAAGATATGGTCTATATGCTCTCGGCGAGCTATGTCCTTTACTATTTCCAGGACATTCTCGGAGTATCCGCCATTGCTATGGGAATCATACTCATGGCCGCGAGAGTATTCGATGCATTTAATGACCCGATCATGGGTGTTATAGTAGCGAAGACTAAGACACGCTGGGGTAAGTTCCGTCCGTGGCTTATGATCGGAACGGTCACGAATGCGATCATCCTGATCGTCATGTTCTCCGCTCCGCCTTCTCTTGACGGCGGCGGTTTGATCGCATATGCGGCAGTTACATATATCCTCTGGGGCATAACCTATACCATGATGGATATTCCTTACTGGTCAATGATCCCGGCATTCACGGAGAGCGGTAAGGAGAGAGAAGGTCTTACGACTCTGGCGAGATCCGCAGCGGGTGTCGGTTCCGCGTTGATAACGATCCTCACGGTTATGAGTGTTGCTGCTCTTGGTAATATGTTCGCTTCCAAAGAAAGCGATCTTCTTACCAAGGAGTTCTCCACGAGTGACGGTCTGAAATACACTGCCTTTGTTGTGGAGGTCGATGCAGATCAGAACCCGACAGGCAATGTAACTGAGTTCAGCGGTGACGCTTTGCAGGTTTCCACAACAATCCGGGGTGCGAGCAGAGTGTTCGGTGACTTCGATGATGTTCTCTACGTTAATTCTTCGAATGCCGATGTAACTCTCACGATCAACGGACAGGAGATCGAGGCGTCCAATGTAGAGTTCGTCAAGGGCGATTACGAAGGATCGGAAGACGATCAGACCTTTGTTGATACCGATCCCGTAGTAGCGTTCTATGTCGATTCGGATACTTACGCTGAATTATCCGGAGAGTCTTCCTTACAGGCATCGATACAGATGGACTCCAATCTCGAAGTGGAGAGAGTCGGTTTTAAGTATTTCTCCATAATCATCGGCATACTGTTCGTCGTATTCGTAACCATCACATGTCTTTTCATCAAGGAGAAGTCTTCGGTCGATATCAAGACAGCATCCGTAGGACAGATGTTTAAGGCACTTGTTCAAAACGATCAGGCGATGACTATCGTTATAACGATCGTACTTGTAAATTCCGCTGTTTATATCACGTCGAACCTGCTTATCTACTTCTTTAAGTACGATCTTGCAGGAACTAACTGGCAGGGTAATTATACTTTGTTCAATACTTTCTCCGGCGGTATTCAGATCCTGTCGATGATGATACTGTTCCCTTTATTAAGAAGATTCTTCAGTACATTGAAGATATTCTATCTTTGCGTGGGTTCTGCAGTATTCGGCTATGTTGTTCTTCTTGTTATGGCACTCGCCGGTCTTAAGAGCGTATTCCCGTTCTTCGTTCCCGGCTTCTTCATCATGGCCGCGGTAGGTATCCTTAACGTAGTAGTTACTATATTCCTCGCGAACACGGTAGACTACGGACATCTTAAGAACAACAGAAGAGATGAGTCGGTTATCTTCTCGATGCAGACTTTCGTTGTAAAGCTCGCATCGGGTATCTCGGCTCTGGTTGCATCCATCAGCCTTGCAATCTTCAACATCAAGGAGAACTCCGATGTAGCCATCACGAATTCGACACTCATTGCCAAGATAGATGATATTCATAACGGTGTAGTCGAGACGATCAGTTCCAATTCCGTAATCGGATTAAGACTGGTTATGACTCTCGCGCCTATCATAGTACTGATGGTTGCAGTTCTTATCTTTAAGAGAAAATATATACTTACCGATAAGAAGCTCGGAGAGATCATCACTGAATTGAAGGCCAGGGAGGCATGATATGATCACGGTTAAGGATAAGTTGTTCGTTCTTGATACGGATAAGACGACATATGCCTTCCGCGTGATGCCGACGGGACACCTGGAGCATCTGTATTACGGAAGAAAGATAAGACTCGAGGATGCGGACGGTATTGCCGAGCAATGGGAATTCGCCCCGGGCAATTCAAGCGTATACGATGCGGAGCATAATTCGATCAGTCTTGAAGGCGTGAGGCTCGAGATAAGCGCTCCCGGTAAGGGCGATGTCAGAGAGCCTTCGCTCGAACTGATCAATACTGACGGCAGCCGTACATGTGACTTTGTATATGAAGATCACGAACTGTCCGAAGGTAAGGTCAGGGAAGAAGGCGTTCCCTCATCTTACGGAGATAATGCGAAAGTTCTTAAAGTCCGCCTCAAGGACAGAGAAAACAAGATTACATTGGTGCTTATCTATACGATCTACGAGGAGTGCAATGTCATCACGAGATCATGCGTGTTAACGAATGAAGGCGATGGCGATATCACGATCGAACGCATCATGAGCATGCAGCTCGACTTCGATCCGGGAGATTATTCATTCATTACATTTAACGGTGCGTGGACCCGAGAGATGAGCAGGAATATCCATAAGGTAGGTTCCGCCGGACTCGTTAACTCATCAAGCACCGGATCTTCCTCCAACCGTGCGAATCCTTTCGTTATGCTCGGGCGAGGTGCATTCGATGAGGACTTCGGTGAAGTCTTCGGCTTCAATCTCATCTACAGCGGCAATCACTATACATATGTCGGGAAAGATCCTTACGGTAAGGTCCGTCTTGTAACCGGCATCAACCCGCAGGGGTTTACATGGAAACTTGAGAAAGGAGAGTCCTTCATAAGCCCGGAAGCGGTCATGACTTATTCATGCTCGGGCTGCAACACTATGAGCCATAATATGCACGACTTTGTCAATTCGCATATTGTGAGCGGAGAGTGGAAGGACAGACTTCGGCCCGTCCTCTTGAATTCCTGGGAGGCGTCCTACTTTAACATCAGCGAGAGCAAGCTTTTACGTCTCGCACGCCGGGCTAAGTTCGCCGGTGTCGAATTGTTCGTTATGGATGACGGATGGTTCAAGGGAAGAAACGATGATACTTCATCGCTCGGAGATTGGGTGCCAGATAAGAAGAAACTTCCTCACGGCGTTAAGGGGATCTGTGACAAGATTAGAAAACTCGGTCTCGAGTTCGGGATCTGGGTCGAGCCCGAGATGGTAAACGAGAACTCTGATCTTTACCGGGCACATCCCGAATGGGCTATGCGGATACAAGGCAAAAAACATTCGACCGGCCGCAATCAGATGCTCCTGGATCTGACGCGCGTTGATGTGCAGGACTATATCATAGAGGCCATGAGCAATGTATTCTCTTCCGCTGATATCTCATATGTGAAGTGGGATTATAACCGTAACTTCACGGATGTGTATTCCTCGTCACTTTCCTCAGACAGGCAGGGCGAAGTCGCCCACAGATATATCCTCGGCCTGTACCGCGTTATGAGCGAGCTTACAAAGAAGTTTCCTCATATACTTTTTGAGGGGTGTGCATCGGGCGGCAACAGATTCGACCTAGGGATACTCTCGTACTTTCCGCAGATCTGGGCGTCTGACGACACGGATGCTTATCAGAGAGGAATAATCCAGAACGGTTATTCGTACGGTTATCCGCAATCGACATATACGTGTCACGTATCGGATGTGCCGAACCATCAGACATTAAGGAAAACTCCCCTTGATACAAGGTTTAATGTGGCGGCTTTCGGAGTTTGCGGCTATGAGTGCAACCTTTGTGATCTTAATAAAGCCGAGTTCGGGAAGATAAAGCAGCAGATTACTTTCTATAAAGAGAACAGGAAGCTTATGCAGTTCGGAAGGTTCTACAGGAAGACTTCTTTTGACGACGGTAAGACTCTATCATGGACCATCGCTTCACCTGACGGATCTTCTGCGGTATCGCTTCTCATGAACAGTCTCGCGATGCCGAATACTCATCAGGATATACTGTATCCGGCAGGACTTACGGAAGACGCTTTCTATAAGATCGAGAACAGGAGCCTCTCCTATGATATCAGGATCATGGGCGGCCTTATCAACACGTCGGTCCCGTTCCACATAAGACCCGACGGGTTCATCCACGGCATTATCTCGAAGTTTGTAAAGATGAATTACGAGAAGGAAACTCATCGTATGTACGGTGATGCGATGATGTACGCGGGCATACATTTAAAGCCCCGCTTTGCAGCATTGGGGCTTAACGATAACATAAGGCTCTTTCAGGATTTCTCTTCGAGACTTTATGAGATAGAGAAGATACCTTCTAAGGAAGTATCCTGAAACAGAGGATCAGTAACCGAGTTCTTCTCCTACCAGTATGACTTTGATCCTTCCGGGGATCCTCGAACATCTTGTGATGACGATCTCGCAGCAGATGGAATCGTTCAGGCAGTTGCCGCACCTTCCGATCGTCGCGCACGGAGTATCGCAGTTAAGTCTGACTGTGTTCGGAGGAGATGCGAAGTTCTGTGTCCTCTTGATCCCTTCTTCTCTGTCCGTAACGACTTTGTTCATGCCCGCGATGATGATGACCTGTTCCGGACCGTATATGAGGAAGCTCACTCTGTTTCCTCTTCCGTCGATGTTAATAAGTTCACCGTCAAGAGTGATGGCATTCGTGCTCATAAGGAATACATCGGAATTAATGATCCTGGCGTTCATCTCTTTTCTCTCTTCGGGCGTCTTGGCCTGCTCCCTTAAGATAAGCTCGTGTCCTGCCCTTGTTACTTCATCTTTAAAGCCGTTATCATCAATGGTCATCGATCCGCCGTAGGAGACGCTTTTGGGTTCGTTCCCGATGAGTTCGAGCATCTTTAACTTGGCGCTCTGCACATCAGGACAGTAGAAGCCTTCCATCTTTCTCGCATTGAGCTTCTTGATTATGGTCTGTGCCTGATTCTCGTAAAACTTCTTCTTGTGCTCGTTCATGGTGGTAATCCTCCTTGTTGATCATCCTATCTCTATATCATCCGATCCTGCCGAGAACCCGAGATCCTGCCAGTCTGATCTGTGGATCGAGAAGTTCACGGTCACGGTCCCGCCGTCGTCTATGCTTCCCGATGAACCTGCCGTGATCGTGCATCTGTCACTGCCAAACGTCCCCGAGGTTCCGTTTACGGTCGAATAAGTTCCGTTCGAAGAGTTCATTCCTGCGTAATAACACTCGAAAACAAGATCCGAGGTGTCTTCCAGGAGAATGCTTATTACGATATCCGCAAGCTGAATTGTACTTCCGCTCGTGTTGGTGATATCAAGTGTTCCGGAGATGGAGTTTCCGCCGTTGCTGTCGTAACGGACACTTACGGAAAGGTCATCTGAGGAGACGCTGCCGGAAGATGAGCCGGAACTTTGAGACTGTGTCTCGTCCGTATCGGTGCTTCCGCTTTCTTCGGAAGGAAGGACACTTGCTCCCGCACCGCTGCCGTCTTCATCGGGTTCGCTTCCGAAGATTAGAGATCCGTTCTCGTATAGACCCAGGAATTCTCCGCTTCCCGAAGATAGTCCTTGGTAAGAGAAGTCATTGCCGTTATCCCATATATTCGAGGGACCCGTCATCCTGACCTGAACTTCGGACTTATACTGTGACTGACCGCCCGGATAGAGAGCGCCGTCATCATAAACTATCGACAGATAGTAGATATGATTCTCTTCATTCCAGACCTTGAGGCCGTCGACCCTTCCTGACTGCATATAGTTTGTCGTTATCTGTATGTCGGATGCATCATATCCTGCTTCGTAAACCTCGGACAGATCGACGAAGTAGCGAAGCTCCATATTCGTCGCCGCTCTGGCAGGCCAGGCTGTCATATTATATGTGACGGTCTTGACCTCGATGAATCCTTCGCCCTGAGCGTTGACCGATGCCTCGACCGAGTATTCCTGTTCCACGGGTTCTACCGCTCCGAAGTCGATAAGCGTCTGACCGTGATATTCGGAATACATGGCTGCCAGAAGTCCCGTGAACCCCGCGTTATAATCGCAGGCGACTTCATTGGCCGTATAATCGGATACCTGATCGGTGTAGTTTCCCGACGCATCGGGGCCGCCTACAAGCGCTCCGTACAGAGTGTGCCTGTGTGAAGAAGGTTCGTTCATATTATCACAGTAGGATCCCTGAGCGGTCCTGTGGTGAGGATGTTCGGGAGGATTCTCGCCGAACCCTACCATATACGATCTCCCGGAAGATCCCAGAGCATAGTTACACTGATCTTCCGCGAAGTTCCAATATGTTTCCGCCAGTGAAGACGGGCAGGAACTGCAGCGTGAATAGACCGAAGCGATAAAGCCCGTCGTTGTCGCATATCTTAACGATCCCCATGAATCGAGCCATGCGAGACCGTCGGGAGTATATGTAATGTCGTTGCACCAGAAATTCAAGTGTTCCTCGACTGCCGACGTATAAGTCGATCCGCCCGTTATCTCGGCGAGCAGGACGGCTGCTCCGATGTGAACGTCATCCCAGCACATAGACCAGTCGTAGTCGTGTCCTGCCTGTGAGTAGCAGCTCTCGGCATTATCGAGATACGCTTCATCCCCGGTCGCTATATAGAGCCACGCCCCCGCCCAGGCAAGCTCATCGTAGAATCCGCTCCATGAATTGTAGAATCCGTTTGCTGCCGTATATCCCGCATCACTTCTCGTATCGTCTGCGAATTCGTAGAGGCTCGCGGCATGTTCGAGACACAGTTCGCTGTAGTCGGGATCATAATCTTCGAAGATGACGCTTGCCGCCGCGAGAGCCGCTGCGGCTTCTCCTGCGACTGCCGATCCCGGATTGTTCGAATCGACATAATAGGAAGGGCGGCTCATGGTCATTACCTCGCACGGCCCCCACCAGGAGTGGTCGATGTTTCCGTCACCGACCTGATAGTAATAGACATCATCTTCAGGATGACATCTCATAAGATAATCGGTTACCCATCTGACGTCTTCGTAAAGGTACTCAGCCTGACCCGATTCCTCATAACTCTCGGGGAATTCGTACATCGACCAGCAGAGCATGGCGGCCGAGTACGCCATGGGAAGATTGAACTTAACATTGTCTCCCGCATCGTACCATCCGCCGGTAAGATCCAGTCCCGCATCCTGTCCGTCGTTAAGACCGCTGTCTGATCTCCAGTTGCATCTTGTCTGTTCAGGAAGATCTCCCGATCTTTGAAGCTCGTAGAACAGGAGGGATTTCTGAAGTGCTTCGCCGTAGTTATAATCACCGGTCCCTTCGATGCCTTCATAGCCTCTTCCTGTCTCGGTAAGATCTCCTGTGTCAAGAGAAGATGAGGTGACGGATGTCGCGGCGGATGTATCTTCCAATCCGCTCCCGGAAGAAGATGTGACCTCATCGCCTCCTTCGGATACGGAAGAAGGGGATGAAGTACCGGAAGGTAAGGCTGACTCTTCTGTGCCGTTCGCGGAGCATCCCGCCAAAAGAGAAGCACATAAGATGACTGCTAATATCTTTTTACTGTTCATATTGTTTCCTCACTTAGATTGTCATCGGATACGAGGTTCTTGACCCATTTATATTTACGGTAGTGGATGAAGACCACCGGAAGTTTGATCATCTCGTCTAGATTCAGGATAAAATAGACTGCGAGCACCGGAAGATCAAGGACGAAAGCGGATATAAACCCGAGCGGCACGATGAAGGCCCACATGGTTATTGTATCGCATATGAATCCGAACTTGGTGTCGCCGCCTGCTGCAAAGATACCGCCTATCGTCGTCGAGTTGATGGATCTTCCCAGGATGTAATAAGAGCACATATAGAGCATATACTTAAGATACTCGGAGGCCGTATCGGAGAGATTGACGATGCTTATGACAAGGGGAGCCGATAACGCGACAAGTATTCCTAGTATGGCACCGCTTATTATCGTAAGCTTCGTGATCTTATTGCCGTATTCCTTTCCTTTCTCCAGTCTTCCTGCGCCGAGCTCGTTTCCGACGACTATCGCGCCGCCGCTGCCCAAGGCATAGCAGAAACAGGATACGAGATCTTTAACGACGGCAACGATCGAATTGGCGGCGGTTGCATCCGCGCCGAGGTGGCCGATGATAACGGAGATCATCGTAAAGCCGATGCCCCAGAATAATTGATTGGCCAGGAACGGTGTTGAATACTTGGAAAACCCGTTACGGATCACGGGATCCGAATCTACTATATGTTTAAGTCTTAATCTGATGCTGCACTTACTGTACAGTACAAGGATACATCCTAAGAATCCGAACAGTGAGGATATCGTCGTGGCGAGGGCGGCTCCTGCGACTCCCATGCGGGGAAGTCCGAACAGACCGAAGATGAACACCGCGTTCAGGATGATGTTGACGATGACCATTCCGATGCTTATCGCGGTGCTCTCCCGCACAAATCCCGTATTCTTCAATATGGCTTCGAATAGCCATGCGAAACTGGAGAAGATATACGAGAAACTTACTATGCGAAGATAATCGATACCGTAAGATATGATCTGAGGAACGTTCGTGTAGATGCGCATGAGTCCCATGGGCAGAAACATCGCCATGGCAAAGAACAGAAATGCGATAGGCAGCATGAGTTTTACGGAATAGCCGAACAGTTTCTCGATGGACTCTTTATCGCCCTTGCCCCAATACTGGGCCGCGAACATATTGGTTCCGGCCGTAATAGCAAAAAGAAAGAGATTGAGGACGAAGGCTACCTGGGCCGCAAGAGATACCGCAGACATCGAATTCTGATTCAGGGCCACCAACATGACCGCGTCCGATATAGGGACGAGCGCGAACATGAAGTTTTGCAGTGTTATGGGAATGATCAGAGATACGAGCTTCTTGGTAAATGTTTGATCTCTATTTGTCATCAGAAGTCTCAGTAGCCGAATTCCTGTACCCAATAATATGTGCTTCCGGCATCTCCTCCGTAGTACAGCGCGAATCCGCATGTCGTGTAGTTGCCGAGTATATTAGCCTGATGTCCGGGAGAAGCCCACCATGAATTGAAGACTTCCTGTGCAGTCGACTGACCGCTGGCGATATTCTCTCCGTACATCCTGTCGCCGTCGACCGTCCACCAGTCTGAACCGTCAGGTCTTGTATGGCTGAATACGACGGATATCTCTGTTGCTCTTACGGCAGCATCCGCTGCGAGAGCGCTGTTCCAAGACAGAGGCTCTAAGCCGTTCTGTACCCTGGCATCATTAACGAGATTGAAAAGTTCGAGCATTGTCGGATCGGAAGGTGCGCTTACTGCCGGAGCGGGCGTAGGCGTAGAGGTAGCGGCTGGTGTGGGAGTAGCCGTAGGTTCCGTTGCCTGAATGGGCTCCGTAGCGGAAGACTCGACGGCTTCGTTCGTCTCATTCGTCGCGGTCGTCTCAACGACTTCTTCAGTCGGCTCCGTGACATCGGTCTCGGAAACCGCTTCGGTCTCGTCGGTATTGAGGGTATCGATCTCCTCGTTGGACCTGGAGCCGCGGATAATGATGTCCGTCTCTTCCGTATTGGTTCTCTCGGGAAGCTTCTCGAAGAGGCATGCGCTGTGTACATATGCTTCTTCGCCGTAGAAGTCGATAAGATACCAATCGTTTTCATCGCATGTGGCGAGGACATGAACGCTTCTGCCGTAGTACATACGGCCGATACTGTGATAATAGACACCCGGGCCGCTTCTTATCGAGAAAGCCGCAGATGCCGTAAGGTACATATTGTTCGCATGATAGTGGAATTCTGTCTCGTCGTCCTGATCGACTCTGGCGCCAAGATAATTCAACTGCTCGTTCGGCAGAAGCTCTATATCATTTGCCGAAACAGTGTATACCTGAGATCCCCACGGGAACTTCAGAGGGTTGTCTTTGTAATACTTATATGCCCATTGCATAAACAGGCAAAGAAAGATCAGGAGTATAGATAAGAGGCCTATCCTCTCGGCGGTCTTGTTCTTGCCTGATTTGTTGGTGTTGTTATCGCTGTTATTATCGGTGCCGGCCATGGAAACAATCTCCGTATTTAATAATAAAGTAATTATAATAGGCTTACTTAATCGCGCGATTAAATACTGTTAAACTAACAATAAACAAAGTGTAAACTTTGTTTTTGCTGTCCTCGGGTTTATAATCAAAAGACAAATAAGAATTCGGAGATTCGCAGATGTCTGTTTTTAAGACCCGTCAGACAGGTCTCAAGATTATAATCGTCGGTGCAGGTAAGGTCGGAACGACCCTGGTCAAGCAATTGAGTTTGGAAGGCCATGATATTACCGTTATAGACAAGGATGCATCTAAGGTCAATGATATCACCACCACTTATGACGTAATGGGTTGTGTCGGTAACGGCGCCTCTTACCTTACTCAGGTCGAGGCCGGTGTGGAAGACGCCGATCTTATAATCGCCGTTACGGAATCGGATGAGCTGAACCTTCTTTGCTGTACGATAGCGAAGCAATTCTCCAACTGTCATGCGATAAGCAGACTTCGTAATCCCGATTATTCAAAAGAGTCTATGTATCTTCGAGATAAACTCGGTCTGTCAATGATCATCAACCCCGATCTCGAGACGGCAAAGAACATGGCAAGAGTCCTCTATCTTCCTACGGCCCTGGAAGTGCGTTCATTTGCACACGGTCAGGCTCTTATAACCAAGATCAAGATCCCGGAAGGCAATATCCTCGATAAGATGACCATAGCCGATCTCGGTGCCAAGATAACGAATAATATCCTTATCTGCGGTGTTGAGCGAGGCGGAAATGTCGTAATCCCCGGAGGTTCATTCGAACTCTGTGCCGGGGATGTCATTACGGTCGTCGCAACGAGCAAGGAACAGATGCTCTTCCTTAAGAGCATCGGATTCGCGACAAATCAGGTCAAGAATGCGATGATCATCGGAGGCGGAAGGTCTTCTTATTATCTCGCTGACATCCTTATTAAGAAGGGTATCAGCGTCAAGATAATCGAACAGAATCTGGAGCGCTGCGATAAGCTGAATACTCTCCTTCCGAAGGCCGTCATCATCAACGGCGACGGAACGAATACGGAACTCCTTCTTGATGAAGGGATCGAGACCTGTGACGCTTTTGTTCCTCTGACGGGAATAGATGAGCAGAATGCAATGCTCGCCCTTCATGCGAAGAAGATATCATCTGCCAAGCTGATCACCAAGATCAACAGGATCGGTTTTATAGATATCATCAACAGCCTCGATCTCGGATCCGTGTTCTATCCGATGTATATCACGGCGGATATGATACTTGCGTATGTCCGTGCCAGGACTGCGGCACCGGGCAGTAATATCGATACCGTATATCATCTTTTCGATTCGAGGGCGGAGGCGATAACTTTCAACGTGACCGATGACTCGAAGGTGACGAATAAGCCCTTAAGGGAACTTAAGATCAAGAGCAACACACTGATCTCATACATAGGCCGTGATGCGGAGGCTATCATTCCTACCGGTAATGACATGATCCTTAAGGGTGATACCGTTATGGTGGTCACTATGCAGACGGGATTCGACGATATAGGAGATATCCTGGAGTAATCTATGAATTTCTCTATGGTCAGATTCATACTGTTTCAGGTAATGAGGATAGAAGGAGTCCTGATGCTCCTGCCGTGTCTCGTATCCATAATTTACGGCGACGGTGAAGGTCTCTACTATATGTCCGTTGCTTTCGCGCTTATCATAGCGGGGTTTGCCGGCTGTCATTTTAAGCCGAAGAATCAGACCATTAACGTCAAGGAAGGATATGCCGCGACCGGGCTGTCGTGGATAGTCATGAGTCTCGCGGGTTGCCTTCCGTTCTGGCTTTCCAAGGAGATCCCTTCTTTTACCGATGCCCTGTTCGAGACCGTATCGGGTTTTACTACGACCGGAGCGAGCATCCTGAGCGAAGTCGAATCTCTCTCTCATACGGCTCTGTTCTGGAGGAGCTTTACTCACTGGATCGGAGGAATGGGCGTTCTTGTATTCCTGCTCGCACTGATACCCATGAGCGGCGGATCCAATATCAATCTCATGAAAGCGGAATCGCCGGGACCTTCCGTCGGTAAACTCGTTCCCAAGATACGTTATTCCGCGCTTATCCTCTACGTGATCTATATGGTAATGACTGTGCTTGAAGTGATATTCCTTCTGTTCGGAGGGATGGATCTGTTCGATGCGATCTGCGTCTCCGTCGGCACTGCCGGTACCGGAGGATTTGCCGTAAGAAATGACAGCTTTATGAGCTACAGCATCTATATCCGCTGGGTAGTCGGGATATTCATGTTCCTGTTCGGAGTCAATTTCAATGCTTATTACTACATGATCATGCGTCAGTTCAAGAAGGCGTTCTGCCTAGAGGAAGTGCGCACGTTCTTTATCATAGTGTCGATAAGCACGGTGGTAGTCTTCTCGAGGATACTGCCGTTATATGAGAATGCGGCTGCTGCGATCACCGATGCGTTCTTTCAGGTTACGACGGTCGTGTCGACTACGGGTTTCTGCTCGGCTGACTTTGATCTGTGGCCGGCGACTGCGAAGTTCGTTCTCTGTTTCCTGATGTTCATGGGCGCCTGCGCGGGTTCTACCGGAGGCGGCGTTAAGGTATCGAGATTCATGATCCTCTGGAAATCCATCGTCAGGGAAGTTCAGTCGTACATCCATCCTAAGATCGTTAAGAAGGTAACAATGGATAATAAGGCGGTCGAGGCCGACGTGCTGAAGTCCACACATGTCTTCATATCAACATACGCTGTCATATTCCTGGCGTCTATGTTCTTCGTTTCCTTCAACAACCTGGATATGACAACAACTTTTACATCCGTTCTTGCCACTTTGAATAACATCGGCCCGGGATTATCCATGGTCGGTGCCACATGTAATTACGGATTCCTGTCAGGATTGTCGAAATGGGTCCTGACCTTTGATATGCTCGCGGGACGACTCGAGCTTTTCCCGATGCTCGTTCTGTTTGCTCCCAGTTTGTATAAGAAGTAAGATCGATCCGACAAGAGACAACACCTTCGACAGGAAAGTTACATAATGCATAACAACAGACTCAATGTAGTATTATTCGAACCCGAGATACCTCAGAATGCCGGCAACATTATGAGGACCTGCGTGGCGGCAGGATTCGGTCTCCATCTTATAAAGCCGTTGGGATTTGATATCGATAATCCCAAATTCAGAAGATCCACGACCAATCATATAACCTGGGCGGATTACGTGATCTACGACGATTACGATACGTTCGTTAAGAGCAATCCCGGCGAGTATTTCTTCATGACAAGATACGGGAAGGTACCGCCTTCCGATATAGATTTTAAGGCTGTACCGTCCGACGTGAAGATTTATCTTATATTCGGTAAGGAGAGCACGGGCATCCCCAAGCATATACTTAAACAGAACTTAAGCAGATGCTTCAGGATACCCATGACGGCAGACTGTAGAAGCCTTAATCTTAGCAATGCCGCGGCTATCGCCATTTATGAATGTCTGCGCCAGTTAGGATACCCGGGATTGTCTTTTACCGAGGTTCAGAACGGGGAAGATTATCTGGAATCCTACGATGCGACGCTCGGGCGTTAACCCAGAGCCACATCGAGTACCATCATCAGCATAAATCCTGCGGCAAATCCGATGGTCGCGAAGTTGGAGTGTTTTCCTTCGGATGCTTCCGGTATAGTCTCCTCAACGGTTACAAAGATCATTGCACCTGCTGCGAAGCTCAGAAGATAGGGAAGCAGGGGGACCATGATCCTTGACAAAAGGATCGTAAGAACTGCTCCGATCGGTTCGACGAGTCCCGATAGAGTTCCGTATCCGAACGCCTTGGATTTACTCATTCCCTCGGACCTTAATGGCATAGAAACTATCGCACCCTCCGGGAAGTTCTGGATGGCGATACCGATCGAGAGAGCGAGCGCTGCAGTAAAACTGATAGATGCATTGTCAGCGAGCATTCCCGCGAATATCGCGCCGACCGCCATTCCTTCCGGAAGATTGTGGATAGCGACAGCGAGTATCATCATCGTCGTTTTGTGAAGTGTAGACTTGGGGCCTTCGGGTTCGTCGAGTCCCAAGTGGAGGTGAGGGACGGATTTGTCTATGGCAATGAGCACCGCTATACCGACGGCAAATCCTATAAGCGTAGGGATGAAGTTTGATCTTCCCGAGACGCTGTCGGAAGCCATCTCGATTGACGGAATCAGCAGTGACCAGACAGATGCCGCCATCATTACGCCCGATGCAAAACCCAGAAGGATCTTCTGGATCAGCTGATTAACTTTGTCTTTCATCAGGAATACGAGAGCCGCGCCGAGAGTGGTGCCGGCAAAGGGAAGCAGAACACCGATAATGATTTCCGGTAACATATAAGCCTCTTCTAAAACATGACATGGCATGTTGGTTTTTTCTAATGCTATTGTAACCCTGTTGTGCTATATTTTTATTGATAAAATTTGATTGTTTTTAGTTGGAGGTTTGTTATGGGTGAACAAAAAACCGGCATCTATGATGCCAAAAAGCTGGGGTTGCCCAGGCTTATTATCTTGGGACTTCAGCATATGTTCGCCATGTTCGGTGCGACTGTTCTCGTACCTGCGCTGACCGGATTATCGGTTTCTGCCACATTGTTATTTGCAGGTCTCGGAACTTTCTTGTTTCATATGATCACCAAGCGCAAGGTCCCGGCATTCTTGGGTTCTTCGTTTGCTTTTATCGGAGGATATGCCGCGATAGCCCCTAACGGTGAACGCGAGCTTCTTCCGTATGCCTGCCTCGGAGTCGCGACGGCAGGACTTCTGTACCTTGTTCTGTCCGCTCTTATCAAGATATTCGGACACAAGAAGGTAATGCGCTTCTTTCCTCCCATCGTAACAGGTCCTATCATCATCGCGATCGGATTGACGCTGTCGAAGTCCGCTCTTGATAACTGTAAGACTAACTGGGGAGTAGCCCTGATCGCCATTCTTATCGTCATCATATGTAATATCTACGGTAAGGGAATGGTAAAGATTATTCCCGTACTGCTCGGTGTGGTTGCTTCTTTTGCCTTCGCGGCGCTGATCGGAGAAGTCGATTTTACTCCCGTCAGGGAAGCGGCATGGATCGGACTTCCCGTCTCTTTGGATGATACCGTGTTCGGTCTTGTACAAGGCGGCGACCGCTCATTGATACTGACTTCGATCATTACGATCATGCCTATTGCTCTTGCTACCATGATCGAGCATATAGGAGATATATCGGCCATATCATCAACTACGGGGCAGAATTTTATCGAGGATCCGGGACTTCACAGGACCTTGCTCGGTGACGGACTCGCTACGATAATCGCTTCGTTCTTCGGTGCTCCCGCGAATACCACTTACGGCGAGAATACGGGTGTGCTCTCGCTTACCAAGGTATACGATCCTCTTGTTGTCAGGATCGCGGCGTATTTTGCGATCATCATTTCATTCAGTCCCAAATTCGCGGCTCTGATCTCTGCGATGCCGGCAGCGACGATCGGAGGAGTATCGATCGTTCTTTACGGAATGATCTCTTCTGTCGGTGTAAGAAATCTCGTTGAGAATAAGGTAGACTTAAGCCGTAGCCGTAACCTTATCATTGCGGCTCTGGTGCTCGGACTCTCGATCGGCATCAATTACAGCGGATCTATCATGTTTGAGGTCGGAGGAGTTACCATTACACTCTCCGGTCTTGCCATCGGTGCCATAGTCGGAATAATCCTCAACGCTCTTCTTCCCATTGAAGAGACCGAGTATTCCGATATGATCAAGAACAGGATGGAAGCTGAAACAGAACAGGAAGAACAGGCATAAAACCAGATGAATAAAGTACTTTTGTTAGGCTGCAATAAAACGACCGAACTCATACTGCCGGGTATCATGAGAATCGCGGCTGTCTCCGAGATAATAATCGCCGCCAAAGATAAGGCCGAGTGCGATGAATTGCGAAAGAAGTATTCCGGTACGGGACCGAGGATCACGACCGCACGAGTCGATCTCGATAATATTCCGGGAGTGAAGATGATGCTGTCGATCACCAACCCCGATCTGATCGTCAATATTTCTTCGCCGGAGATCTGCAAGACCGTAATGGAGCTCGCGCTCGGCACGGATGCAGATTATATAGATTCATTTCTATACGAGTGCGGTAAGGGAGATCTTCTCTCTTCGCAGTTCGAGCTTTTCGGTGAGTTCCGTAACAAGGGACGGATGGCGATAGCGGGATGCTCGCTCGATCCTTCCGTGTTCACGGCGGTGATCCGCTCCTCTTTAAGGGAGGACTTTGATGCCGTCGACAGTGTCGACATCGTTAAACTTAATCTCGATATAGAAGATACCGATGCCGCTGATGCGGCCGTCATCTCAAACGGAGAACTCATAAGAGCGGATGCGCTGGCGTTGGGCGATGAGGCCCCTTCGGCGGACGGCGTCAAACTCCGCCTCAGCGACAGTGCAGTGACACAGAGCATACTAAGAGAGATCCCGGGTATCCCCGAAGTAAGATGTTACGTCTCTTATGCGGATAAGAAGCAGGCGGATTACACCGAAGAACTTAACAGGCTCGGGATGCTCTCGGATGAACCTCTGGAAATATTCCCAGGCGTGAGCATCAGTCCCCGTGAGTTCTGGGAGAAGCTCGTCCTCTCCCGTAAGGAGCCGGATACACTGAAGGGAAGTTGTGAAACGTATCTTACAGTTAAGGGTAAGTACAGAGGATCCGATAAGAAGAAGTCCGTTCGGATTAAAGGCGACAACGATGAGTGTTTTGAGAAGTACGGTCTGTCCTTCAGAGAGTATCTTGACGCCATGGCTCTTCTTAACGGCGTCAGGCTCCTTTGTTCGGGCAAATGGACCAAGAGCGGTGTCTTTACTCCGTCCGTGTTCGATCCGGACACTTTTGTCAGCGGGTTGAAAAGCAACGGCGTCGAGTTTGAGATAAATGAAGAATAATGAATCAGAGGATAAGATGAACGCTGCAGCAGCAAGAGTATTAATAGTCGAAGACGATGAGAATATAAACAATCTTTTGAGGGAAGCCCTGACCCGACATGGCCTTTCTTGTACGCAGGCATTCTCCGGAACGGAAGGATTGATCGTTTTTAAGAACGATAAGTTCGATCTGGTCTTGCTGGATCTTATGATGCCCGGGATGGACGGTCTTGCACTTACAAAGAGGATAAGGGAAGTCTCTTCGGTTCCCATAATTATCGTCTCTGCCAAGAGCAGTGTCGATTCCAAAGTGGATCTTCTGTCCTCGGGTGCAGATGACTTTATCGGTAAGCCGTTCGAGCTGAAGGAACTGATAGCGAGAGTGGACGTCCAGCTGCGTCATAACGAGAATGATGAGAAAGAGACTCGTGAAAAGAATAAGGTCATGACATTTAAGGATCTTGTCCTCGATATCGATACATATTCGGTAACCGTAAAGGGCAATGACATAGGTCTGACACGACAGGAATTTAAGATACTCGAACTGTTTTTGAGATATCCCGGGAAGGTCTTCTCCAAAAGAGAGATCTATGAATATGCATGGAACGATGTCTATATCGGTGAAGACAAGACGATAAACGTACACATAAGCAACATCAGAACGAAGATCAAAAAACACACCGACGATGAGTACATAGATACCATCTGGGGTGTCGGTTTCCGTCTGTCAAAATCCTGATCATCTGCCATAGAATCTTTAATAAGTCTTAATCAAATAGTCCCCTACGATACGCGATTTGGTAGGATAATTAAGTATAAATTATCGGAGTGTGTTTTATGGAAGAGTATCTGCTCGTGACAAAGGATCTTACCAAGATATACAAAGAGACAAAGGCCGTCGACCGTGTGAATATACATATCAGGAAGGGCTCTGTCTATGGTCTTATCGGAAAGAACGGTGCAGGTAAGACCACGATCATGAAGATGATATCCGGTCTCGCGAAGCCTACGGACGGAACGTTCGAGTATACGGGCTTTAAGGGAAGCGAGAAGGAAGCATTCTCCAGGATCGGAGCGCTTATAGAATCTCCCGCCATAGATCCCAATCTGTCGGCTTTTGATAATCTGAAGATCAAGTGCCTGGCGTACGGCATCGGCGACGGAAAGTATATTAACGATCTGATAGATCTGGTCGGGCTTAACGGTTGCGGCAAGAAGAAGGCAGGTAAGTTCTCATTAGGACAGAAACAAAGACTCGGTATCGCTCTCGCTCTTGTCGGTGACCCGGATTTCCTTATTCTCGATGAGCCCATCAACGGACTCGATCCTCAGGGTATAGCCGAAGTCAGGGCGATGTTGAGCAAACTGAATGAAGATCGCAAGATAACAATACTCATATCAAGTCATATACTCGAGGAATTAAGTAAGCTCGCCACGGATTATGCCATCATCGATTCCGGAAGGATCGTCGAAGAATCGACCAATAAAGAGCTTAAAGAGAAATGCCGTGACAAGATAGTGATAAGGACCGCTGAAGTGTCCAAGGCCATCCCGGTAATAGATTCGCTCGGGTTTACCGACTACAGCGTGGTCAACGACAGAACGATACATGTTTTTGACAGATTATCTGAGATAACGAACCTCAACATGGAACTTGCCAAAGCCGCAATACCGGTAGAGTCGATCGGGATAGAATCCTCTGACCTTGAGGAGTATTTCCTCAAGGTCACGGGAACGATACCGGGCGAAAGAGGCAGGGAATAAGGAGGGTTTATGTTCGGAAGAGCAGTCAGATCAGAGCTTTACAGGATAAAGACGCTTAAGAGCACATATATACTGATAGCGGTTTTGGGTATCATTATTTTTATAACTAATTTTATGTACATGAAGGTCGACCTGTACGGACTGTTCGGATTCTCCCAGGAGAGGATTGAACAGATACAGGAACTCGGTACTACGGCAGAAGGTTATCAGGAGAGCTTCATGGCGGGTTTTCAGGCCGGTCTGGAGTCAACTCAGGCTATGTCGGAAGGCGGGACGATAACCATCCTCGGAGAGGGACCTATGTATTATGAGAGCGTTCCGGTCATCTTCTCTCTGGATCAGGGCGGCCTCTATGAACTCATGCTGATCGCCATATTCGTCGGTATATATATAGGTAACATATACTCTACGGGTCTCGATCGGAATCTTAATCTCTTCTCGGGGAACAGGACGATGCTCTTTGGTGTGCGTATGATGATGATCGCACTGTATGCAATGGTTCTTCATATCTTTATGTGGATATACTCTATATTAAGCGCGGCGTTAATGGGTTATTCGGTAAGGCTTGAGATAGACAGATCCTTTATCCTGTTCTTCATAATTACATGGATGCTCACGGTTGCTTTCGCAAGTATAGTAGGCGCCATGACCTATCTTACGAAGTCAAAGGCGGCAGGGATCACACTCGGCATCATTCTTTCCGCCGGTGTCTTCTCCACGATATTGTCGTTGTCATCTCTCATGATCCAGAAGAAGTTCGGTCTTGATGAAGGCTTTAATCTCGGATATTACACCGTAACTCAGAATCTTGCGGCCATCACGCTTAATTCGGACGGTCATTTTGTCCTTAGGGCGGTTATCTGTTCTATCGTGTATTTTACGGCAACATATATCCTGGCCTCCGTTGTTGTTAACAAGCGTGATATTGCCTGATGTTCGGAAATCTCGTTCACATTGAGCTGATCAGGCTGTTTAGAAGTCGCATCCTCAAGTTTTCCATACCGGTCGGAATTCTCATTCTTCTTATGCTTACGCTGTTTTGTGAGTTTGCCGTACAGATGAACGGAATAGAGGGTGTAATTCCGGCTCCGGTATTCAGGATCTCATATTATACCGTAGAGTATTCATTCGTCATGAGCATGATTGCACCTCTGAATGTTATAGCCACTACCTGCGGATACAATAAATACCGCCTTGCCGTCAATATCGAAGGGGCCGTGAGGAACAGACTGAAGCTAATCATTTCCGAGATCACGGGTATCGTTATATTTGTTTTTGCGATCAATCTGATCGTGGTTCCGGCTCTTTTTCTGGTGTCACTGATCGACAACACCGAGATCTCTTTAATATCGAGCGGAAACGGGGCTGTCGGTCTTCTTGAGACTTATCTCGGCATATCGCTGAGTGTCTTATTCTCCTGCCTGATAGTTTATCTTATATCCAAGTTCACGTCTCACGTGTATCTTGCCTCTGTACTGTCATTGCTCTTTGCCGCTTTCGGTCTGGGGGCTACGGTTTTTATCGGCAACGAACTGGAGAAGAATTCTTCTATGTTGAATATCATCGATGATTCAATCGGCACTATTCTTCTGGCCCAATTTATCATCGTCCCGATAGTGTTTCTGTCGATTCTTTTGGCGATCAAATACAGAAAGGCGGACAGAATATGAATGAATCCGTGCTCATCGCTCTTCTGGTCGTATTGATCGTAGTCACTCTGGCTCTTGTCTTTACGCTTATATCTATCCTGTCTCAGATGAGAAGCATCAGAAGTCAGGTTCATTTCATATCGGATAATGACACCAATAAAAGGCTTACTTTCTATGGTAAATCCCGAAGTTTCAGAAAGCTCGCGTCGGATATCAATGAGATACTCGATTCCTACGATAAGCGTCATGAGAAGATATTAAGGGAAGACAAGGAGATAAAAGAGACTCTGACTAATATGAGTCACGATATAAGGACCCCGCTTACATCCCTGAAGGGATACTTCGAACTAATGGAGACCACGGATGATCCCGAGGAGCGGCGCAAGTACTCTTCCATAATAAAGGGAAGGATCGATTCCCTGTCCGAGATACTTGAGACGATGTTCCTTTATACGAAGGTCTCTAATGTCAATTATAAGATCAACATCGAGCCGATCGACTGTTCCAAGGTTATACTCGATACGTTGTTCGAGTACTATGATGACTTCCAGGAAAAAGGGTATGAAGTTGACATCAAAGCCGATGAAGGCTTAAGGATACTCGGGAATGAGCAGTCTCTTAAGAGGATCATGCAGAACCTGATACGCAACAGTCTCGTGCACGGCGCAGGGGATGTTAAGCTCAGAGTGTTTAAGGATGGCGGTAATAGCGTCAGGGTCATCCTGGATAATATCCTTCCCGAAGGCGCTTCCCCCGATCCGAACAAGGTCTTTGACAGATACTATAAAGGCGATGCTTCCAGACATACGGGATCGAGCGGTGTAGGTCTCTCTGTCGTAAAGAAACTCGTTGAATCGATGAACGGTGATATCAAAGCATCTGTTAATGACGGCAGATTTCAGGTGGAAATGAGTTTTAAGGCTATCTGACTTTTCAGATCTTAGCCTTATGTGTTATCATTAAATATAAATTTTTGATGACATTTATGATTATATTTGCAGGGGGTCTCTATGGCTAAGAAAGGAAAGTCTCATATAGATCAAGAGCAGATAGAAAAGCTTGTATTGAATACGATAAAGTATCATTGTGCCGATACCATATATTTTAAGGATATGGATTCCAAGTTTCTATGGAACAGTCAGCAGCATGCCGATCAGTTAGGTGTTAAGAATCCGCAGGATATGTTGGGTAAGGATGATTATGATTATTTCCCGGCAGAATTTGCCGATAAGGCGATGGAAGTCGAGAAGAAGATTATTGAGACCGGTGAGCCCATGCTCAATATAGAAGAGGAATGGGAAAAAGATGACGAGACGCGTTATCTTCTGGCTTCGAAGTATCCTTTCTACAATGAGCAGAATGAGATCATCGGCACATGGGGGATAACCCGCGATATAACCGAGATGAGAAATCTAGAGAAAGAGCTCGAGAGATCCTATAAGAAGGTTCAAAGACTTGCCCGTGTAGATGACGTAACCGGACTCTATAACAGAAGATATTTCTATGAGAACCTCGAAAGAGAATGCAACCTCTATGATAGAAGGGACGATAATACTACATTCTCCATAATAGCCATAGACGCAGATAACCTTAAGTATATTAACGATCAGTATGGTCAGCCTAAGGGCGACGATGTATTAAGACATATAGCCTCATCGATGCTCAATGCCATCAGAATAAGCGATATCTGCTTCAGGACCGGCGGAGATGAGTTTATGGTATTGCTTCCGGACTGCGATAAGACGGCAGCCGTCGCAGTCGCTAAGGAGATATCGAAGAATGTCTCGGAGCAGGCAATCCCGATGACTGACTCTCAATATGAGACGATAACCATCTCCTGCGGTGTAGCAACATATGTCAAGGGAACAGATCTGTCCGAGATCATATCTACCGCTGATCGTAAGCTCTATAAATCAAAAAGAAACGGTAAGAATCAGCTGTCCTATTAAGTTCAGGCGGCCGTAGTCATCTGTCTGCCGGCGCCTCCGGTGAGTTGGAGGTCCTCTGCGGATGACGCCGGCACGGTTACAGATTGACTCAAGTCAACACTATAGACGCGGTACTTTACGCGTCTGAATTTATGTGCGTCCTTCCGAACGGATGTGCGGGTAACACTGTTCGGAGCACAATTGGTGTTGCTGACCTTGGAAGTATTGCCGCTTGATGCGGACTTAATATATTCGAGTGTGGCAAGTTCGTCCTGTTCCTGCCAAAAAGAAATGGAGTCTCTGGCTACTTTAATACCTATGAGGATGAAGAATAGTAATACGGATAAGTCTAACGGTGACATGTTCGATTCCTCTCTGACGTTCTTTTGTTCGTTTGAGAGGAGTATAACAGATATTTTGTCCCGTTAAAAGGACTATTTATCAAAATCAGAACAAAAAGGTTACTATTCACAGCCTCTGAAGGACTTCGGAAAGTGAATATGGATTACCTGCCATAAGACGAGAAGGCTCATTAAAGGGACTTACATCGGCCGGACTTCGGAAGATTAACGAAGAAGCCAAGAAACACATACAAAACATCATACAAACCGAACCCGCGGTGCGTTTATTATGATCTAAATCGCAGAAGAAATACTAATTCTTGATTCAGATTCTTTTTATAGTCCTCAAATAGTATCTGCAGAAGTAAATATATTGTTAACTGTTTCATTCGAGATTGTGACATAGTTAGCGGTGATTATCCTTGAAACCAGTGAAAATCAACACTATTTTGGTGTGAATTCATTCTCTTCTGCGCTGATATACTACGCATATCAGATAGTTCACTGATTCAATATCAGTGAACTAATAGTGTTTATTAACATTATACTCTGAGTGGGGAGGCTATCGATATGAAGATTGGAACTAACAAACGTGGTCGTAGCACTTTAGGAGTTTTAATTGACTTTATTCTGGTTTTGTTAACAGGTGGCTTGTGGTTGATCTGGATTCTAATACGCTTTTTGAGAAATAATTCGTGAATTATTATGTATATAGGTGACTAATTGTGGATGGTAGATATAAATCGTTAATATTTAGTTTGGCAGTGGTAGTAGCTTTAAATACGATTACCGGTTGTACCAATCAATCGAGCAACATAGCTGAATCTTCGGAACTAGATGGTACAGTTTATGAGAGTACTGTAGAATCAATTACATTAAATAAGTCTTCCGATGATTTGGTTAGGTTAAACTATCGAGAAGCGTATGATTATTTGATTGGACGGGGATTTGTAAATGTTGAGACAGTGGCAATCGGCGACATTATGTTCGATGCTGATTTTGAAGTAGATCAAGTTTCGGAAGTAATCATTGATAATCAGTCTGATTTCAATGCAGGGGACTCATTCCAAAGTGATGTTCCTGTAGTAATTTACTATCACTCTATAGCAGATATAGAAGTAGATGACGCAAGTGTTTATATTGGACAGGATTACAATGACTTAATTAGTAGTTTTCATACTTTGGGTTTTACTAATATCGAACTAACGGAGTATCCTGATTTGACCTTTGGGTATATTCATAGCGATGGCGAAGTTATGAATGTTGAGATAAATGGAGAATCAGATTTTGTAGCTGGTTCGGTGTTTCCATCCGGTGCCTTGGTAAATATAGAGTTCCATACATTCCCTCGAGACGATTTAATGCCTGGGGACAATGTTGAAATGGAGACTTTAAGTATTGAAGAGTACTCTGACTATCTTAACACGGAATTAGTGGATTTAGTTAACAATCACAATGTGAGTTTAGAAGGAGAGACTATATCTATAACTATTTGGGGAGAAGGCCCGGAAGAATGTTATTCACTAGCGCAGATGGGTGATGAGCACCAGATGGGTGAGTGGGAAACATTTCTATATGAAATGCAGTCTCTGAGCACAAACATATATAACAATTTTATATTTGTTGATGTGGAAGATCCTCATGTTGAGATAATGGTACTTGGAGATAAAGAAGAGAGTGATATTCTTCTTTCTATCTATGATGATGGAGAAATCGGATATCAAGTATATTCAACACCTACACCGACACCTACCAATACTCCTACGCCTACACCAACTAATACACCAACGCCTACTAATACACCAACACCTACACCTACTAATACTCCGACACCGACGCCTACACCAACACCTACTCCAATACCTTCAAGTTTTGCATTCCGTAGAACTCACCCGGAGTACACTCAATATTACATAGTAGATGTAGATGCTCATACAGCAACGTATTTTGTTTCCAATGATTCATTTGTACAGGTGTTTACTTATTCTGGTGATATTACATCTGGACCAGTAGCCTGTTACTATTCCGGTGAATTATGGGTTCATTTACAGATGTCTTCTAGTGGTAATTCTTTGACTGAAATCGATGATATGGGATTTGATTGGGTGTACTCTTCTTGTTCATTGACAACAGCGGAGAATGCAATGGAAAACTTGGGTTGAATATATAAGGAGATAACTATCATGAGAATTAAGAAGATTGTTTGCTGTTTTTTATCAGTTGTGGTTATTGCTACATGCGTTTTACATCTATCCACAGTAGATTCAGTAAGAGCTGCTGATACCAATGCTATCAGGACTTTTGTTACATCACTTTACACGGATTGTCTTGGAAGAACTCCCGATTCTTCAGGATTAAATGATTGGGTGAACAGACTCGCTACTCATCAGATTAGCGGAAAAGAATGTGCATACGGATTCTTCTTTAGTGATGAATTCGCAAGTAAAGCAAATAGAATGAGTGACAGTTCATTTGTAGACTGTTTTTATAAAGTGTTTTTAAATCGATCTGCTGATTCCTCCGGGCGCTCCTATTGGATGAATACTATTCAATCAACCTTGTATGATACAACTGTGTTGTTTACAGGATTCGCTGACTCCGCTGAATTTGCTCAGAAATGTGCTTCTTATGGGATAGATGCAGGGGAACATATTGAAGTCCCCAATGTTACAAGAGGACAGTCTTCAACCTCGAGTGTACCGGCATCAACGCCTTCAACTACACGTTCACAACAGAATGCCGTAAACACTGCTCAGGACTACCTGAGATATATGCCATTTTCCCGTTCCGGCTTAATCGATCAATTAGAATATGAAGGGTTTTCAACTGCAGATGCAACGTATGGTGTAGATCATTGTGGTGCAGATTGGAATGCTCAGGCAATTTTATGTGCGCAGTCATATCTGCGAATCTTCAGTTTTTCTCGTAGCGGCCTGGTTGAACAATTGGTTTTCGAAGGGTTTACAACTGCACAGGCAGAAAACGCAGCCAATGCCGTCGGATTGTAAGTATAATATAACGATTACCGGATAGTGAAGCGATCTCCTCATTTTCAATGGGGGGATACGAGCTGTGGATACTTATCCCAATATTTCACTATTAACTATGTTCGTCGGTCTGTATTGCGTTTTGGCACGGATATCTTTTCCCGGCACTGAAGTTCGTAAGCTTCCTTAAGATTCATAAGATTATCCCAGATTTGAGGCTCCGATCCTTGACGCTCCGGCTTCGATCATTCCCAAAGCGGCTTCTTTGGTCCGAATACCGCCTGCGGCTTTGACCTCAACGGTAGAACCGCAGTAGTGCCTCATAAGACGGACATCGTCTTCGGTGGCGCCCGATTCCGAGAACCCTGTAGAGGTCTTGATAAAGTCGGCGCCCTGAACCGTCACTATATTGCAGAGCATCTTCTTCTCCGTATCGGTGAGGAGGCAGGTCTCGATGATGACCTTAAGGATCGCACCTTTGGAATGAACCGCATCCTCGATGATGCCTATCTCCCTGGCGGCCTCGTCGAACCTTCTGGACTTTATATAGTTGATGTTGATCACCATATCTATCTCGGATGCTCCGTTATCTATGGCATCGAGGGCTTCGTATTTCTTTACGGCCGTGGTCGAATATCCGTTCGGAAATCCTATTACCGTGCAGATGTTGAGCCTTCCCGACGCCCGTTCGGCGGCATCTTTGACAAAACACGGCTGAACGCATACCGAAGCCGCGCCTTTCTCTATGGCATTGTCGACAAGCTTATAAATGTCGGATGTAACGGCAGTCGTCTTGAGATTCGTCATATCTACATAGGAGAAGACGTTATCCGAGGTTGTGTCGTGCTTAAGATGAGGGACCGGTGCCTCGTAATTACGTGCAAGGAGCGCCGTGTAAACTATTGACGATACGATTCCGAAGCCTGCGATCTCCCCCATATTACGGGGTACATCGTATCCGTCTCCGTATATAAGCAGCGGTACGCATTCCCTCGAGTGATCGGTCGATACGGTTGAAGGGTCGCATCCGTGATCGGCGGTTATTATGAGAAGATCGTCCTTGCCGAGCAAAGGGATCATCTTCTCAAGTTCATCGTCGAATTCGTGCATAGCGCGGGCGTATCCGGGAATGTCATTCCTGTGACCGTACTTGGAATCGAAGTCAACAAGATTTACGAAGCACAGTCCGTTGAAGTCGCAGTCGAGCATGTCGGAAAGTCTTCTTATCCCGTCCGTGTTTCCCGATGTCGCTATCGTCTCAGTAAGTCCTCTGTAAGCGAACAGGTCCTTGATCTTTCCTATGGAGATCACGTCCAGACCTTCTTTTTTTAATATATCGAGCATCGTGGACGCCGGTGCGGGAAGGGAGTAATCCTTACGGTTCGGCGTTCTCGTAAAGCCTTCTTCGGGGGTTCCGATGAACGGCCTCGCGATGACTCTTCCGACCGCATCTTCACCCGACATGAATTCACGGCACTTTTGGCAAATGTCGTACAGTTCTTCGAGCGGAACGATCTTCTCGTGTGCCGCTATCTGCAGAACGGAATCCGCTGATGTGTAGAGGATAAGATTGCCCTTCTCCATGTGTTCTTTTCCGTAATCGCGGATGACCTCGGTCCCGCTGTACGGCTTGTTGCATACGACGTCTCTTCCCGAGATCTCGCGGATCTTCTGAACGATCCTGTCGGGGAAGCCGTCCGGGTATGTCGGAAGAGCGGTATCGGAATAGACACCGGCGATCTCCCAATGTCCTATCGTGGAGTCCTTGCCGTCAGAAAGTTCCCTTAATCTTCCGTAGTGTCCGATGGGGCGCGGGCGGTTCTGCTGAGCGGCCTTCCACTTTATTATGCGCGGGTCCGTAAGCCCGTCTATGTCAAAAAGCCCCATCTTCGACAGAGCGTTGAAGGGTCTGTTCGAGTCTGAAAGGACCGCCGCGAGAGTGTTGCTGCCCTCGTCGCCGAAGGCTGCCTCATCAGGTGCGCCGCCCAGTCCGAAACTGTCAAGAATAACAAGAAATACGCGTTTTGCCATGAGTTTATCTCCCAAAAGAACACTTTGTTTAAGTATACCGCTCGAAAGACCATATTGTATAATAGGCGGTATGGAAAATAATGATAATAACGATATTGAATTAAGTTTTAAGGATCTGGATCTGTCCCCCGAAGTCAGGGATGCATTAAAGAAGATGGGAGTAAAACGTCCCACTACCGTTCAGCAGAAAGCGATCCCGATCCTGATGGATGATATGAGCCTTATAGCGAAGGCTCCCACAGGCACCGGAAAGACCTTCGCATTCGCGATACCGATACTTGAATACCTCAATATGAAGGTCGACTTTGTTCAGGCTCTTATCCTGTGCCCCACGAGAGAGCTGGCTCTTCAGATCACTTCCGAGATAAGAGGCCTCGCCCGCTTTATCAAGGGATTCGAAGTGTGTGCGGTCATCGGCGGACAGAACATAAGGACGCAGGAGAATAAGCTTAAAAGAAAGCCTCAGGTGGTCGTCGCTACTCCGGGAAGGCTCCTGGATCTTGCCGGAAGGAATATCATAGATATAAGCGGCATATATACTCTTGTCCTCGATGAAGCGGATGAGATGCTTAAGATGGGATTTATCAAGGATATTAGAAGGATAATGGATCTTACTCCGAAGGATAAGCAGATAGCGCTGTTCTCCGCGACCATGCCCCGTGAGATCCTTGATATCACATGGCAGTTCATGGAGGGTGCGGCTCAGATAGACGTAATGCCGAAGGCTGAAGACCATCCCGATATCGATGAGTATATCGTCGAGATCCCGGAGAAGGATAAAGCTTCCGCGATAGTAAAAATCATCGATACCGAGGGCATAAGGAAAGCCATCGTATTCTGCAATACCAGGACACAGACCGAGAAGGTGATAAGGAAACTCGAGTCTTCCGGCATCCGCTGCGACATACTTCACGGAAATATCGGTCAGGGCGGAAGGAACCGCGTAATGGACGGCTTTCGAAAGAATAAATTCGATGTACTCGTTGCAACTGACGTAGTTGCCAGAGGTATCGACGTTGATGATGTGGAAGCCGTATTTAACTACGATATACCTAATGAGAACGAATTCTACCTTCACAGGATAGGAAGAACAGGACGTGCCGGAAGATCCGGCAAGGCATTCTCGCTGGTAGCTTATATGGATAAGCCGAGGATGGAGGAGATCATAAGATATACCTCATGCAACCCCTCTGAGTATAATTTGAACGGAAGTTTATAAAAAAACAACGAATTTGTTACTATCTGTCTTATTTCATAGTTTACAATCTAATAAGATAATCTGCTCGGAGGTGTTCTATGCCCGAACTGACACTTGATTGGAATAAGTACAAGAATCTTGCAATAGAAGTTGCGCGCGAAGGATCTGTCCTTCTTAAGAATGACAATAACGCTCTTCCCGTCGATAAAGACAGTAAAGTGGCTCTGTTCGGCAGGATGCAGGGCAATTACTATAAGAGCGGAACCGGTTCAGGCGGTATGGTAAATGTCAATCACGTTTACGATATCAGAGAGGGCCTCATAGAAGCGGGCGTTCATCTCGATGAAGAACTCATAGAAGTATATAACGAATGGGAGAAGGAGAATCCCGTCGATCCCGGAGTCGGCTGGGGCCAGGAAAGATGGTCTCAGGATGAGATGCCCGCAGATGAGGCGTTTGTAAAAAAATACGCTGACAGAAACGATGTCGCGATAATCGTGATCGCGAGAACTGCGGGTGAGGACAGGGATAATACCGCCCAAAAGGGTTCTTACTATCTGACTGACGGCGAGGAGACGCTCCTCGAACTGGTCTGCAAGGCTTTTACAAGAACTGTAGTCCTCCTTAATGTCGGCAATATCATCGATATGTCATGGGTCACAAAGTATGATCCGTCTGCCGTTATGTATGTCTGGCAGGCCGGCATGTACGGCGGTCTTGCAGTCGGAGATCTGATCGCAGGCAAAGCCTCTCCTTCAGGATGCCTGACGGATACGATCGCTTATGATCTGGAGGATTATCCTTCGGGCAGGAACTTCGGACAGGGTGACGGTCTTAAGGATATATATGAGGAAGACATATTTGTAGGCTACAGATATTTTTCCACGTTCGCACCCGAGAAGGTTCAATACCCGTTCGGATTCGGATTGTCCTATACGACTTTTAATATCGGCACGGAATCTTTTGATTTTGACGGGGAGAATGTCAAGGTATCCGTTAAGGTAAAGAATACGGGTCACTTTGCAGGAACCAAGGCGGTAATGGTATTTGCCGATGCCCCTTCGGGTAAGCTTACCAAGGCATCAAGGGTACTCATCGGATTTGCCAAGACCTCCTTGCTCCTTCCGGGAGAAGAGCAGATAGTTACCGTTGTCTCCCCCGTTAGAAGATTCGCATCTTACGATGACGACGGAAGAGCAGGTCTCGGTACCGGATGGATCCTCGAGAAGGGATTATATAACATCTGTATAGGTAATAATGTATCCGATGTTCAGAAGGCCGGAGACTTTGAGATCCCCGAGACAAAGGTCATAGAGGCTTTGAAGTCCGCATTGAAGCCGGTCGAGTCGTTTAAGAGAATGACGAATGACGGCGTCGAAGATGTTCCTGTAAGGACACATCAGAATATAGAAGACAGGTTCGAGGGATTGATGAAGGAGATACCTCAGACCGGCGATAAGGGGATAAAGCTTCAGGATGTCAGGGCCGGAAAGAATACACTCGATGAGTTTACGGCCCAGCTTACGGACGAGGATCTGTCTCTCATCATAAGAGGCGAGGGAATGAGCAGCCCCAAGGTTACGACCGGTACGGCAGCCGCTTTCGCCGGAGTTACAAAGCATCTCATGAGCCTCGGCATTCCTACGGTCTGCTGTTCAGACGGTCCTTCCGGAATGAGGATCGACAGCGGCAAGAAAGCATTCTCATTGCCGAGCGGAGCCTGTATCGCATCCACGTTCGACGTCAGGCTTATCGAGGATCTGTTCGAATGCTTCGGTATCGAGATGGTGTCCAATCAGATCGATGCCATCTTAGGTCCCGGAATGAATATCCACCGATTCCCGTTGAACGGAAGGAACTTCGAGTACTTCTCCGAAGATCCGGTAGTGACGGGTGTTATCGCATCCGCGCAGCTTAAGGGCCTTCACAAGACCGGTGTTACGGCAGTTATCAAGCATTTCTGCGGCAATAACAGGGAGACCAAGAGAAGGTTCATGGATTCCGTTATATCCGAGAAGGCGCTCCGCGAGATCTATCTTAAGGGATTCGAGATCGCCGTAAAAGAAGGCGGAGCGAGGAGCATAATGTCCGTTTACAACAAGATTAACGGAGTATACGGTACATCCAATTATGAGCTTAATACGGAGATCTTAAGGAACCAGTGGGGTTATACAGGTATCGTCATGACCGACTGGTGGGCCTTCATCGAGAAGGTTCCGGATATGATGCACAGATCCGAATCTTTGACGGAGCATTCGGTGATGGCAAGGGCTCAATGCGATCTGTTCATGGTATGTTCGCAGGTCGAGGATAGTACAATAGGCGAGAGCGATGTCATAGAATCGCTTAAGAATGATAACTTCGAAAAGGTTACGAGAGCCGAGCTTCAGAGAAATGCGCAGAATATCATCAGATATGCGATGCAAACTCCCGCCATGGACAGGATCGCCGGCAATGAGACCACGGTAAAGCATATCGACTGTCCTTTCGCTGACGATGTCGTGGTTACGAAGGTCGACAATTACTATCAGCTGTCGGCGGATAAGGAGACGATCATTCCGGTCGATACCGATACGTCGACGGGGGCGGAGTTCACATTCGGTATCGATTCCGATACTCCGGGTAAATACAATGTCGTGTTTACTGCAAGGTCTGAACTTAACTCTCTTGCTCAAATTCCCATGACCATCTATTGTTCGAGCATTCCTTTTGATGTTATCACCTGGAACGGACTTGAGGGGCATACGGGTTCGCGCAACATAGAATTCAGGATACTCTCGAGATACAACGTATTCAGGATCCATTTCGGCGGCGCAGGAGTCAAATTGCTGTCGATAAAGCTCGATCTCATTGTAAGAGCCGAGGATGATCCGGATCTTCAAATGGAGTGATTACTTGCCTGAATAATGATACAATAAGTCAGTCGCGAAGGCGGCTGACTCTTTATTTACGGCGGGAGCTCGATGAGAAGAGACTATTTTACATTTGTATTCCTTCTTTGCATATGCGTATCTCTGTTTTACGTGTGTTTTGCTCCGTTGTATTTTGTCTACGGCAAGATCGTGCCAAGGGACTTCAGCATTATAGAGACCGTCGGAAGCTGGATCTTCCTTGTAATGGTCTTTCTCGTACTGCCTGTCTATGCCGCGGTTAAGAAAAAGTTCTGGCTTACTGCAGGACTTTCCGTATACGGTATCGTAGCGGCGTTCCCCGTATGGGTGCTCCCTTCGCTTGCCGATAAGCTCGCAGGTGAAGACGCGAACATCGTAACCGTCGCCTGGGGCTTTCTCCTTAAATCGATCTACGGTATGGCAGAGGCTCCTTTCGCTCCGATATCGAGAGTTCTGGGGGACTCGCTTACAGAGAAACTTCCCCGAAGGATTATGCCGGTTGCCGTTATCCTTTACGTCGGGATACAGGTGTTCAGGTTCTACCGCAATGCATACCGGCAGGAACAGATGGATCCCGTTAAGGCGATAGATAAGACTTCCATCGAGAACAGCGGGACCGCTGCGGGTGCAGGCCCCGGAACAGTGCGTAAAGCGGCCATTCCGGAGGTTCTCGGAACCGTAATATCCGCTCCCGAATCTCCTAATCAAAATCAAAAGAAAGATGATAGACCGAACAAGTAATTCTGTTATATAATCTATCGAATTTACAATCCGGAGAATAAGAATGGCAAAGAATAACAAGCATTGGGAAAAGATGATGACAAGCGACAGTGACCGCAAGGTGCTGAAAGCAGGTCAGGATCCTCTCGAGGTCGGTCTTTCCGAGATGAGCTGGTTTCAAAGGCAGACCAGGAAAGTAAGAAGGACCATCGAGAAGACGCGCGAGACTTTTGGTGAGGAAGTCGGCAATTCGATCACTTCCGGTGTGCTCGCGATCTATTTCCTGTTTATGATCCCGTATGCCTCAGTCAGCGCATATCTTAATGCCCCCGAAGGCTTTGAGATGGAAGACTGCATCGGAGCATCGGCCTTTGTCCTGTTCGGTTTTCTTGCTTCGCTGTTTACAACGATCTATCACTTCCAGAAGCCCGGATCCGTACATAAGAGGGTGTTCGCCAAGTTAGACCACATTATGGTCTACTATGCGATATTGGGAGTCTTTGTGCCGATCTGTCTGTCACTTGTCGGAGGCGGTCTTGGACTCGGTATCCTTATCGCAGAGCTCGCACTCGCTCTCCTCGGTACGTTCCTTATGATATTTATGTATCCGAACAATAAGATCGGAACGAGATTCGCAGTCCTGATCTATGGCGTTATGGCCATTCTCGGCGTGGTACTGCTCAAGCCTTTGCACGAAGCGGCAACACCGGCATCTTTCTGGCTCATCATAGCCGGAACCCTGGTCTATATTGTGGGATTGTTCTTCTATTCGGGCAAGAAATTTAAATTCTCGCATATGGTTTGGCACTTGCTCGTTGTGGCAGCCGAGGTCTGTCATATATTGGCTTTGATCTATTTTTTCAGATAAGAAGGTAAATACATGAAGTTACTGATAATCAACCCGGGTTCTACATCGACAAAGGTATCGCTCTTTGAAGATGAGGAATCGGTATTCGAGAAGAGCCTTTTTCACGATGCCGATGTTCTTCTCAAGTTTTCTCACGTTAATCTGCAGCTGGATTTCAGATACGGTGTCATCCTCGATATGCTTAAGGAAGAGAATGTCGCTCCCGAGAGCATAGATGCATTTGTCGGCAGAGGCGGAAGTGCCTGCACACAGCCCGGAGGAATAACGAAGATCGATCAGAAGCTTTATGACGATACTGTAGCGGCCGTCGGAGGATCGGAGCATCCCGCCAAACTCGGCGTAATGCTCGCGTGGAGATTTGCCACCGAGTATAACAAGCCCGCTTTTACGCTTAACCCCACCAACGTGGATGAATACTGCGATTACGCCAGGCTTACCGGTATCAAGGGAGTATACAGAGTATCCCACTCCCACGTGCTTAATCAGAAGGCAGTAGCAGAGTATCATGCGAAGTCTCTCGGTAAGCGCTATGAAGACATGAACTTCATCGTGGCGCATATAGACGGCGGCATCACGGTCAGTGCACATGATCACGGCAGGATGATCGACGGCAATATGGGGGCAGACGGCGAGGGCGCCTTCACCCCTACGAGGATAGGTTCCGTTCCCGTGCTCGCTCTGCTCGATTACATCGAGGCTCACGGGGTTGATGAAGTCCGCTTAAGATGTTCCAGAGCCGGAGGTTTTGTTGATCTGTTCGGAACTGCCAATGCAGATACCATCCACGATCTTGTCGATAAGGGAGATCGTAAGGCTGAGCTTGTGTGGAACACGATGATATATCAGATCTGTAAGATGATCGGTGAGATGAGCGCAGTCCTCTGCGGTAAGGTCGACGGCATACTTCTCACGGGCGGTCTTATGAGATTTGATGATATATATGAAGGAATCAACAGGCGCTGCGGGTTCATAGCTCCGATAAGCGTCTATCCCGGAGAGATGGAGCAAGAGGCGCTTGCTATGCCGGCTCTTGAAGTGTTAAGAGGGCAAAGGGAGCCGCTTACATATTCCGGTAAGAACGTCTGGGACGGCTTCGAGGGAATAGATCTTTAATATCCCGGGAGGGTTAATATATGAGCAGGTTAATAGAGAATATCAAAGCAAAGGCTTCTTCTGATATCAAGCGTATCGTCCTCCCCGAGGGTGATGAGAAGCGTACCGTGGAAGCGGCCTCGATCCTTAAGAGTGAAGGTATTGCCGAGCCCGTCCTTATCGGAGATCCCGCTTCGGTAAAGGCTGTCGCTGACGGCTTGGGCGTTAACATCGAAGGCATTGAGATCGTTGACCCTTTGACTTCAGATAAGAAAGAAGAGTATGCAAACGCTCTCTACGAACTTCGTAAAGCCAAAGGCGTAACACTCGAAGACGCGGGCGAGCTTGTGAAAGATCCGATGTATTACGGGATCATGATGATCAAGCTCGATGATGCCGACGGACTTGTATCCGGTGCCGTTCATACGACCGGAGATATGCTGAGACCTGCACTTCAGATAATCAAGACAAAGCCCGAAATGAAGATAGTCTCTTCGAGTTTCCTTATGGATTGTCCTAATCACGATCTCGGAGAGGACGGACTGCTCGTTTACTCCGACTGTGTGGTCATGCCCTGCCCTACGGCAGAAGAGCTCGCTTATATCGCAGTAGCTACGGCCGACACGGCAAGAAGGCTTTGCGGTTTTACCGAGCCCCGTGTTGCTATGCTCTCGTTCTCCACAAAAGGTTCCGCGAAGCATGAGCTCGTAAGCAAGGTTCAGCAGGCTGTCGATATAGCACATGATATCGCTCCCGATCTTCTTCTCGACGGCGAGATGCAGTTTGATGCGGCTCTCGTACCCGAGATCGGTGCGAGCAAGGCTCCCGGGAGCCCGGTTGCAGGCCGCGCGAATATCCTTGTCTTTCCTGATCTTCAGGCAGGAAACATCGGATATAAGATCACTCAGAGGATCGGCGGTGCAGAGTGTTTTGCAGTGCTGCAGGGACTTCAGAAGCCCTGTAATGATCTGTCTCGCGGGTGTTCGGTCGAAGATATCGTCAATACCGTTGCCATGACGGCGGTTCAGGCTCAGATCTGAATTATCGGAGGTTAATATGGCGGAAGTTTATCCTGTAATTGATTATGAAGATATGATCGATGATCTTAACGATGATATAGAAGGTAATTTCATCAAGGCTGATTCCATTCTCTATATCGTAAGACAGAAGACTCCGGTCTTCTGTGAAGCGCTGGGCGCTGAAGTATGTCCCGTTATCGATTATTTCTATGAGTTCCCGAGGCTGTTCCCCGAGATAAAGCAGATGACGGTCGATGAGTGCAAGAAGATCACCTACGATGCGATCGACAGGGCTGAAGATGACGAGATGAGAGCGGCTCTGCATCTTCTCGCGGAAGACCTCAAGGATTATACCAAGGGCAATCCCGGAAGGAACGAGCGTACGTGCAAGGTTGTCTTTACGGCCGAGGATCTGTACCCCGTTATGGTCTATTACGACTCGACGGATGCGGCGGATTCCGTCGAAGCGATCTCGGTTACCGATCTTCTTGAAGAACTTAACCGATCATCGGGACAGTAAAATATAAAAAGCAATTGACACAACCCGTATCCGATAATATATTTTGATTATCAAAGTAATTATCGGAGGGTTATGTTTATGGATAGAAGATTCAACGTAAGAAGATTTTTTCTCAACGTAGGCCTGCTAGGTTTGTTTGTATCTATGTTTTATGCATTGATCCTTCTGGCGGGAGCTAACGGTACATATCACTATCAGCCTGTTTTTGAAGTACTTATCCTGGCTGTTCCGTCTTCTGTTGTGGTGTTTATCTTCCGTAAAGGATTTGAGGGATATAAGGAAGAATTTATCGACAGATATAAAAGAACCATCATTGTAACAGCAGTTATCCAGATAGTTACTCTGTTCTATTCGATATTCATGATCGACTATACCGACAGGTCTGTAAATAACGGGTGTCTCGGTCTTGGAAACTATCTTTTTATATACTTTATTTGGATAGTAGCCGTACTTGCCATAGCGGTGCTCTGGATAGTATCGGCAGTAAGGTATAAGAAGGCAAAAACCATAAAATCCTGACTTTAATTGTTCACGCTCTCGCTTTATAATAGAAGAGTTTAATGGCGATAATCATATAAAGGAGCGTGACACAATGAAAGTTCAGTTTACCGAGACGGCCATCCGCGATGCTCAGCAGTCGCTGATCGCAACAAGAATGCCGTTCTCAGACTTCGAAGACATCCTCGAGACGATGGATAATGCGGGCTACCACTCGATTGAGTGCTGGGGAGGAGCTACATTTGATTCCTGCCTCAGATTCCTTGATGAGGACCCGTGGGAAAGACTTCGTAAGATTAAGGCAATTTGTAAGAAGACACCTTTGCAGATGTTGCTTAGAGGACAGAACATCCTCGGCTATAAGCATTACCCTGATGATGTTGTAAGACTCTTCGTAAGGAAGTCTGCCGAGAACGGAATGGATATCTTCAGAATTTTCGACGCTCTTAACGATTTCAGGAATATTGAAGTAGCTGTAGATGAGACTTTGAAGTGCGGTAAGCACGCTCAGGGCTGTATCTGCTACACGACAAGCCCTGTTCATACAGTTGAGAAATACGTTGAAATGGGTAAGGAACTTGAGAAGATGGGCGTTAACTCCATCTGCATCAAGGATATGGCAGGTATCTGCGGACCTAAGGATGCATATGACCTCGTTAAGGCCTTGAAGGCTTCGGTAAAGGTTCCGGTCTATCTGCACACACACCATACTACAGGTCTCGGACCCATGACTTATCTTAAGGCTATCGAGGCGGGACTTGACGGTATCGATACCGCCATCTCTCCTATGGCAGGCGGTACATCACAGCCTGCGACCGAGACGATGAAATACGCTCTCGAGCAGTTAGGTTACGAGACGGATCTTGATTCGGCATGTCTTAAGAAGATCGCCAATCATTTCGCTCCTATCAAAGACAGATTCATCAAAGAAGGGATCCTCAATCCCAAGTCCATGGGTATCCGTACCGATATCCTCGATTATCAGCTCCCGGGCGGCATGTTCTCCAATATGTTGAAGCAGATGACTGATATGAAGGCTCAGGATAAGTTCGAAGAGGCACTCGCCGAGATCCCTAACGTTCGTAAGGACTTGGGTTATCCTCCGCTTGTAACTCCTATGTCACAGCTTGTCGGTACTCAGGCGGTAAATAACGTTCTCATGGGTAAGTATAAGAACGTCACAAAGGATACCAAGGCATATCTTCGAGGCGAGTACGGACGCGCTCCGGGCGAAGTTAATCAGGAGCTCGTTTCCAGGTTCTGGAAGGAAGATGAGATCATCACCGGAAGATTCGCCGATACGCTCGAGCCTGCATTTGAGAAGGCCAAGGCCGAACTCGGTGACAGAGCGAGAAGCGATGAGGACGTCCTCTCTTACATCTCCTTCCCTCAGGTAGCGGAGAAGTTCTTCGAGGCCCGTGAGGAAAAGGAGTCCAACACAGTTAACTACACGATCGAGAAGAAGGAGGATTGATGATGGATCTTATCCGTTATGCCTCCGAGAACGGCAGCACATTCACATTGTTCAAGCCGCAGATGGATACGGGCAGTATGTTCATGAGTGCTTTTATCGTAATGCTCGTCGTATTCGGTGTTCTTTTTCTGATGTACATATTGATCTCACTGTCCGGTAAGGCCATTGAGAGTATCTCGGGAATAATTATCGGCGGCAAGAAAAACGAGAATTCCGCACCCTCTTCGTCTGCTTCGGCTCCCGTAACCGAACAGAAGATCGTAACAGAAGATAAGGGCGAAGAGTTCTCTTCGGGAACACTGAAGCTTAAGGGCTGTGACGAGAAGACCGCAGCGATGATAATGGCGATAGTATCCGATAACACCGGAATCCCGCTGTCAGAGCTCGTATTCAAGTCGATCAAGCTTGTTGACGAGAATTAAGGAGAGGTAATCACATGATTTATAAAGTAACGATAAACGATAAAGTATATGAAGTTGAAGTGGAGAAGGGCAAGGCAAATCTTCTCAGAACAACGGCAGTAGAGGCCGCTCCCGCACCTGCTCCCGCCGCTCCTGCAGCCGCTCCCGCGGCTGCCCCGGCACCCGCTCCGGCAGCACCTGCCGCTGCTGCCATGGCAGGAACGACACCTGTTAATTCACCTATGCCCGGTACTATCCTTGATGTAAAGGTTGCCGTCGGACAGGCAGTTAAGGAGGGCGATCTTCTGGTTATCCTCGAGGCTATGAAGATGGAGAACGAGATCTATGCTCCGTGCGCAGGAACAGTAGCTCAGGTCCTTACGAGTAAGGGTGCCGCAGTTGATACAGGCGCTCCTCTTGTGACTATTTCCTGATTCCGGAGGCTGAGAAATGATTGAAGTTTTATTAGATTTATGGAATAACTCCGGTATATCCCAGTTCTTTATCGGAGACGGATGGAAGAATGCGGTAATGATACTTGCTGCGTTTGCTCTCTTCTATCTTGCTATCCGGAAAGAGTTCGAGCCTTTGCTCCTGCTCCCTATTGCTTTCGGAATGCTCCTTACGAACCTCCCGTGGCCGGGCGGCGGTATCTTCCATCCGGAATGGTTTACGGGTGAGATCAACTGGGCGGCATTAGGCGGCGGTTTTGTTGATGCGGCCGGCAATCACATCGAACCCGGATTATTCGATTTCCTTTATATTGGAGTTAAGCTCGATATATTTCCGTGTCTTATATTTATGGCAGTAGGTGCCATGACGGACTTCGGACCTCTGATCTCGAGACCTTCATCCTTCTTTATGGGTGCAGGCGCTCAGTTCGGTATATCATTCGCTTTTGTAGTTGCCATCCTCCTCGGATTCTCGCCTGAAGGCGCAGCGTCCATCGGTATCATCGGCGGTGCGGACGGTCCTACGGCCATCTACCTTACATCTAAGCTCGCCCCTGAGCTCCTCGGTGCCATCGCGGTCGCAGCGTATTCATATATGGCCCTGATCCCGATGATCCAGCCGTTCTTCATGAAGCTTCTTACGACCAAGAAGATGCGTCAGGTCAAGATGGAACAGGCAAGACCCGTATCCAAGCTCGAGAAGATCTGCTTCCCTGTCATTGTTACAGTAGTATGCGTACTGATCCTTCCCTCTGTTGCCCCTTTGCTCGGCTGCCTTATGTTAGGTAACCTGTTTAAGGAGTCCGGAGTTACGGACAGACTTTCCGATACCGCTCAGAACGCCATGTGTAACACCGTAACGATCATGCTCGGTGTGGCAGTAGGCGGAACTGCAGTAGGACAGAACTTCTTAAGCGTTCAGACTCTGCTTATCATCGTACTCGGACTTGCGGCATTCTCATTCGCTACGGTCGGCGGTCTTATCATCGGAGACATCATGTACTTCGCTACGAAGGGTAAGATCAATCCTCTGATCGGAGCGGCAGGCGTTTCAGCCGTTCCTATGGCTGCCCGTGTCGCATCCAAGGTCGGTCAGAAGGAGAATCCCTCGAACTTCCTTCTCATGCATGCCATGGGACCGAACGTTGCAGGTGTTATAGGCTCAGCAATCGCAGCAGGTATACTTCTTACGCTGTTCGGCTGATAGAATTAGTACAGATTCTTAAATTTAAGAGGTGTCCGCACGGGCACCTCTTTAGTTGTATGGGGTTTCAACGTACCATTTTCTTGAAAATGCAAAATTGGTACGTTATTTTCCCTGTTTTTGCGTACCATTTTCGATAAAACTGATATTTAGTACGTTGAAATGCCGTTTTAACGTACCATTTTGCCAAAACATCGGTTTTGGTACGCTGAAAAGGCCGTTTTGACGTACCAAACTCAAGAAATATGAAAAATGGTACGTTTGTCGGAGTTCGTCCGAATCTTCCTGTCCCGGCTCGGATGTAAGCCCGTTCCGTCTCTTTGGCGCCATTTCAAAAGCCTCTTTACAAGAAAAACAAGCGGGTGTAAACTTAATTGCTCTCAAAAAAGGGGTTAATGCGCCCTTTTGCACGGGAGAAATAATTAAGAAAGGAGATGTATTGATGCCAACGTTCAATCAATTGGTTAAGTCGGGAAGACACGACAAGACTTATAAGTCAGCTTCCCCGGCACTGCAGGCTGGAATCAACACGATCCACAACAAGGAGACTGAAGTATTCGCTCCCCAGAAGCGTGGTGTGTGCACGGTTGTTAAGACAACAACACCTAAGAAGCCTAATTCCGCTCTTCGTAAGGTTGCCCGTGTACGTTTAACAAACGGCTACGAGGTTACGGCTTACATTCCCGGAATCGGCCACAATCTGCAGGAGCACTCCGTTGTTCTCATCAGAGGCGGACGTGTAAAGGATCTCCCTGGTGTTCGTTATCACATCATCAGAGGAACTCTTGATACAGCAGGTGTCGCTAACCGTATGCAGGGAAGATCCAAGTACGGAGCTAAGAAGCCGAAGGCTGCTAAGGTTAAGAAGTGATCCTATTTTAAGTAGGGTTGGACAATTTTAAGTGTCAGTACATTGTTCATATCGGGACATTGCTACTTGACGCACGACACGTGTCCAAAGGCAAACTGAAACGTGAGTACCTATGGTTTCAGAAATGAATATCATGCAAGGAGGGAAGCAAAGTGCCAAGGAAAGGCAATATCCCAGTTAGAAAAGTGCTCCCGGATCCGCTCTATAACGATGTAAGAGTAAGTAAGCTCATCAACAACGTTATGCTCGACGGTAAGAAGGGACTTGCACAGAAGATCGTCTACGACGCCTTTGATTCAATCAAAGAGAAGACAGGCGAGGAGCCTATTGAAGTATTCAACAAGGCTCTCGAGAATGTAATGCCTCAGCTTGAGTGTAAGGCCAGACGTGTAGGTGGTGCCAACTATCAGGTACCTATCGACGTCAGACCTGAAAGAAGACTCACATTGGGCCTTCGCTGGCTCGTTCAGTTCTCAAGAACGAGAAGCGAGAAGACAATGAAGGAGCGTCTCGCAGCTGAGTTGATGGACGCAGCGAATGGTGCCGGCGGCGCATTCAAGCGTAAGGAAGAGATGCACAGAATGGCAGATGCCAACAGAGCATTTGCTCATTACAAGTGGTAATCGATAAGGAGTTATGACACATGAATAGAGAATATCCTCTCGAGAAAACGAGAAATATCGGTATCATGGCTCATATCGATGCAGGTAAGACAACGACAACTGAGCGTATCCTCTACTACACGGGTATCAACCGTGTATTGGGAGAGGTTCACGACGGTGCCGCTACGATGGACTGGATGGTTCAGGAGCAGGAGAGAGGTATCACGATCACTTCCGCTGCTACTACGGCTCCCTGGAAGGGCAACAGAATCAACATCATCGATACTCCAGGCCACGTTGACTTCACTGTTGAGGTTGAAAGATCTCTTCGTGTACTCGACGGCGCAGTTACCGTTATGTCTGCCAGAGGAGGTGTTGAGCCTCAGACAGAGACTGTATGGAGACAGGCAGAGCACTACGGTGTTCCCCGTATGGTATTCGTCAATAAGATGGATATCGTCGGTGCCGACTTCTTCCATGTAGTTGATATGATCAAGGACCGTCTTAAGAACGAGTCCGTTGCTATTCAGGTACCTATCGGTAAGGAAGACACATTCTCGGGAATCATCGATCTTATGACGATGAGAGCCGAGGTCTACTTAAGCGAGGATGGTAAGGATTACGAAGAGAGAGATATCCCTGAGGATATGCTCGAGCTCGCTAAGGCAAAGAGAGAAGAGATGATCGAGAAGATCGCCGAGACCGACGATGAACTCACAATGAAGTACTTGGACGGAGAAGAACTCTCCATCGAAGAACTCAAGGCTGCTCTTCGTAAGGCAACCGTAGAGTGTAAGCTCATCCCCGTTACATGCGGTACATCACTGCGTAACAAGGGTGTTCAGCTTCTGCTCGATGCAATCATCGACTACATGCCTTCTCCTCTTGATGTTCCTGCCATCAAGGGTGTTAACCCTGAGACAAACGAAGAGGAAGAGAGACCTTCTTCTGACGAAGCGCCTTTCGCCGCTCTTGCATTCAAGATCGCGACAGACCCGTTCGTCGGTAAGCTCTGCTTCTTCCGTGTATATTCCGGTGTTCTTACAGCTGGTTCTTATGTACTTAATGCAGGTAAGAACAAGAAGGAGAGAATCGGACGTATCGTTCAGATGCACGCTAACGATCGTAAGGAGATCACAGAAGTATTCTCCGGAGATATCGCTGCAGCTATCGGACTTAAGCTCACAACAACAGGTGACACACTCTGCGATGAGGATCATCCTATTGTTCTTGAGTCCATGGAATTCCCTGAGCCGGTTATCGAAGAGGCTATCGAGCCTAAGAGCCGTGCTTCTCAGGAGAAGATGATCATAGCTTTGCAGAAGCTTGCTGAAGAAGATCCTACGTTCCGTACCTATACAAACCAGGAGACAGGACAAACGATCATTGCCGGTATGGGTGAGCTTCACCTCGACATCATCGTTGATCGTCTCATCCGTGAGTTTAAGGTAGAGGCTAATATCGGTGCTCCTCAGGTTTCTTATAAGGAGACTATCACCAAGACTGTTGAAGCTCAGGGTAAGTTCGTTCGTCAGTCCGGTGGTCACGGTCAGTACGGTGACTGCTGGTTGAGACTCGAGCCCCAGGAGCCCGGTGCAGGTTATGAGTTCGTCAACGCTACAGTCGGCGGATCCATCCCGAAGGAGTTTATCGCTCCTATCGATGCCGGTGTTCGTGAAGCAATGCAGGCAGGTGTATTGGGCGGTTACCCGGTAGTAGACGTTAAGGTTACCGTATTCGACGGTTCCTTCCACGAAGTCGACTCTTCAGAAACTGCATTTAAGATCGCAGGTTCAATGGGATTCAAGGCTGGTATGCAGAAGGCTGCACCCGTACTTCTTGAGCCTATCATGAAGGTTGACGTAGAGGTTCCGGATGATTATCTCGGAGACGTTATCGGCGGTCTGAATGCCCGTCGTGGTGCGATTAAGGAGATCGAGCCTATGAACGGAACACAGCAGATCCATGCTGAGGTACCTCTCGCGAACATGTTCGGTTATGCAACAGACCTTCGTTCCTCTACACAGGGACGCGGTACGTTCATAATGCAGATCTCTCACTTTGCTCCTACACCTAAGAGCATCATGGAAGAAATATTGAAGAAATAATAATTCGGCTTTAAGTTAAGCGGCAGCACACTTGAAAAATAAGTTCTTAACTTGTAAAATAGGTGCTATCGCTTGATCAAAAGCTGATAAAGAGAAAAAAGATCTACGGATCAACAAAATTCTTAGGAGGAATTTTTAAAATGGCTAAGGAAAAGTTCGTACGTAACAAGCCGCACGTAAACATTGGAACGATTGGTCACGTTGACCACGGTAAGACAACTCTGAC
>DJYK01000032.1 GCA_002450095.1 Mageeibacillus sp. UBA6980 | reverse complement strand
CGGAACATGGAAGTTATCTTCGGGTGGAATATAATTCGGGCTTCTTTTTTTTCCGCGTCCGTCAGTAGGGACTATCTCTCCTGTTTCTTCGTCGAGTCGTCCGATAAGCGTTCTTTTGGATCTGGATTGCTTTTTTACCTTATCCCACTGATACGTAGTCTCATAAACATAGGTCTTTCCGGATCTCTTGTCTTTGTTGTAGATAATAGCCATAAACATGCCCTCCAATCGTCATGTATATTATAATACATGACGATGTTGAAATCAAGCATAAATTTAAGAAAAATCCATATTTTTCAGTACTTTCCGTTAATTTGATCTTTTAAGCAAATCGTCACGTATCCAAGGGAAAAATGCTATAATGGGTTTATCGGTTCTTGGAAACTGTGAATAGTAACAACCCCGCGCGAAAGCGAATAAATGTTCTTTAATTGGGACACTATATCTGTTATAATTCATAAGTAAAGATTTTGACTTGAATTATTAATGGAGTAGATTGTGGACGATTTTATGAATAGCGGTGAGCTTGATCTGTTTGATGAGCTCAGTTCTATGTTCGATGACGAACAGAATACAGACAGTAATTTCTCTGATGCAGATTCTCTGCTTGACGAACTTAATACAGAACAAAGACAGGCCGTATCACATATAGACGGTCCTCTTCTCATATTGGCGGGAGCAGGATCGGGGAAGACCCGCGTGATCACATACAGGATAGCTTATATGATGAAGAAGTATAATATCGCTCCTTCGTCGATCCTCGCGATCACTTTTACGAATAAAGCGGCGAATGAGATGAAGGAGAGGATCGCATCTTTGGTCGGAGACCGATCACAGTATATATGGTGCGGCACTTTCCACAGTATCTTCGCGAGGATACTTAGAAGGCATGCCGAGGACTTGGGTTACGGGAAGAATTTTACTATCGTGGATACGGATGATCAGCTTAAGATAGTTAAGCAGGTCATGGACAGACTCGAGATATCCGAGAAGACCTATAAGCCCAGACTGTTCCTTTATGAGATCACCAATGCCAAGAATCACATGATCGGTCATAAGGAATATGATGCGCTCGCAGGAAGTGATTCCTTTAAGAAAATGGCAAGTGAAGTCTATAAGGACTATGACCGTCGTCTTGTTGAGACGAATGCCATGGACTTCGATGACATACTCATCAATTTTGTAAAGCTTTTGAGAAGTAATGAGGAGATTGCCGATTACTACAGGAATAAGTTCAGATATATCATGGTCGATGAGTATCAGGATACCAATAAGCCTCAGTATGAGGCGGTAATGCTCCTCGGTAAGAAGCACGGTAATGTATGTGTCGTAGGCGATGATGACCAGTCTATCTATGCGTTCCGCGGAGCGGATGTAAATATGATCCTTAACTTTGAGAAAGATTTTAAGGATGCGACGGTGATCAAGCTCGAACAGAATTACAGATCCACCAGAACGATCCTCGAGGCCGCCAATGAAGTTATCGCGAATAATAAGCACAGGAAGAGTAAGATCCTGCGCACGGAAGGTGAGGAAGGCGATAAGATCGTCGTTATGAATGCCGACAACGGTAATGTTGAGGCCAGATGGACTGCCGACACCATTAAGAAGATGGTCGACAGGGGAATGATGAATTACAAAGACTGCGCAGTTCTCTACCGTGTAAATGCGTTGAGCCGTTCAATCGAGTCTGCACTTCGCGAGAAGCAGATCCCGTTCAAGGTCTACGGCGGCATGAGGTTCTATGACCGTAAGGAGATCAAGGATGTCATCTCGTATCTGAGACTCATCAACGACGATCATGATGATCTGGCACTCGAGAGGATCATTAATGTTCCGAGAAGAGGTATCGGGGATACTACAATAGATAAGATCAGACAGATTGCCGAAGAAGAACACATACCGATGTTTGAAGTCTGCGTAAGATCTTTCTCGTATCCTGAACTTCAGAGGGTAAGCGGTAAGCTGTTGGAGTTTACTTCCGTGATTGAACACTTCAGGGACAAGCTTCTCGAAGACATAAGCTTTAAAGATTATGTTGATTATATTGAGAATGAATCCGGAATGATCCAGGAGATAATAGATCAAAGGGAGAAGAAGGGAGAAGTTACCGACAGAGTAGAGAACCTGAAGGAGCTTTTGTCTGAAGCAGCCGAATTCGAGAAGAATCACCGCGCTCTGCCGGAGCAGGCAGAGAATGCGAAGCAGGCCGTTGAAGAAGATGCGTATATGGAGGATGAGGTCAGAACTGCCGATACCCTTCAGGGGATACTTTCCATATATCTTGAGAATGCTGCTCTTTACTCATCCGGCGACGAATACAATGAGGGAGACGATTTTGTTAAGCTCATGACTGTTCACAGTGCCAAGGGCTTGGAGTTCTCTTCCGTATTCATCATAGGCGCCGAAGACGGGCTGTTCCCGGGTTATAAATCGATCGGTGACGCGCTTGCCATTGAAGAAGAGAGACGTCTTATGTATGTTGCCATTACGAGAGCGAAGAAGAGGTTGTTCATTGTCCTTACAAGGCAGAGAATGCTCTTCGGTCAGACTCAGTGCTATTCTCCTTCAAGGTTCCTGTGGGAGATCAAGCCCGAGCATCTGTATAAGATCGGAAGTTCCAGAGAAGTTCGTACGGATAATACTATGAAGGAGGCTTCATCGCCCGCGAGACAGAAGGCGAGGAAAGAGATATCTACGGCTCTTAAATCTTCATTTACCGGTAAGGCATCCGGCGGAGACGGACTTAAGGCCTCTGAGCTTAATCCGGGCATGAAGGTAACGCACAGAAGGTTCGGCGACGGAGTCATAGTCAAGATCGAGCCTGTAGCAGGAGATGCACTTATTACTGTTGATTTTGACGGTATGAGAAAGAACATGCTCGCGAATACTGCAGGTCTTAAAAGGAGTGAATAATATGGATAGTCTGTTTGATATATTCGGTGACGCCCTCGGTAATGTTTCATACCAACCTCATCTTATCGATAACTACAAAGATCTTAAAGAGATCGAGCTTATAAGAAATGAGAGGGAGAAGAGTCTTTCTCCTTATGCTATGAGAACGGACAAATCGAGAGGAAGAAGGATCCCGGAAGATCCGTGTTCCATAAGAAGTCCGTATGAGAGGGATCTCGGGAGGATAATCTTCTCGCAGTCGTTCAGGCGTCTTCGCCATAAGACGCAGGTATTCTTCAATCCCATGAACGATCATATCTGTTCAAGGATTGAACATGTAATATACGTTAATTACATATCGACGATAATAGGACGTGCACTGAACCTTAATATCGATCTCATACAGGCAATTGCACTGGGTCATGACATAGGCCATTCCCCGTATGGTCATACAGGGGAGAGAGTCCTGAATCAGTGTATCAAGTCAGTTGATCCCTCTTTGTACTTCGAACATGAGGTCCATAGCTTAAGAGTCCTGGATGTACTCGAAGAACACAGACCCGGTGAGTACGGACTTAATCTTACTTTTGAAGTAAGAGACGGTATCGTAGCCCACTGCGGTGAGACTTACGATGAGTTCAGTCTGACTCCGTACAGGGATAAGACTGAGGCAGAAGTCTCGAATAAACCTGAGAAGGACAGGACGAGACCATGTACGCTCGAAGGATGCGTCGTAAGGTTTGCCGACAAGATCGCGTATGTCGGAAGGGATATAGAGGACGCCAGAAGAGCGGGTATTATAGGCGGTAATGATCATGTCAGCGTAGAGGCTGCCAAGAGACTTGGTACGACCAATTCCGAGATAATCAATATCCTTGTCGGTGATATAGTTCACAGCAGTTTGAACCGCGATGAGATCTGCATGAGCCGCGAGAACTTCGAGGCTATGAATGAATACCTTAACGCTAATCTGAATCAGATATATCTTGCCCCGAAGATCGTGACGTATGAGAATATGGTCAAGCTTCAGATCGAAGCGATCTTCAATGCTTTTATGGAGTGCGTTGATGACATTGAGAAGGCAAGGGCATCTTCGAATGAGGCGATATCGAGCTTTGCGAAATTCTATATGAAGCATCCCGAACCCGATTGTCCGCCTGTAAGGAAGGTCGTCGATTATATCGCAGGCATGACTGATACTTATGCCAACTCTTGCTTTGATGAGCTTTACAGAGTGTAGTTCGTGAACGGGGGAAAGTATATGAGTGAAAATTACGGATTCTTCGCATTACTCGACAGAATGCAGTATATAAACAGATGGGCTCTCATGAGGAACAGCCGTTATGAGAATATCAAGGAACACAGCTTCGATGTTGCCGTGGTCGCCGAAGCGCTCGCTGTTATTCATAACAATCTGGTCGATGAAGGCAAAGCAACGATCAAGGTGGATCCGCTCAAGGTACAAAGCTTCGGATTGTTTCATGATTGTACAGAGATCATTACCGGAGACATGCCGACTCCGATCAAGTACAGGAATGATACTTTGAAGAGCGCCTATAAGGAAGTCGAGCACGAAGCGGCCGAGAGCCTTGCATCTCAGCTTCCGGACCATATGAAGGGTTACTATCTTTCCATGCTCTGTCCTTCTTATGACGGAGAAGAGGGACAGCTTTGCAAAAGACTGGTAAAGGCTGCCGATAAGATCTGCGCATATATTAAATGCATCAGGGAGAAACTGGCCGGAAATACAGAATTTGATTCGGCAATGGCGACATTAAAGGAAACTATTGATAAGATAGAACTTGATGAGGTGAAGATCTTTATGGAAGAATTCGTTCCTCCGTTCGGTCTTACACTGGATGAATTGAACAGTTGATCAACAGGGGTTAATGCTTGTGGCATCTGAGAAGAGGACAAAACAATATCTGACGGCGGCAGTCATTGTTTTTGCCGTTGCATTCATAACGATACTTCTGACCGTGATATCTTTATCGGGTATGAGTGTTCCTTATAGTCACGTTTCAGAGGATGAGGAGAATATAATCCTCAGAACTGCCGACCTTACGGGCAATCATGATGCAACTTACAGAGCGTTTTACAGAGTAGGTTCGGGATATTATACGGCAGGAGACTACTTGATCAACGGATTTACAAGTTCGGATTACCTTGTATCCGGGAAGGATGATCAGGCCTTCGCCTCGGATCTTTCCACGGTTATCTACGGCGGAATCGATCAGGATATGGTCGATGAAGCCATGACCCTGTTAAGTGAACGCTCGAGAATGTATGTAATAAATGAGATGCTCGGCAATAAGTCCTCATCTCTTAAGGCGTCATCGCATATATCAACACAAAGAGGAGACAGCTTCACGAATTGCGAGTTGACTTCTTCACTTGAAGGCGAGGGCGGAATAACCATCGGCATAAGGAAGGTCGAGGGGACATTCGAGACAACGGGTGACGGGATAAGGACAGATTTCTTTGTAGACGGAGTTTGCTATCCCGGCAATATCGTCATCAGTGATTCGGGTGAAGGCAAGAGAGACTTTGTTATGTCATGGAACAGTGACGGTGTCTCGTCCGGTGAGCATGAAGTCCTTATACTGCTAAGATCTTCGGACGGAAGAGGAACCGTGATCGCGGGCGGGGATATATATGTTCCTCAGATAATGACGCTTGTTAATTATAATGTTCAGCCCGGGTCGATCGCTTCGGGTTCATCTTCATCCTGGTATGTACTCAATGCCGAAAGCAATAATGCATATGTTAATTTCCTCAATCTGTCGGCAGATATCAAAGTGTCCATTTATGACGCTTACGGCAATTTCATCGGATATAACGATGAGCCCGGAACGGACTGCGAGATATTGAGGGCCGGAAGGCAGGATGTTGAAGCGATCAGTGCCGATACTGGACTGTCCGGGATCACCAACACTTTCTACATCAAGGTCGAGAGAGGAGCACAGAATGTTAATCCTTCCGACGCCGTATCGTACACGATGGTGCAGAGCAGAGAGGTTGCTTATTATAACGGAGGCTATGCATCCGTTGTAAATGCCGGAACGGCAGATATATCCAACTTCCCGACAGACGGACTGTCCCCGGATTTTTACGGAAGGCAGATACAGATCCAGGATATAAACAATAATATTATCACCGAGAATTATGAGGATCTTTCATATGTACCCCTTAACGGTGTGCTTGATTCGCTGAAGATCATTTACACGGGATCCGGTGTGGATTTCCATTATGTTCCGGAGTTCAGCCCGAGGGTAAGAAATTACGGATTTACGGCTGCTGATTGCTCCGATACTTTTACGATAAATGCATCTGCCCGGGAAGGCAACTTCGCGACGGTGACCATCCGTTTGTATACATCTTCGAGGACTGAGGAGATCCCGTTGGGAGGAACATTCCATTTCGATCCCGGAGAGAACGAGCTGTGCATATCGGTTCTTTCATTCGACGGAATCGAGAAGGATTACTCCATCTACGTCCTGATCGGCGATGACGACGGATCCTTCTCGGAGGATACGCTCTCGTTGTTCCCTGAAAGCTACGGGAGCGGATTGTGGCTTCTCCACAGTGTTCATCCCGAGTATATCTTTACTCCCTATGAGACCGGACTCGGGTTTGGCACGGTCCTCGATTATGAGGACAGCGGTTCAAGAAGCCTTGCCAATATCTATTCCAATCCTTCATGGGTCAATTCCTCGAGTCCCGAATACGACGGCGGAGGCTGGCATTCGGCTAATAATGCGACTGTCAGTTACTTCCTCGATCCGAGAAACTATCTTGATGAGTCGCACATATTCTCATTGGAGAACCTGTCCTTCAACCCGGATGTTCAGAGCGTAGAGGGCGTTGAAGCGATGATCTCCGGAAGTTTTATGGATACTGATTCGGTTGATTATGCACATATCATATACAATGCCGGTGAAGTAAGCGGAGTGTCCCCTTATCTTCTGGCAAGCAGGATCATCCAGGAGATGGGTTACAGCGGTATCTCCGCACTTTGTTCCGGAACGTTACCCGGATATGAGGGTTACTACAATTTCTTTAATATCGGTTCAGTCCCTGACCCGTCCGTCGAGAACGGCGCACTTATAAACGGTGCCAGATATGCGATGTGGGGATCTTCTCCGGATCTTCAGACCATCGATGAATCCGAAGAAGCACTGATGCTCCCGTGGGATAACATAGAGGATGCGATAACCGGCGGAGCGCTCTGGATCGCACAGGGATATATAGATGTCGGACAGGATACTTTATATTTCCAGAAGTTCGATGTTATAAGCAATAACGACGGACTTTACTCGCATCAGTATGCTCAGAATATCTCTATGGCTTATTCAGAAGGACAAAGATATTACAGAAGCTATTCTCTGTCAGGGATGATAGATCAGCCTTTTGAATTTATTGTTCCGGTCTATTCCAATCTGCCGGCGTCTTACGGGGAACTTCCATGATCGGGCTTGTGTCAGATACGGTTTGCTCCGATAAGATAAAAAAGATCACGGCTGCGCTTCTTGCCTGTCTGTCCGTAATGCTCGTCCTTACGGGGCTATTGTCAGCTGACGGAACGGTATATCTGACATTAACAACTCAGACATCAACCGTTAATCCAGGCGATATAATCAACATCAATGTCAGTTGCGATATGTTCGATTCCTTATCGGAATTCGGACCCATCGAGATCTCTTATGATCCGGATCAGTTTGATTTTGTGTCCGTTACTTCCGCAGATGTTCTGTCGGGATATGATTTTGTGATAGACAGTACTGTCCCGGGATCGGTATCGGTATCGGCAGACTTTGTCGAGGTCGTTGATGAGGAGACCGGTAACGATGTTCTTCCTTTTCATTCGGATGTTCAGACTCTGATCTTTCAGCTCTCGCTGAGAGCAAGATCCGAGAGCTCGGGAGATACGTCCATAAGGATCGATTCGACGGGGACGTTTCATAAAGCGGACGGAAGTGTGATCGCATCTTACGGCACCGATCCTCTCACTGTTAACATCGCTCACGGAGTATCTACGGATGCGACGCTCTCATCTCTTTCCATAGACGGGATAACGATGACGCCTGCGTTCGACCCTCAGGTATTCGAGTATTCGGCAACTGTAAGCCGTGATATGGAGAGCATCAGAGTAAATGCGATCCCCAATAACCTTCAGGCATCGGTTACCATAGACGGTGCCAATTATCTTTCTTCCGGTGAGAATATTGTCTCTGTACACGTATTGGCGCAGGACGGGATCAGATGGAGAGAATACAGGATATTCGTCAACCGTCAGGAGAATTACATTCCTGAAGGTTCCGGATTTGTAGACAGGTTCGGGGTTACTTATACTTTTCTGTCTTTCCCTTCGAATTTGAATATACCCGAAGGGTTTACCCAGACTACGAGGACGATCAACGGTTATTCGGTTCCTGTCTTCGCGAAGGAAGGCGTTGTAAGTGTTTTGGTATATGTGTATAACGGAACGGATGATCCTTCATTGTATTTCTATAATCCGTCGTCGGGTATAGCGACGGCATATAGGGCAGAGGGGACTGTAGTCTCCACAGGGCGCGTCCTGACCAATACCGCCGTTCCCGATACCGTAACCATACCCAGAGGATTCAGGGAAGGGAGCGCTGAGATAAACGGGAACACGATGCAGGGATTCATCAACCGTGACGGGGATTTCCTGACATATATGTCAGATGACTCCGGTAACAGCAGTTTCTATTATTACGATCCGGATACCGGCAAATTCTATGAGTTTAAATCCGTTGAGCAGACGGCTGAGAGAGTTTACAGGAATCTGTTCTATCTCTTTATCACATTAAGTGTGCTTCAGTCCATATTCATTGTTATAGTGACCTACATCATAAGGAGAGTCATTACGAACAGAAATAACCCGAGGCCAAAGAGAGTCTGATAATGAATGTAAAAGAGATCCTTTTCGGGAGCGACAGTCTGACTCCCAGGCAGGAGAACATACGCGAACTTGCAATGTATCCGATAGCCGGCGCGTTTACCGCTGCTGCGAATTTTGTTTCCTTCGTAATCATGGATATGCTCCTTATAGATCCGGTTTATCTTACTGTCTTCGGGAGAGGCATCGAGATAAGTCTTGTTATCAAGCAGTTTGTTTCCTGGGTCGCTACGATACTTACGGCTCATACGACAAACAGGATTTTTGTGTTCCGATCTCACGGCAACTACTTTATTGAGTTATTCGGATTTGCCGCTGCGAGGCTGTCGACATTCGTTCTTGTCGAGATCCTGCTTTTCTCATTTATGGTTAATTTTCTCGAGACACGACTCGGGATACCGCAGGATCGGGTGCTGTTTACAGTCGCATCATTTGAATGCATTTATCTCTATCTGGTCAAGATCGCCAACAACATAGTCCTTATCATCCTTAATTTCGTTCTGAGTAAGTGGATAGTATTCAGGGCTAAGGGCAGGAAGAACGTAAAGGAGGCGGAAGATGCAGGACAATGACATACCCGAGTTTATAAAGGAATCCGCCAAGTTCGGGATCAATCTCGGACTTTCCAGGATGAATGAACTCGACAGGCTCCTCGGTAATCCCGAGAAAGGGCTTAAGGTCGTTCATGTTGCAGGGACCAACGGCAAAGGGTCGGTAGTTTCTTTCTTAAGCTCGACCCTCGCGGCTTCGGGCCTTAAGGTCGGCGTGTATACGTCCCCGTTCCTTGAAAGATTCTCGGAAAGACTGAGGGTAATCGACGGGACAGACGGCCTTAACAGACTCCTCGAGGACGAGACGGAAGGTGAGATCTCTTCCGAAGACATTGAACGTTTGTCAGACAAGGTTCAGAATGCGACACGGATCATGGTGTCACAAGGGTTCGAACATCCTACAGAATTCGAGCTTATGACCGCATTGGGGTATCTGTGGTTTCAGGAAAATGATACCGATGTCGTCGTCCTCGAGACGGGACTCGGCGGCAGGCTCGATTCAACAAACGTGATAGAGAAGCCTGTTGCAACAGTTATCACCTCGATAGGATTTGATCATCAGGACAGATTGGGAGAGACGATAGCCGAGATCACACGGGAGAAAGCCGGTATATTCAAAGAAGGCTGTCCGGTCTTTGCATTGGATCCCGATCATATGCTTATCGGGGATGAGTATAAGCCTGTTATAAGAACCGTTATCGAAGAACAGGCCGTGAAGGCCGGGGTCTCTTCATTGGAGTTTGTTCCTTGCAATGAGGAAATCTGTGAGTTTACCGATGACGGATACATGATATTTGAAGCGGGAGAAGTCTCTTTTAAGACAAGACTTCAGGGAAGACACCAGATCATGAATGCGACGGTTGCCATAACTGTCCTTAAGGAGGTCTTCGGCCTTGCCGACGATGTGATTCGTGAAGGGATAATGAAGACAAGATGGAAGGGGAGAGCCGAGCTTTTGTGCTCTGAGCCCGCCGTTATTCTTGACGGCGGTCACAATGTGCAGTGCGCTCAAAGTCTCATGGATACCTTAAAACGCATTTGTGCCGGAAGGTTCGGGGATCTTAAGTTCCGCGTCGTTATCGGTGTGATGGCGGATAAGAACGTTGAGGGGATGATAAGGACCTACAAGGAACTCGGGCTTCAGCCCGTCGAGGTCTATACCGTAAAAGTTAATAATTCACGTTCGATGGACCCTGTTACTCTTTCTAAAATAATAAGTGTAGTGTATAATAACTCGATTATGCCTGTATCTTTTGACAGTGCCGTGGAAGGCGTGTCCGAAGCCTGTCGGAAGACCGGAGAGGATCATATACCTTTATTGGTGACGGGCTCTCTCTATCTTATAGGCGAAGTGAGAGGTAAGTTATGCACGATTACAGACAACTGGCGCTGATGCTCCGTCCCGTGGAGGAGAAAGACATGATCCTCTACGATATGAGTGCTGAAGACAAGGTCTATGCCGTTAAGCAGTTTAATCGCGCACTTCTTAATGCCCAGAAGGACGGCACCGACGTTGCCCAGATAATCCTTAAGCCTCTGATCACCAAGTATCCTACATGGGGCGACACCGCACTTGTTTACGGCCTTTGTCTTGCAAGAGAGAGGAAGTTCAAGCGTGCGGCCGATGCTCTCGAGTATGCGGTTAACAATTCGCTTGCTTCAGAACAGCACCTAAGCGTTGCTCAGGAAGCCATCAAGATGGTCAGGGCAGATGAGAATGAACCTGAACCTGTTACCGAAGTCAGAAAGCATAAGAAGAGTATATCGTCGATGGTAGGAGACGGAGACTCCAAGCCCGCTTCGAGGACGGGGATGCAGGCCCCGATACTTATGCGCGCATCTTCCGGAAACAACGATTTCAAGATGGCTACGGAGAAAGAGCGCCGTGACGTTATGATGAGAAGCAGTTCCGGCGGTGACGAGTTAAACGATGACGTGAATATCGAGAGCGTCAGGACTCCGTCTGATAACCTCAGACTCACGGTCAGGATAACAGGGGTTGTCCTTCTAGTTGCAGCATTAAGCCTCCTTACGATATATGTCATAATCCCTACCTGGGCAAAGGTAAAGAACAGCGAAGACACCGCTTCGAGACTTGATTTTCTGATTGACCAGCTGGATCAGAAGAAGGACGATCCGGAGGTCGCATCTATCATAGAAGCTTATGCGGGTTCGTATGGCGAAGACGCACCGGTTCATACCGACGTCTCCGAACAGCAGCCTGCTGAAGGAAGTGAGGGTATCTGATGAAGTACATAAGTACGAGAGGTTACGAGACGAAGTTTACTGCCGAAGAGGCAATAATCAAGGGAATTGCGCCTGACGGCGGTCTGTTTGTCCCTGAGAGTATTCCTCTTCTTACAGACGATGATATCGAGCAGATGAAGACCATGAGCTTCCCCGAGATATCAGCAAGGGTGCTCTCGAAGTACCTGGATAATTTTACTGAGAGTGAGCTTCTGAGCTATACGAGGGAGGCATACAGTGAGGAGAAGTGGGGCGAGAACCCTGTTCCTCTTGTTCAGCTCAATTCCTATAACGACAGGGAATACATCCTCGAACTGTGGCACGGCCCGACGTGTGCTTTTAAGGATGTGGCTTTACAGCTCCTGCCTCACCTCATGACCGCTTCGCTCAGGAAGACCGGTGAGGATAAGAAGATCTGTATCCTGACGGCTACATCGGGAGATACGGGTAAGGCTGCTTTGGAAGGCTTTAAGGATCTTCCGGGAACGGAGATAATCGTCTTCTATCCCACGGGCGGCGTATCCGAGGCACAGAAGCTTCAGATGATCACGACAACAGGTGACAACACTCATGTAATCGCGGTAAACGGATGCTTCGATGATGCACAGACGGGCGTTAAGAAGATCTTCTCCGATAAGGCGTTTAACGATGAGCTTCTTGAGGGCGGCATTAAGCTTTCTTCCGCCAACTCCATCAACTGGGGTCGTCTTGCACCTCAGATCGCTTACTACGTTTATTCTTATGTTGAGCTTCTTAGGACCGAGAAGATAACGAAGGGCGAGCCTATCAATATCGTCGTTCCCACGGGTAACTTCGGCAATATCCTTGCCGCGTGGTTTGCCAAGAACATGGGCATTCCCGTTCATAAGCTCATATGCGCCTCGAACAGGAATAAGGTCCTGTGCGACTTCTTCTCATCCGGAAAGTACGACAGGAACAGAGAGTTCTATAAGACGACTTCACCTTCGATGGATATTCTGATCTCGTCCAATCTCGAGAGACTCCTGTTCGAGATCACCGACCATAACGATAAGCAGGTGAAGGAGTGGATGGAGAAGCTCAATACCGACGGTGTCTATAAGGTTGACGACAAGACTTTGAAGAAGATGCAGATGCTCTTTGTCGGAGGCTTTGCAGATGAGACCGGTGTGGCGAAGACCATCCTTGATGTATATGACAGGACCGATAACGTCGTTGATACACATACGGCAGTAGGCTTTAACATCTATAACCGCTACCACCAGAGATCCTCTGATGAGACGAAGACGGTATTTGCTTCAACGGCTTCTCCTTTCAAGTTCTCGGCATCCGTTATGGATGCGATAAGGGGAGAAGGATTCTCCGACGGAAAGTCCGTTGAAGAGGTCATTAAGGAACTCTCCGATGAGAGCGGTCTCGAGATCCCTGAACAGATCAAGGATCTGTCGAAAAAGCCCGTCCTTCACAAGGATGTGATCGACAAGGAACAGATGGAAGAGAAGGTAAGATCGATACTTCTCGGATAAAACAGTTTATTAAAATTAATACATACGGGGGAGACGCAAATGCCCAAGAGAGAAGACATCAACAAGATACTGATCATCGGATCGGGTCCGATAATCATCGGCCAGGCATGTGAGTTCGACTATTCGGGAACTCAGGCATGTAAGGCTCTACGGAAGCTCGGATACGAGATCGTGCTCGTAAACAGCAATCCCGCGACGATCATGACCGATCCGGATGTTGCCGACAGGACTTACATCGAGCCTCTTAACGTTAATCGTATAGAGCAGATCATCGCGAAGGAGAAGCCCGATGCACTGCTCCCGAACCTCGGAGGACAGTCGGGACTTAACCTCTGCTCCGAGCTTTCCAAGGCGGGCGTCCTCGATAAGTACGGTGTACAGGTAATCGGCGTTCAGGTTGATGCCATCGAGAGAGGCGAGGATCGTATCGAGTTCAAGAACACAATGAATTCGCTCGGGATCGAGATGCCGAGATCTCATGAGGCTTATTCTGTTGAGGAAGCCCTTAAGATCGCTGAAGAACTCCATTACCCTGTAGTCTTAAGACCTGCTTACACAATGGGCGGAGCAGGCGGCGGCCTCGTATATAACGTCGAAGAGCTTAAGGTCGTCTGTGAGAGAGGTCTTCAGGCTTCCCTGATCCATCAGGTGCTCGTAGAAGAGTCCATAGCCGGATGGGAAGAGCTCGAGCTCGAGGTAGTAAGAGACTCCAAGAACAATAAGATCACGGTATGCTTCATCGAGAACATCGATCCTATCGGCGTTCACACAGGTGACTCGTTCTGTTCGGCACCTATGCTTACGATCTCCGAAGATGTTCAGAAGAAACTTCAGGAGCAGTCTTATAAGATCGTTGATGCCATCGAGGTTATCGGAGGCTGTAACTGCCAGTTCGCTCATGATCCCGTATCCGACAGAACCGTCGTTATCGAGATCAATCCGAGAACATCGAGATCTTCGGCTTTGGCTTCTAAGGCTACGGGCTTCCCGATAGCGTTCGTATCCGCACTTTTGGCCTGCGGTCTCACACTCGATGAGATCCCCTGCGGTAAGTACGGCACACTCGACAAGTACGTACCTGACGGAGATTATGTAGTTATCAAGTTCGCGAGATGGGCTTTCGAGAAGTTTAAGGGTGCTTCCGACAAACTCGGCACACAGATGCGCGCCGTAGGTGAGGTCATGAGCATCGGTAAGACATATAAGGAAGCGTTCCAGAAGGCGATAAGAAGTCTTGAGAAGGACAGATACGGTCTGGGATTTGCCAAGAACTTCAATGAGCTTACCAAGGAAGAACTCCTGGCAAAGCTCGTATATCCCACATCCGAAAGGCAGTTTATCATCTATGAAGCACTTCGCAAGGGTGCTACGATCGATGAGATATTCGAGCTTACAAAGATCAAGCACTGGTTCCTCGAGCAGATGAAGGAACTCGTCGATGAAGAGAACGAGCTTATCGGAATGAAGGGCAGCGTTCCTTCCGAGAAAGTGCTTCGTAAGGCTAAGTGCGACGGTTTCTCCGATAAGTATCTGTCAAAGATCCTCGAAGTATCTGAGGAGCAGATCAGGAATAAGCGTTATGAGTACGGTATCAAGGAAGCATGGGAAGGCGTTCACGTAAGCGGTACACAGGATGCGGCTTACTATTATTCTTCTTATAACATCAAAGAGGATAAGTCTCCCGTTAGCAGCAATAAGAAGGTAATGATCTTAGGCGGAGGTCCCAACAGGATCGGTCAGGGTATCGAATTCGACTATTGCTGCGTACATGCGGCTCTTGCACTGAAGAAGTTGGGATTCGAGTCAATCATCGTTAACTGCAACCCCGAGACTGTATCAACAGACTACGATACATCAGACAAGCTCTACTTCGAGCCTCTGACACTTGAGGATGTACTCGCCATATATGAGAAGGAGAAGCCTCTCGGCGTTATCGCTTCTTTCGGAGGTCAGACACCTTTGAATCTTGCAGCTGACCTCAAGAAATACGGTGTCAATATTCTCGGTACATCTCCCGAGACCATCGATCTTGCAGAGGACAGAGACCTGTTCCGTGCGATGATGGACAAGCTTCAGATCCCGATGCCTGAGGCCGGTATGGCTTCCACCGTTGAAGAGGCGATCGAGATTGCGAATAAGATCGGCTATCCCGTAATGGTCAGACCTTCCTATGTATTGGGCGGACGCGGAATGGAAGTCGTTCACGATGACGACATGATGAAAGTCTATATGGCAGCCGCTGAAGGCGTAACGCCTGACAGACCTATCCTCATCGACAGATTCCTGCACCACGCTACAGAGTGTGAGGCCGATGCGATCTCCGACGGCGAGAACTGCTTCGTTCCTGCTGTCATGGAGCATATCGAGCTCGCAGGCGTTCACTCCGGTGACTCGGCTTGTATGCTTCCTTCGCAGAATCTTACGGATGAACAGGTCGCTACGATCAGAGAGTATACGAAGAAGATCGCGGTCGAGATGAACGTCGTAGGTCTTATGAATATGCAGTACGCTATCGAAGACGGCGTTGTTTACGTTCTCGAGGCCAATCCCCGTGCATCGAGGACAGTACCTCTCGTATCCAAGGTTACATCCGTAAACATGGTAAGAATTGCTACCGATATAATGACAAGCTCGATCACGGGCAGACCTTCACCCGTAAAGGATCTTAAGAATAAGAAGATCAATCACTGCGGTGTAAAGGAAGCCGTATTCCCGTTCAACATGTTCCAGGAGGTTGACCCTGTCCTCGGACCTGAGATGAGATCCACGGGTGAGGTTCTGGGTCTTTCCGATAATGTCGGTGAGGCTTATTACAAGGCTCAGGAGGCGACGCAGACGGTACTTCCCATGGAAGGTAATGTTCTGCTCTCCGTATGCGACAGAGATAAGGGCGATCTTATAGAGGTAGCAAGAGGCTTCAATGAATTGGGCTTCAAGATCTTCGCTACAGGCGGAACATATGACATGATCAAAGCTGACGGTATTCCCGTTACAAAGGTTAAGAAGATATATGAGGGAAGACCTAATATCTCCGACATGATCACGAATGGTGAGCTTGATCTGATCATCAATACGCCCGCGGGTAAGACTTCTGTATATGATGACTCTTATATCCGTAAGGAGTCCATAAGACATAAGGTCCCTTACATAACGACAATGGCTGCGGCCAAGGCATCCGCTGACGGAATCAAGGCTGTGAAGAATAACACCCATATCGGTGTTAAGGCTCTTCAGGACTATCACGCCGAGATCGGAGAGTGATCATTAGGGGGATGTGATGCAAAAGAGGTTTCTGATCGATCTGAATCTTGCAATCTGTATAGTCCTTGCAGTATTCGTAGTCTTTCTGTTCGTATATAAGTTGGACGGAGGGAATCTGAATTCAAAGGATGAGCAGTTTTCGGACGGTTGGACCTATGAGGACGGCACCCCGGTTGATTTCTCCAATTTAAGATATGCTCCGGACGGATGCACCATATCCAAGGTGGTCTCTCCTGATCAGGTGAGCGGATCGGATCTTTGCTTCGAGAGCAGAAGTCTGTTCTTTACGGTTTATATCAATGATAAAGCCGTATATGATTTCCATCCGCACCTTATCAGGCTCTACGGTAATTATTACGGCGAATGCATCCATGCGGTCGACATTCCCGTACTTGATTCGTCATCGAAGATCAGCATATCTTATACGTCTTTATATAATTCAGAAACAACGACTTTCTATTATATGAAGATTCAGGAAGGGGCATCTTTTATCAGATCGATGTTCGCGAACGGGTTTTTGAATTACCTGCAGTGCTTTGTCATAATGGTACTCGGAGTCGTGCTGATCATCGTCGGATTCCTTCTGAATAATGATGATAACAGCACTGTTGAGACGGTGTCGCTCGGAACCATCGCGATAATACTGGCTCTCTGGACGAGCTCCGGATCGAGGATACCTCAGATCATAAGCGAGAATTCCGCCATGGTAAGGGTTATGGACTATATGTGTCTTATATTCCTTCCGGTTCCCGTGATGATCCTTTTCTCATCTGTTGCCAAACAGCTTGATTCGTTTTTCCCGAAGTTCGTGGCTGGCCTTGCCGCAGTAAACATGATGATCACTCTCGTATGGGTGCTTGTGTTAGGGAAGGACTATAGTGCCGTATTGCCTTTGACACATGCGATCCTCGGTATCGGTGTCGTTGCCATAATCTATATGACCGTAAAAGTCTTTCGGAAGACCAGAAGATTTGAAAGGAACATGAAGTTTATCGTCGCAGGCTTTTCCGTGCTCATCGCAGCGGGCGGACTGGATGCGATCCGATATTACACTTTGAGGGCTACCGATGCGTCCTTGTTTACGAGAGTAGGACTGTTATATTTTATAGTGCTGTTCACGATCTACGAACTGACTTTGTTCCTGGAGATCATCAAGAAGAGCGCACAGACGGAACTTATGGAGAAACTCGTATATAATGACGGTCTTACGGATCTTCTTAACCGTATGGCGTTTACGAGAGATGAGAATGAGCTCTCCGGCAAAAAGACCGGCAGGTATGTTCTGGTCCAGCTCGATATCAATTACCTTAAGCAGGTAAACGATAACTATGGACATGCGGAGGGAGACAGGTTTATAATTGCGGCTTCCGACCTGATAAACAGAACATTCGGACAGTACGGCAAGTGTTACCGTATCGGAGGCGATGAATTCTTTGTAATACTTGACGGTAAGAATTGCGAAGAGGACTACGATAAGGCTGTCAGGCTGTTCGATGAAGAAATAGGGAAGATCAATGACAAAAAGGAGTTTCCTATTCCTTTGTATATAGCGTACGGGAAGTCTGTCTTTAATCCCGACATCAATTCATTTGACGATGCCGAGAAGGAAGCGGACAGACTGATGTACGAGAGTAAAAAGGCTATTAAAGAAAAAACGAAGATAACATAAAAATGGAGGATGTTTATGTTTGAGACACTTGCGAGGATTAATGATGTCGTTAATTCATTCGTATGGACTAAGACCGGTGTATGGCTCCTTATAGCTACCGGTATACTGATGACGATCCTGACACGCGGATTTCAGTTTACGCACATAGGACACTGGTGGAAAAAGACTATCGGTTCGCTGTTTAATAAGAACGTAATTTCACACACGGACGATAAGGCGACGATCTCACAGTTTCAGGCTCTTTGTACCGCGCTTGCCGCTACTGTCGGCGTAGGTAACATCGCAGGTGTTTCCGCCGCGATCATCACAGGCGGTCCCGGAGCCGTGTTCTGGATGTGGTTTGCCGCCATCTTCGGAATGATGACGAACTATTCCGAGAATATCTTAGGCATATATTTCAGACGTAAGAATCACGCCGATGAGTGGTCCGGCGGAGCAATGTATTACCTTCAGGACGGTCTCGGAAGCTACCCTCATATGAAGGGTGTAGGCCGCGTTCTTGCCGTGATCTTTGCCATATGCGCTACACTCGCTTCATTCGGTATCGGAAACATGGGACAGGTCAACAAGATCGTTCTTAACTTCACATCTTCGTTCGATATCAAACTGTTCTCTTCCAAGGTCCTCTACACATCAGGTGACACGGACGTTACTCTTTATATGCTCATATGCGGTCTGGTCCTCATGTTCCTTGTCGGAACGGTCGTAATAGGAGGTCTTCAGAGGATCGCGAACGTAGCAGAGAAGATCGTTCCCGTAATGGTCGCTCTGTTCGTTCTGGGATCACTTGTCATAATCTTCAAGAATGTCGTTCATGTAGGTCCCGCTTTTGCCGCTATCTTCAAGGGTGCGCTCTCCGCTCCCGCCGTATGGGGCGGTACAACGGGTATCGCTTTCAAGACGATCATTACCCAGGGATGCAAGAGGGGCGTGTTCTCGAATGAAGCAGGTCTCGGATCATCCGTTATGGTCCACAGCAACTCTAACGTAAAAGAGCCTGTTAAGCAGGGACTGTGGGGTATCTTCGAGGTCTTTGCAGATACTATTATCGTATGTACGATGACCGCTCTTGTTATACTTACATCAGGGGTTATCAACCTCGATACAGGTGCTATTGAGACGACATCCGATGCCGTGCTCGTTGCCGATGCTTTTAACTCCGTGTTTAAGATCGGAGTGTTCGACATGGGTAAGATGTTCGTTGCCCTTGCCATCCTGGTATTCGCGTTTACGACTATCCTCGGATGGTCACAGTACGGTTCCAAGGCTGTCGAGTACCTTGCAGGTAAGCATGCTCCTGTTGCGGTTAAGATATATAAGATCGTATTTGTGTGCCTGATCCTCTCGGGTGCCATGATGACTTCTTCGCTTGCATGGGATATATCCGATACGTTTAACGGTCTTATGATGATACCTAACCTTATCGGTGTTCTCGCAATGAGCCCGCTTGTTATGAAGATCACATCGAACTATGTTGCGAGAAGGATCAAGGGCGATAAAAGTGTTAAGCCCGTTCTGTCTTACGATCCCGATATCGAAGCGCAGAACTCCAAGTACCTTGCCGAGAATCCCGGAGAAGACTGACAGGAGGATTAGGACGTGCCGTTATTTGAGATACCGTTCATAGCTGTATTTACACTTGTGCTCGCATTCATTTTCGGCACGGTGCTCGCAAGCTTTATAACATGTACTGCCGGAAGGATACTCGCCCATGAGGATTGGACGCGAGGCTTCTCTCACTGCGATACATGCGGGCATCAGCTCGGAACCGCGGATCTTTTCCCTGTGATCTCATACATCGCACTTGGCGGCAAATGCCGTTACTGCGGATCGAGAGTGCCGATAAGATGCCTTATATCCGAGGTGTTGCTCGGCGTTGTGTTCGTTGCCGTCGTTTTGTTTCACGGAAGGATAGACGCGGTTATGGTAAGAAACCTTATGCTCGCCATGCTCATGATGGGTATATCTTTCTGCGATATAGACGGCAAGATCATTCATGAAGGCTTCGTTACCGCCATGCTGTCGATATGGATCGGCGCATTGCCTTTTGTCCCGGATCTTAAGCTTTATATCGCTGATAAGGTGGCAGCCTGCGTCGTTTTCTGCGGTGCGGTAATGCTCGTTTCCTACATAAGGACATCAAAGGGGAAGGATCCTCTTAAGCCCGGATTCTTAAAGCTTATGGCAGTATGCCTTCTCTATACCGGGTTCTTCGGCGGTGCGGGAATGCTCATCCTTACGGCCCTGCTCAAAGGCTTCGTTAAGCCTTTTAAGAATACGATCGTACCCGCGATGTCGGTGTGTACGTTGGTATTCCTTTGTGTTGCGGATCTTGTTGACACGGGTCTTTTATACGGGTATATTCCTGCGATATTGAATTACATGAGAGTTTTTTGATTTAGAGGTGGATTTTAATGGCATTGACTGATGTTGAGCAGATAAAAAGAAGAAGGACATTCGCGATCATATCGCACCCTGACGCGGGTAAGACGACCATGACCGAGAAGCTCCTCCTGTACGGAGGCGCCATTCATCTGGCGGGTTCCGTTAAAGCCCGTAAAGCTTCCCGTCACGCCACATCCGACTGGATGGAGATAGAGAAGCAAAGAGGTATCTCGGTAACGTCTTCGGTAATGCAGTTCGAGTACGACGGATACTGCATCAATATCCTTGATACTCCGGGTCACCAGGACTTCTCCGAGGATACGTACCGTACGCTCTGTGCCGCTGATGCCGCCGTCATGCTCCTTGACGGCGCGAAAGGTGTCGAGGCTCAGACCGTTAAGCTGTTTGAGGTCTGCCGTAAAAGGGGGATACCGATCTTTACGTTCATCAATAAGATGGACCGTGCCGCGAAAAATCCTTTCGATCTTATCGATGAGCTCGAGAAGGTCCTCGGCATAAGATCTACGCCGATCAACTGGCCTATCGGTACCGACGGCTACTTCGAAGGCGTTTATGAGCGTGAGACCGGTAAGGTGCTTCTGTTTGATGCGGATAACAGAGACCACGGTGCTTCGATGGTAACCCAGTCTTCATCTGGTATTGATGACCCTACGCTGAAAGATCATATGACTTCTGCTCACTATGAGCAGCTTTGCAACGATATCGAGCTCCTCGATATGGCGGGTGATGAATTCGATCTCGAGAAGGTCCTTGCAGGGCAATTGACCCCCGTATTCTTCGGTTCGGCTATCACGAACTTCGGTGTTGAGCCGTTCCTTAAAAAGTTCCTCGAGATCGCTCCGGAACCCGCACCTCACCACGTATCCGACGATAACGGTGTCGTAATGCCGACGGATACGATGTTCTCGGGTTTTGTCTTCAAGATACAGGCGAATATGGATCCCAACCACAGGGATCGTATGGCGTTCCTTCGTATCTGTTCCGGTAAATACGAGAAGAACATGACCGTCAACCACATGAGGCTCGGTAAGAAGATCACATTGTCACAGCCTCAGCAGTTTATGGCTCAGGACAGAAATATCGTTGAAGAGGCGTACGCGGGTGACATCATAGGTATATTCGATCCCGGTCACTTCAGGATTGGAGATACACTCATATCGAGCAACAGGAAGTTCGAGTTCGATCCTATCCCTGTGTTCGCCCCCGAGAACTTTGCCAAGGTGTTCCCTAAGGATTCGATGAAGAGAAAGCAGTTCCTGAAGGGTATAGAGCAGCTCTCGGAAGAAGGTGCCGTTCAGCTTTATAAGCAGCCCGATATAGGAACGGAGACCTTTGTAATGGGTGTCGTAGGTATCCTGCAGCTCGACGTTCTCGAGTATCGTCTTAAGACCGAGTACGGCGTCGATATCGTTCGTCAGCCTCTGTCCTACAATATTGCCAGATGGGTCAAGTCAGACGCCGAGGAACCGCTCGATTATAAGAATCTCGTTCTTACCGCTACGTCTCTGGTCGTTCTCGACAGAGATGATGAACCCGTTGTCCTGTTCGAGTCCGAATGGGCGATAGACTGGGCCGTTCAGAATAACGAGAGCAAGAAGTTAAGATTCGAGAACATCCATTCCAAGTAGTTCGCCTTATGAAGGGAACAGCCATGAACAAGATCCTGCGTATCATCCTGTATGCCGGTTCAGTTGCCGTTTTTGTGCTGTTTATCCTGTCGATACTCGGTATAGTAAGCAACAATCAGGGGAATTCCTTCGGGTTTCCCTACAGGACCGACTATACCGCTTTCCTGCTCACGCTCGCCCTGGCATATGTTGTCGTCTCCAACGGATGGCTTACATGGATCGGGGAGCTGTCGTTCATCGCGCTCGACCTTTATGTTCTGTGGCTTGGAGGAAAGACGACATTTATCTGTCTTACTCTGACGATAATTGTGCTCATGGTAAGGCATTACAGGGCAAACGGAGGGGTTCCGTTTCAGGATAAGGACAGATACGGGCTTATAAGAGTTCTGTTCAAGGTCCTTTATATTCCGGTTGTTTTATCAGACAAGGTCTTAACTTCAATAAGGTTCTACAGGCTTAAAAAGCCTGTGTCGGTGTTGATGATTTTCTGTTTTCCGGTTTTTGCGGTCATTAACTATATTCTTATATTTACATACAGGGCGCTCGAAGGTTTTTGGAACAGTATCCCGTTATTAAGCACGTTCAGGGACAGATTCATCTACGGGCTCATGGGTTTTACCGAATACCCTCTTACATTGTTCGGGAATAATATACCCACGGACGGGTCCGGAGAAAGTTTATTTACGCTCTATTATGTTCTGGACAGTCTCTATACGCGACTTCTGCTTCAGTATGGTGTTATCCCTTTTGCCTTGGTGATGATCATCCTTACGGCAGTTCAGGTCGGAAACTACAAAAGAGGGTATTACACGGGCCTTTTTGTTATGTTTGTCTTCTCGATGAGTTTTCTTCTCGAGTTCGCATTATTAAATGTATTGGCGGTCGTATCTTTCCTCGTGGTATCGTGGTTTTATGATAAGCCCGATATCAGGACATGCGACAGGTTAACTGTCGGAAGATCTTCTCCCAAGGTCAGATGGAGTCTTCGGATCGGTGTGCCGTTACTTATCGCTGTCTTCTTGGTATGGTGCTCTTCCGCCTATAAGATATCTTCATGGAGGGGATGGACTCCCTTATATGACGCTACACTGGTGGTGCCTTCGCATTATTCGGAGATTGATGATGATCTGTGGCAGCAGGCGGCGGATTATCTCGATTCTCACGATGATTCCTGCTGTATCGTTGCAGATGAGGAAAGCGCAGGAGAATTATCATCTTACGGAATAGAACGCGACAGGGTATTGATTCTTAATAGCAATAATATCGATGAAATGCTGACAGAAGCATCGAAGATCATCGAACATGATGATCTTCCTCCGAGGCTGACAGTCTGTGCCTACAGCGTAGAACAGGCGAGGATAGGGATCCATGCGGACAGGCTCGGTATCCACCTGAATTCGCTCTCGGTCAGACCCGCATCCGGATACCTTATGAGATTTACGGCGGAGCAGTGGAGGATACTATGCGGAAAGTAAAGATCGCAGTCTTATCCATATTGTTCTTTATGCTCCTGTCAGGTTGCAGTCAAAACACTGATGCGATAATTGTTGACATAGGTGTATCGGATGCTTCCGAAGTATCCGTCTCATCGGTCAGAGATTCATTGGAAGAATGGGAACGCGCCCATCCGGATATAAGCGTTGAGGAAAGAAGAAGGATAAGAGATGAGGACTTTATGAATCTTGCCTCCATGGGTGTTGATCATATGCCGGATGTCTTTATTACCGATTATCTTAATGCCCGGATATTGGAGCAGGAAGGACTGATAATGGACATAAACGAGTATTCATTTCCCATATTCGACGAATCCCCGGTTGTCGTGATCGCAGATCCCGATCTGTGGAATGAGGATGATACTATAAGTTTCTGTTCGAACGGCGGATATTCGGCTGCGGATTGCTTAAGCGTTCTTCTCGCCGACAGTTGGGGGCAGGAGTGGTTAGTCCATATGGATGAAGGGGACATGGAAGCATCATTTACCGATCCCGAATTTGTCTCAAGGCTTCAGAATGTTCAGGCTCTTATGAGCGGTAATGTACAGTACGGATCCTATGAAGAACTCGCGGAAGCTTTTGCTTCCGGAAATTGCTCTGCCGTGCTCGTCGGCGGTAATGAAGTTTATCGTTTTCTGGAGAATATTAGGATTAATAATCAGTCTTTGTATGATAAAATAGTCTTTAGTACTTTAGCGGACGATCCTGTTCCGCATGAGTATCAATATGGCGTTTTCTTAAGCGCGGGGTTACAGGGGGAAAGATTAGATCGGTGCATCGATCTTGCGCAGAGCCTTCATAGCAGTTTCTGCGTCGATCCGGACGGGACATATGACCGTCTGAACTCGCTTATCGATGATCCTACAGGTGTTCGTCTCATTACATTGTGTTTCAGTCCGTTGTTCTGGGAACATGCATCAGAAGATTGCTTTGAGCCTCTGATGCGAAATGAGATAACCGCAGAAGATTGTTCATATATGCTTCAGGATCTGTATGAACAGTACTATCTTCTAAGTGTGATCGATCAATAATACCGGTGATGGATAGTAAGGATATTAAGGTTTGTCTGGTCGGTTCATCCGGTGGTCACCTGGACCATCTGTATCTTCTTAAGCCTTTCTGGGAGAATAAAGACCGATTCTGGGCGACCTTTGATAAAGAGGATACAAGGACGATGCTCGCAGGGGAGAAGGTCTATCCCGTGTATTTTCCCTCGAACAGAAGCATTAAGGCTCTTATCATCAACACTGTAAGGGCGGTAAAGATCTTAAGGAAGGAAAGACCCGATCTTATCATATCTTCGGGTGCTGCTCCGGCTGTCCCGTTCTTCTATATCGGAAAGTTAATGGGAATCAAGACCATCTATATCGAGGCATACGACAGGATCAATAAGGCTTCGTTGTCCGGTAAACTTTGTTACAGAGTATCTGACGTGTTTATCGTTCAGTGGGAACAGATGAAGGAGATCTTCCCCAAAGCCGTTTATCTGGGGAGTATATTCTGATGATATTCGTTACGGTGGGAACACATGAACAGCCTTTTGACAGGCTGATAAGAGCAGTTGACGAATGGGCGGCTTCAAGTTCCGAAGATGTGCTCATTCAGACGGGTGTATCTTCTTATGAACCCTTAAACTGCAGGTGGCAGCATTTTTTTAAACAGCAGGAGATGTACGATTTTATCAATCAGGCGAGGATCGTGATAACACACGGAGGACCTTCCTGTTATTTCGATGTGTTAAAGAGGGGGAAGATCCCGATCGTTGTCCCGAGGCATCACGAATTCGGAGAGCACGTTGACGACCATCAGCTTGAGATCAGCCGTGAGTATAAGAAACTGTACAACAATATCATCCTTGTGGAGGATATCGCCAATCTCGGTGACTGCCTTGAGCATTACGATAAGCTCGCATTAGAGTTGGATAATAAGTTTACATCTCACAGTGCAGAGTTCTGCGAAGAGTTTGTTAAGATAGTTGATGACCTTTTCTCATGACTTATAAGGCTATGGTGGACCTGTCAATCGTTATACCCGCATATAATGTTGAGAAGTATCTCGCGGCCTGCCTCGATTCGCTTATAGGTTCGGAAGGCATAGATGGAACGGAGATAATAATCGTCAATGACGGATCGACGGATGACACCCCAAAAGTAGCTGATAAATACGTCAGTGACCATAAGTACATCAAAGTGATCACCAAGGAAAACGGCGGACCGTCATCCTCAAGAAACGCGGGACTTAAGGAAGCTTCCGGTAAATACGTGTTCTTCTGCGATGCCGACGACATGGTTGTTCCGGAATTGTTTGGCAGGGTTATAAGCCTTGCAGGGACTTCTTCCGATGATGTGCTTTTGTGGGACAGCGAACTTCTGTATGAGACCGTAAACCTGCTTATGCCCAAAAACAGGGATTTCTTTGCGCACGGCGGACTTCCCAAGGAAGAGAAAACATACGGCGGTAAGGAGATACTAGAGACTCAGCTTAGAAACAGCGGTGACTTTGTCGCTACGGTCTGGCTCAGCGCATATCGAAAGGCTTTTCTCACGGATAACAGTCTGTTCTTCAAGGAGGGGCTGATACATGAGGATGAGTTCTGGGTCCCCAAGGTTCTGATCAAGGCACAAAGCGTGCATTACATCCCCGAGAAGATCTATATCTACAGGATACACGAAGGGTCGATAATGAACCCCGGAACCATGGACAGGGCTGAAAGCTCCAAGGCTTTGATGTATGTGTATCCTTCTTTGTACAAATACTATGATGAAGTCCTCTCGGGGGAACCATTAAAGGTGCTTATTGAGGGTAATCTCACCAAGAGATACATACATATGATCTATAAGTACAGGATATGGCGTTACGGATACGGGAAGAAGATCGATAAGAAGCTTCTGTGGAGAACTTCATTGAGGCTGAGGGATAAAGTAATGGTACTTCTGCTTTATTTGTTTGTTCATTGAGGTTAATATCAGATTATGAAGGCAAGCACTAAGAGAAAACTGAAGAGCAGATGTCCGCGCCGTTTATGGAAGGCAGCGGTTAACACATACTACGGACTCATGCGTATTAAGCATAAGTTCATCATGCAAACTTCAGGCAGCCTTCCTTATGAGTGCCCGTGCTGCGGGATCAAACTTCGAAGCTTCATTGAGGGCATGGATTATAAGGCGTTCTCCGATTTTTATGACGTGAAGCTTTTCGACGGGGTGAGGCAGGATGTTGTATGCCCAGTGTGCAGTTCCCTGCCGAGACACCGCATCCTCGCGAAGTGGTGTGAAGCCAATAAAGATAAACTAGTGTCTTCTAAGATACTGTATTTTGCTCCTGAGAGAGGCATGACGACTTGGCTTAAGGCGAATAAGATCAGATACACTACAGCAGATCTTTTTGCATGGGATGTGGACCTGAAACTCGATATACAGGCTACGGGTCTTCCTGACGGAGCTTATGATGTCGTCATATGCAATCACGTGCTCGAGCATGTTGGAAGCTACATGACGGCGCTTAAGGAGATAAGAAGGATATTAAGTCCTGACGGAATGCTGATCTGTTCGTTCCCCGTAAGTTTTGACGTAGACACAGTTGATGAGGATCCGGATGCTGTTAGTGAAGAGCAGAGACTTCGCCGTTACGGCCAAAGTGATCATGTAAGACTCTTCGGAATAAATGCGGACAAGCTCATTTCCGAGGCAGGATTTGATGTAACCGTTATAAACGGTGAGGACTGTCCCGACAGTATTTTGCCGGTAACAGGCCCCTGTCTTTATGATATAAACAGGCTGTATCTTTGTAAGAAGAGCAAATCTTAAGAGGCGGAGTCTGATGGGCAGAAAGTTCAGGAATAAAGTAAAGAAGTATCTTGAGAATCACCTGGTTCTCTATAGTTTCTATAGGGTCATTACGAACAGGAAGGATACTGAATACCTTGAGACTGCATCGCAGAAATACAAGCCTAATTCATACAGATTGTTAAGGGATGATATCGGATTCGATAATGACAGATCGGTGTATTTCATATCGTATGAATGGGAGGACAACGGCTTCTTCGCGATAATGAGAAAGTGCCTGTCAGGCTGTGTCATTGCTGACTCTCTCGGCATGCAGCCGTATGTAAATATCGAGAATTCATTATATAACGTACCCGGCGGATATAATGGCACAAATAATGTGTTTGAGTACTATTTCCGCCCGCTTATCAATGCAGATGCCGGTAAGGTTCTGGCGACGGAGAATTGTTTTGCAGCAACATATGATCACATCATAAGACTTAACAGATCATTCGGACTTGCAAATGATACAGATACCTACAGTGAATATGTTTTGTCAGATGATTATCTTAGAAGACTTGCTGCTTCATACAGGAAGTATTTTGTTCTTAAGGAAGATATCGAGAAGAGCGTAAGAAGCGGGATTTCAGATATTCTCGGAGACTGCAGAACGCTCGGTGTTCATTACAGGGGGACCGATTTTGCCAAGGGACTGGACGGTCATCCGGTGGGTTCTACTGTTGAGCAGTATTTTGAGATTATAGATGAAGCCATATCATCAGGCTTCACGAAGATATTCCTCGCGACCGATGACGAGGGAGCACTTAAGGCATTCAGGGAGAAATATCCTGACATGATCATCTGCTATTCCGATGCTGTAAGAAGTGACGGGGAAGAAGGGGTTCATCACGAGACCCGTGACCGTAAGGATGATCAGTATTATCTTGGCTTTGAAGTACTGAGAGATATGTGCACGCTTAGTGAATGCGACGGCCTCATCGCGGGTTTGTCCCAGGTGAGTATATTTGCGAGGATCAGGAAGATGTCGGAAGGAAAGGAATTCTCTTACATTAACATCATAGATAACGGTATAAAGGCCTGCTCATGAATAAGAAAGTCCTGATATTCAAATCGAATTACAACGGGTTTGAGAGGTTCTGTTCCTCGAAGTTTGAGTCAGAAGGTTATGATGTCGCTGATCCGTACCGCATCCCGTTCTCATCGATGACAAAACTTCAAAAGAGACTCTTCTTCGGACGTTTCCAGTGGTTTTCCGGTATGTATATGGGTGACTGGAAGAAGACCATAAGGGACTATGACACCGTGATCATATTCGACAGTGCATTGACAAGACAGCTGGTAAGATTTGTCCGCTCGGTTAACAGAGAGTGTGACATCAGGATCTGGCTTTGGAATACCGATCCCATAGATAAGGATATTTACGGCGGGTGCGAAATATATACATTCGACCGGTTGTTTGCAGAGAAATACGGATACGAGTATATACCCCAGTTTTATTTTGACGGTGTATGCGGCAACCGTGCTGACGTGACGCCCGGAGTATTTTTTGCAGGTTATGATAAGGGGCGCTACGATGAACTGAAGAATATCGCGTCGTTATTAGATGAACACCATATCACGCACAGATTTATCATGAGGAAAGAGAACGGCGCAAGTTACCTTGTTGATGATCGGGTCGTACTTATAGATGAGGACATTGATTATCCTGATCTTCTTGATCAAATGACCGCATATTCATGCCTTCTGGAACTTAACATAAACGGGCAGTCCGGACTGACACTGCGTGCACTTGAAGCATTGTTCAATTCAAGAAAACTCATCACCAATAACAAAGACATCATTAAGTATGATTTCTATAATCCCGGCAATATCTTTTTGCTCGGGATCGATGATGAGAGCAGACTGGAGGATTTTGTAAGAAGTCCTTTCGAGTCCGTCGATGATGATGTTAAGAGCAGGTATTCATTCAGAAACTGGATCAGTAAGATAACGGGAGAGCAGCATGGTTAAGCAGCGGTCATTAACTGTTAATTCAATGCTGAATGTAGTCAGACAGATATGCGCCGTCATATTCCCTCTGATAACTTTCCCTTATGCCACAAGAGTTCTCGGTACAGCTAATTACGGCATGGTATCCTTTGGGCTATCAATAATCAGCTACATTGCACTGATAGCCAATCTCGGCGTGATCGAATATGCGATCCGGGAAGGGGCGAAGGTAAGGGATAACAAGCGTGAATTCCAGAAGTTTTCGAGCCAGATGTTCTCGATTAATCTTCTCTCGACTGTATTCTCTCTGGTTCTGCTTCTGGTGCTGATCCTGTTCTGGAAAAGGCTGGATGGTTATGCGGTATTGTTGATGATACAGAGCATAGGCGTCATCAGCACCACCATAGGAACTGACTGGATCAATTCCGCGTATGAAGATTATCTCTTCATTACGGTCAGATACATCGTGTGCAGTCTGCTGTCGATTGTTCTGATGTTCATCATGGTAAGAAGCAGTGATGATTATCTGGCATATGCTTTCTTCACCATTTCATCAAATCTGTTTGCCAATGTTCTTAATTTCATTCACGTCAGAAAGCGTTATGATATTCACCCCCGGTTCACGTTAGACATGGATCTGAAGATGCATCTGAAGCCGGTCTTCATATTGTTTGGAAGTTCAATAGCCGCATTTGTATACATAAACTCCGATGTTCTCATGCTGGGTATTATGAAGGATAATGCCACCGTAGGTATTTACTCAGCGGGTTCGAGAATATATCTGATGGTTAAGCAGATACTTAATGCCGCACTGGTCGTCATGATCCCCAGAATATCCAATAATATTGCCAACCGCATTGATAACAGCAAACTCCTGCAAACCATAAGAACAGCGTGTATCCTGGTCCTGCTTCCGGCAACGGCGGGACTTTATCTCGTCGGGGATAAACTCATCCTGCTGATGAGCGGTTCGGAATACCTGCCTTCCGCAGATATTATCAGGGTGCTCGCCATCGCACTGTTTTTTGCAACATCAGGGTGTTACTACATAAGCGTCGTCATGATCCCGTACGGTAAGGAGAAGTGGGTCATGACAGGTTCCATAGCAGCGGCTCTTGTAAACATAATCCTGAATATCATACTTATTCCGCGCTACGGAGGAGTCGCGGCAGCATGGTCAACAGTGTTCTCTGAGATGATAATGCTTATAACAGGTGTGGCGTGCACGAGGGACATAGTAAAGATCCGTTTTATCAAGCCGTATATTATCAGCCTTCTGTGTGTTGCTTTCATTGTTCTGGAATCAAATATAGTCAACACCTATGTTGATAATCTGATTGTTCAGCTGATCCTTACTGTGCTGCTCGGTGTCGCAGGTGCAGTGATTCTTACGGTGCCTTGCTATTACAGGGAAATCAAAGAATTTATAAGGTAATTTCCCTGTAGATATTAAGAAGATCGGAAGTGTTCTTGTCCCGGTCGTGTATCATCTGACCGCGGATTACGGCATTCCTTGATAATTCAAGAGCAAGAGAGTCGTCGTTGAATACCCTTAATATGTGATCAGCCATAAGCCCGGGTTTTGTCAATGGATACAAAAGTCCGTCGATGCCGTCATTTACAATGCTTCCTGTTCCGCCTGAATCCGAAGCTACAAGAGGAACCCCGAGAATCAGTGCTTCTCCTATGGAGTTCGAGGAATTCTCAATATTGGAAGGCGATACAAAAACATGACATTTCAAATACCTGTCCAGCATCTTCTTCTCTTCCATCTTCCCGCAGAAGACTATTTTGCCTTCAAGGCTGCCCTTCCTGATAAGTGATGCAAGATACCTGCCGTATGAATCCCTTTTGATGGGAGTATCGGATATCGGGTTAAACCCTCCGATATAAACTCTTAAGTCCGGATATTCAGTGACGATCTTTGGCAGTACCCCAAGCAAATGGTGAAGTCCCTTAAGGGAATAGTAAGCCTGTGATACGAAGATGGAGTGTTTATCACATTTGCTGATATCCCATTTCTGACCGCCGTAGAAAGCATCTCGAAGGTTTTCCCCGTTGTGGAAATACCTGACGGCAGGGTTATATGACTGTGCTGCCTCTTTGTCCCAGGAAGTTCTTCCGATGACATTTTGTACTTCGGACAGGAGTTTGATCTCATACTGTCCGCGTTCTTTGAATCTTTTTTGCTGTTTATTGAGGGAATTAAACCCGTGATACCATTCTGATAATGTCATGCCGCAGCAGTATCTGGAAGGAACGCCCGTGTGGTAGTATTTCTCGTACAATGAGACGAGTCCCTGTATGCTGACGACGACTCTTGATTCCAATCCAAGTTCTTTGCAGATCTCGAAGATGAACAGGGAGTGGGGAAATTCAGTTCCCATGATGTGAATCACATCCACATTCTCAGAACATATTGTTTCCGATATAAGCTTCGCGGCCTCAGAATTGTTTCTTTTTACATCGTAGAGATATTCAAGGCAGGTAAGCTTATCGTTCAGCCTGTTAAGTCTGTTCCCGCTGCTTCCGGGAAATGCCAGTATTATGGAAATACCTTCGTTTTGCATAAGTGAGTTTAAGATTCCGCTTACCCAGCCCTCGTTCACGTTGGCTGCATTAAGGAAAGCCGGGGCATAATTAACGCACATTAGAATCTTCATTGAACTTATCTCCATATATAGTCGGCTGATGGTCCGATATACATTATTTTAGAACATAATCGTGCCGATGTGGTCTATATATTTAACTGTTCATAGTTTACTTTCCGTTCAATTATCAGTCTTTATTTAGTGTTATAATTCACAAGTGGGCTGAAGAAGCCCCGATTTTACTTTATTGGAGGACTTTATTATGAATCGTGGCGGCGGTGTGCTGATGCATATATCATCATTACCCGGACCGTTTGGTATCGGAGTCTTGGGTCAGGAGGCTGTGGCATTCGCGAAGCAGCTTAAAGCGCAGGGGATGAAGTACTGGCAGGTCCTGCCTCTGTCATATCCCGGAATGGGTGATTCTCCTTACCAGAGCTTCTCGGCTTTTGCCGGAAACTGGCTCCTCATCGATCCCCGAAGACTTATGAAGAAAGGTCTTCTTACTGCCGATGATGTGGTCAAGGCTGAATATAACGAGAATAAATGGAGAGTCAATTACGATTTTCTGAGAGTCGAGAGGGAGAAGCTTCTGAGAAGGGCTTTCAGCAATGCCGATAAGACCATCATCAACGAAGTGTCGGATTTCCTGTCGGAGAATAAGTGGGCGGATGACGTTGCTTTGTATCAGGCTGCCAAGGACAAGTTCGATCAGAAGGCTTGGTGGCAGTGGGAGGATAAGGACCTGGCGTCCTATAAGCCTTCTGCCGTTAATAAGCTCCGCGGAACCGAGAATTATCTCTTCCACGGATTCGTGCAGTACCTGTTCATGACCGAGTGGGCGGAGATCAGAGCATCGATCAACGAGGAGGGAATTCAGATCATAGGCGATATGCCCATGTATGTTTCCGGAGATTCCGCAGATGTATGGGCTTCAAGAGATCTGTTCAAGATGGCGACAGAGGCCCAGAAGAAGGCCGTCCGTAAGGCATGGATCAAGGATAATCCCGACAAGGATCCCGACAAAGACTTTGAGGATATCGTATTTGCCTGCGGTGCAGGAGTCCCTCCGGACTATTTCTCCGCTGACGGACAGCTCTGGGGCAATCCCATCTACGACTGGAAGAAGCATAAGGAGACGGGTTATGCGTGGTGGATGGAGAGATTAAGAGAGAACTTTAAGCTCTACGATATCATAAGGATCGATCACTTCAGAGCATTCTCTTCGTATTGGGAAGTACCGGCAGGTTCTAAGACCGCCAAGACCGGAAAGTGGGTTGAAGGTCCCAAGATGGATTTCTTCAAGGTATTCGACAAGACCTTCGGCGACAGATCGAGACTTATAGCAGAGGACCTCGGTGAGATTACGCCCGATCTCGAGTCGTTCCTCGAGGAAGTAGATCTTCCGAGGATGAAGATAATGGAGTTCGCATTTAACCCCGGCGATAACAGTTCATATCTGCCTCATAACTATGTGCCCAACTGTGTTGCCTATACAGGTACTCACGACAATAACACTTTGCTCGGCTGGCTCTGGGAAGCCCCCGAGGCTGAACGTAAGGAGTGCTTGAAGTACTGCGGATTCGACGGTGATAACTGGGGCGACGGCGGCGTGAGATCGAAGTCCTGCCGTGCAGTTATCAGGACACTGTGGATGAGCTGCGCCAATACCGTTATCATTCCGATCCAGGATATGTTAGGATACGGCGGTGACACGAGGATGAATATCCCGGGAACTCCCGAGGGCAACTGGAGAGTAAGATTCTCCAAGGAAGACCTCGATTCTATCGATAACGAGTGGTACAGGGAGCTTAACAGACTTTACAGAAGGTAATTGATTTGGGAAAGTATATACTTGCCGTTGATCAGGGGACTACCTCAACCAAAGCATTTCTTCTCGGAAAGGACGGAGAACTCATTAAGTCCCGCCCCGTGAAGATCACTCAATATTATCCTGCTTCAGGATATGTTGAGCATGATGCAACGCAGATCTTTACATCGGTCCTTAAGGCGATGGCGAATGTTCTTATCGATAATCCCGACGCCGAGCTTAACGGTGTCGCTATAACGAACCAGAGAGAGACAACGATCGCTTTTGACAAGAAGACCGGAAAGCCTTACTGCAAGGCGATCGTATGGCAGTGCAGGAGGACCTCCGAGATCTGCAAACGTGACAAGTTCGTCTCGATGGAACGTAAGATATCCGGATTGACGGGACTTAAACTCGACCCTTACTTTTCCGCGACCAAGATGAGATGGATCATGGAGAATGTTCCGGGTGCCGAGAAAGCGGCGCTGTCGGGAGAACTCCTGTTCGGGACCGTCGATTCCTATCTCGTGTATATGCTTACCGGAAGGAATCATTTCTTAAGCGATTATTCCAACTTATCAAGGACAATGCTCTTTGATATCAATACTCTGGATTACTCGGATATGCTTCTCGAGCTTTTCGAGGTGCCGAGGAAGTGTCTTCCGGATCCGCGTCCTTCCTGTTCGGATTACGGACAGATAATGCTGCGGACGGAAGATCTTATATCTCTCGGCCTTGATGAGGATGAGGCTGAGGCATTAAAAAGGCTTAACGGCATACATATAAATGCGGTGGCAGGGGACCAGGCGGCAGCCTTATTCGGACAGACCTGCTTCGAGAAAGGCTCGGCGAAGACCACATACGGGACGGGATGCTTCACTCTGATGAATATAGGTGACACTCCTCAGTTCTCGGAGAACGGGCTTCTTACTTCGGCCGCGTGGTCGATAAACGGAAAGACCGTATATGCTCTGGAAGGGAGCGTGTTCCAGGGAGGTTCCGTTATCACATGGCTTAAGGATGCGCTGGGACTTATAGATGAGCCTTCCGACTGTGACGCGATCTGCCGGTCGATAGATGATAACGGCGGCGTCTATCTCGTTCCCGCTTTTTCCGGCCTCGGCGCACCGTATTGGGATCCGGATCTTCGGGGGACCGTTACAGGTCTTACCGGAGGGACCGGAAGGGCTCATATCGTCAGGGCTTCGGTCGAATCCATAGCTTATCAGGTTACGGAACTCGTGGACCTTATGATGAGCGACACGGGGATAACTTCGACTCATATGAAGGTCGACGGAGGCGTGTGCGCCTGCGAATTCCTGATGCAGCTTCAGGCGGATCTTCTTGGCGTCACCATAACGAGAGCCGGGTCAGACGAGATGACTGCAGCCGGTGTCGGAATGCTCGCCGGATTGACATCGGGGTTCTTCGAGTCGATGCGCGAGCTTGAGAGTTTATACCGCTCGAGCAGTGTCTATGTTCCTCAAAGGTCGTCTTCGGAGGCAAGGATTCTCCTTGAAGGTTACAAGCAGGCGGTAAATGCATCAAAAGCGGTCGCTCGAAAGGAGATGTTTTCTTGAGAGAATTGTATGAGATCTTTTTTGAGATGGCCCTGATGCTTCTTCTCGGCTTTACTCTTACCAAGAAGCGCGTGGTCGATGACAGGGGAAGAAGGGTATTAAACGAACTTCTTCTTAAGGCGGTGCTGCCTTTTACCATATTGACCTCGAGCCAGTATCAATTCTCTGTCGATATGATGAAGTCCATAGGAGCCGTGGCTTTGGGCTCCGGACTGTACTATCTTATAAGTCTTTTTGTTCTGAGACTTGTCTTGTGGAAGACGAGGGTCGCCGACAGCGAGAGGCGCGTATTTATAACAACGTCCGTCTTTGCCAATACGGGATTCGTCGGAATGCCCATAATGTATTCTTTGTTCGGTAACCCGGGACTTCTTCTGGCTGCGATCTACAATCTTATCTATAACGTATTCTTCTATACTTACGGAGTGCACCTGCTGTCGGGGAAGAAGCCTTCTTTTAAGGAATACGTCAACCCCGTTTCGCTTTCTTCGATCCTGGCGATCGTTCTGTTCATCGCCCCGTGGAGAGCGCCTTCGGTAGTAGTAAATGCGATGAACCTTGTAGGCAATATGACTTTCCCTCTGTCGATGATAATAATGGGTTCAACTCTCGCGACGATAGACTGGTTAAAGCTTTTCGCTGATTTTAAATCCTATGTCGTTTGTTTTCTTCGCCTTGTGTTGTTTCCGATCCTTATGACGGTCGCTCTGATCGGGCTTAAGCACTTTATCAATATTTTTCCGGCTACGGTCATCACGCTTATAATAATGACGGCGCTGCCGTCGGGCACGATGAGTGTTATTTATTCCGAACGCTATGACTGCGCACCGAAGTTTTGTGCGAGAACCGTTACTCTTACGCTTATTTTTATGGTAATATCACTTCCTCTTATGATAGCATTGTGTTTCAGTGCTTTTATTGTCGGATGAGGAAGGAAATATGACGGAAGACATATTTATTCACGAACAGATAGAAAATGAAGAACTTCTTAAGCTGATGCATCAGATGCGTCAGGAAAGAAGTCAGGAGAAGATGCTCGAGGTCTTAAGACTTGCGGCTGTCTCTTCGTTTATCGTGCCCGTAGATGTATCATCCGACGGAAGATACGGCTTCCACGCCGTAAGCGACGGTAAGGGCAGAAAGTTCGCCGTAGCATATTCAGATACCGGATCCTTTGTGACATCGGAAAAGAGCGAGGACCCCAAAGGCGTTAAGGCCTCCTTTGAGGATCTTATGGAACTTGTGCTTCAGGATACTCTCGGTCTTGACGGAGTGATCATCAATCCGGGAGCCTCCGAGGTCATCTTCGGCAAAGAACTTATGAATTCGATAAAGGGGCAGATGGGAGGAGACGATACCGGCGCACTTGATATGAGGGTCGGTACTCCGTCAGAGTATCCTCCGAAGTTAAAGGAGATGATCGATTCTTTCTGCCGGGACGAGAAGAGGATCTTTAAGGTGTATGTGAGACTTCTTACAACGGAAGACGGCAAGACCATGAAGTGGCTTATAGGAGTCGAGTGCCAGGCAGAAGGAGAAGAACGCACATATCTTCTCGATACATTTAAAAGATATATCACCCCGTATCTTCAGGGAGCGGATGTGATAGTTGCCGGAACAGATCAGGAATTTGTTATTCAGGCGATAAAGAATGCGGAGCCTTTCTATGAACGGACGTAATATTGCTGTTGTTGTTATCATTATTCTTCTTACGGGAGCGATGGTCTTGTTCATGATGTTTGAGGTTAAGAAGATAGATGCGGGACTTAGCGATCGCCGATCAGAAGAGCATACAGAGGCTTTGATCTCCGAGTTGAATCAGAGGGATTATCACATTTACTGGATCGGGAGTCTTCCTTCCGAGTTGTCCGGGATAGAAGACCATGTTACGCTGATCGCTCCGGGAGAGGCCGACGGCACAAACCTTCCGGTCGTATCCGGTAACACGGGATTTACCGAGTTTGATTCTGACGGAAATGTGATCAATCATATTGAACAGCGCGACTATTCGGCGAGCATGATGATAATCATCAATGCCGATGAGGTGCTGTCCGAGACCGCGTTTGCAGCGATAAGGGACTGCACGGTTGAGAATCATATTCCCGTACTGATAATCGGAAAGACCAATATCGATGCATTCAGAGAGTATATGATCCTCGTTCATAAAGAATATGACGAGAATTCTTCGATGTTCTTCGAGATAACCAGATATGCAGAGGACGATCCCATCGATCCTTCGGCTGTTTCCGAGGGCGGACATGCTTATGCCGATGCCGTCATAACTTTTATTACTGAAACCTTTGACGATCCCGCGGTAGTCTATGTTACTCCTTCTCCCGTAAATGAGACGGCGCAGACGGAATCAAGCGAGAGCGTTACCGTGACGGAGGAGACGGAAGATGCCGCTTGATGAGACCAAAGCCGCTTCGATATTAAGCCGTTATGATGAACTCGTATCATCGGCCTCGGATCCGTCTGTTATCTCAGACCAGGACAGGTATCTTAAGCTTACACGTGAACTTAAGGATCTCTCAGTTAAGGCGGATGCCGTAAGAAAGTACTTTCAGGCCAAGAAGCAGATAGAGGAATCACTCGAACTTCTTAAAGATCCGGATGAAGATATAAGGAAGCTCGCTTCCGAACAGCTCTCGGAGGGTAAGAAGGATCTTCAGGAGAGTGAAGAAGCCCTCGTCGTCATGCTGGCTGATAAGGATCCCCGCGACGACCGATCCGTTATCATGGAGATAAGAGCGGGTGCGGGTGGCGAAGAAGCCGCGCTCTGTGCGGCAACGCTGTATAAGATGTATCAGGGTTATGCTGCAGGCAGAGGCTTCGGCATAAACGTAGTCGATTATAACGATACCGAACTCGGAGGCTATAAGGAGATCGTCTTTGAAGTTACGGGTCAGGGTGCTTACAGCCGTCTTAAGTTCGAGAGCGGCGTTCACAGGATACAGCGCGTTCCGGTGACGGAATCGGGCGGAAGGATACATACGTCAACGGCAACCGTGGCGGTCCTTCCGGAGGCGGAGGCGACTGATGTTGTGATCAATCCCGAAGATCTTAAGATAGACCGTTACAGAGCATCGGGTGCCGGCGGACAGCATATCAACAAGACATCTTCCGCGATAAGGATCACACATATTCCGACGGGGCTTGTAGTTCAGTGTCAGGATGAGAGATCGCAGTTTGCCAATAAGGACAAGGCGATGGCAGTCCTTCAGAGCCGTCTGTGGGCCATGGCGAAGTCCGACGATAAAGATGCCGAGGACAGACAAAGGCGCGAACAGGTGGGGACCGGAGACAGGTCTGAGAGGATAAGGACTTATAATTATCACGACGGAAGAGTCACCGATCACAGGATAGGTCTCACGCTCTATAAGCTGGACAGTATCCTCGGAGGAGACCTCGATGAGATAATAGATGCGCTTACGGTCGATCTTGCGGCAAGGAAAGAACAGGAAGAACAATGATGGAAAGAAAGAGATTATTTGATACAAAACTTGTAAGTGAAGGCGATGAAGAAGGTCTTAAGAACTCGGCCGACGCCTTAAGAGAAGGTCAGGTCGTAGCGTTTCCGACCGAGACGGTGTACGGATTGGGCGCCAATGCATTGGATCCCGATGCGGTAAAGAAGATATTCGAGGCGAAGGGAAGACCCGGGGACAATCCTCTTATCGTCCATATTTGGGACATATCGCAGATAGATGAGCTTGTAAGCGAGGTAACCCCTGCGGCTAAGGCTCTTATCGATGCTTTTATGCCGGGTCCCGTCACCGTGATAATGAGAAAGTCTTCAAAGGTCCCTTCAGAGGTTACGGCAGGCCTTGATACCGTAGGTATAAGGATGCCGTCGCATCCTCTTTGCAGAAAGTTCCTTCAGCTTTGCGCCTGCCCGGTGGCCGCTCCTTCGGCCAACCTGTCGGGAAGTCCTTCTCCGACGACTGCAATGCATGTCATGAACGATATGTCAGGATATATACATTCCGTAATAGACGGCGGGGAGTCTTCTGTCGGACTCGAATCCACGGTCATTGATGCGACCGGAGACGTTCCGGTGATACTTCGACCGGGAGCGGTCACGTCTTCTATGATCGATGAGGCTCTTAAGACACAAAGCCGCTATTCGGGTCCCGTTGATCCTTCCGCGGTGCCGATGTCACCCGGTATGAAGTACAGGCATTATGCCCCCGGGTGTGAAGTTAAGATAATCACCCTTCCCGATATGGATGAGAAGATAGACCCTTACGACAAAGATCTTAAAAGGGAGCAGAAGGAGAAGCTTTTCTCTCTCGCATCTCCGTTCATCCTTGAAGTACAGGAGAGACTTAAGGCCGATCCTTCCGCAAGGATAGGAGTCTTCGCGGGATCAGAGGTCAAAGCCCTCTTTGACATGGCCCACGACAAGATCGTATCGTCCCATACCGAGTTCTATGTTTACGGTGATACGTGTGATGTGAAGGCGGCCTCTCACGGACTGTTTGACGGACTGAGGGTTCTTGACAGACAGGAAGTTAACCTCATACTCGCTTCGGGATTTAAGGGAGACGGGCTCGAGGTCGCATATATGAACCGCTTATGCAAGGCTGCGGGAAAGACCGGGGAGGACGTGCCTTCCGGGGCATACGATCACATTAATGAGCAGCACGGGCAGATACCGCTTGATCACTTTAAGGATGTGTTTACGGCATCGGTTCTGTTCGTAAGCGACACTGACACGACACTCGGTGCTTTTACCGAAGGTATATTTACCGATCTTATAAGAAGCAAAGGACCGTTCTGTTCTTCGGATGACGTTAAGACCGGTGCGGAGCTCTATGCCGAATCATGCGGTCTGTCTGCGGTTGACGGGATATACCCGGATGACACGGCCGTCAAAGTGTTCAAGGAAGGATTCAAGGGCACGATAGCGCACCATATGTCCAGAAGGGCGGAAGTATCGATATTCGATGCCAATGACCTGATCCTGACGATCAATGACGAACAGGCGTTTACTCTTATCAATGCCTATCCCGAACTTCAGGGACGCCTTTATTCTTTAAGTTCTTATATGGCATCAAAGGGACTCGTTATCAAGTCTGATGACGGAAGGGTAGCGTCGATCGCGATCCCCGATCCTACGGGTAAGGATCCCGATACATATGCGCACACGCTGTCGGCTCTTAAGGCCTGGCTTCAGATACTGTTTCCTTATATCATCAAGGATCTCGGCGCCATGAGATTCTGTTGAAAAATGTAACAAAACAATTGTTCGAAATTTGTAGACAAACGGGGTCATCGAAGCTATAATCAAAACAAATACAGGTTTTTGACTTATTGACGTAGATTTTTGATTTGAAGCGGCTTGACTAACTTACTTTTATTGTGATATTCTCACCTTTGCTGTCTTACTGACGGCATATCCTTGTTCGGTGTAAGTGCCGGACCTAATGTCCATAAGGAGGTGAATTGTATGGCAAATCAGTATCAGTTGGTAGTAGTAATCAATCCTGCTGTCGGAGAAGAGGCTGTTAATGCTCTCATCGAGAACATTCAGACTAAGATCGCACAGGCAGGTACAGTTGATGCCCTCGACAATCTCGGAACAAAGAAGCTTGCTTACGAGATCGACGATGCTGCTGAAGGAACTTATGTAAAGGTTCTTTTCACTGCTCCCGTTGAGTTCCCCAGAGAGCTCGAGCGTGTTCTTAAGATTACTGCAGGCGTTCTTCGTTTCTTAATTGTCCGCGTCGGTGAGTAAGACCCCGATAACGGAGGAAATTTATGAACAAAGTAATTTTGATCGGAAGACTCACAAAGGATCCTGAAGTAAGGAACACGGCTAATCAGGCTACCGTTTGCAGATTTACTGTCGCAGTAGACAGGAAGTTCAAGGATGCCAATGGCCAGAGGCAGGCTGATTTTATCAACTGCGTCGCTTGGAGACAGACAGCGAACTTCATAAGCTCTTATTTCCATAAGGGATCGAAGATCGCCATTGTCGGAAACATCCAGACCAGGAACTATGAAGCCAACGGACAGAAGCATTACGTAACTGAAGTCGTCGTTGATGAAGCGGAATTTGTAGATTCGGCGAACTCCGGCAGTAATGGCGGTAATACGGCTTCAAGACCCAATAACGGCGGTTACGGAAACAATAATTACGGTGGCGGCAGCTACAACGGCAACCCGGGGAATAACTATCCGAGGAACACCGCTTATCCGGATGCTCCGTTTGAAGGACCTGCTCCTTCCGCTGCACCTGCAGCGCCGACCAGACAGATCACCCCTGATCCGTCTGAAGAGGCTTTCCAGGGATCCGATGACGAGTTGAATCTTCCGTTCCCTATCGATGACGATACGGGAAACATCAGTTTTTAAGGAGTGATCACAATGGCTGAGAATAATGTTAGAGAACCCAAGGCCGGCCGCGAATTCGGCGGCAGCCCCATGAGACCCAGAAGAAGCAAGAGAAAGACATGTGCTTTCTGTGCTGCTAAGACAGAGCAGATCGATTTCCTTGATGCTTCCGGTCTTACAAAGTATACAAGTGAGAGAGGCAAGATCTTCCCCAGAAGAATGACAGGTACATGCGCTAAGCACCAGAGAGAGCTTACAACAGCGATCAAGCGTGCCCGTCAGTTGGCTTTGCTTCCTTACGATGCCGGCTGATAGTAAAAGACGGTTGAATGGTATATAATTATCGGGCATCTGCGGATGCCCGATTTTTGATTATCAAGTGTGATGAGGGAGGAAAATATGAAGGTCATTCTTTTACAGGATGTTAAGGGATTAGGTAAAGAAGGCGAAGTTGTTGAAGTAAGCGACGGCTACGGCAGAAACTTCCTTCTTAAGAAGAAACTTGCCAAGGAATCATCGGCGGCTAACCTTAATGAGGTAAAGCTCAAGCAGGGTGCACGTGCCGAACACGAGAAGCGTGCTCTCGAGGCTGCAATGGCGCTTAAGGAAGATCTCGGCGGAAAGTCCTTTACTATGAAGATGAAGAGCGGTGAGGGCGGAAAGCTCTACGGAGCCGTAACAAATGCCGATGTATCTGATGTTTTGAAGAAGAACGGCTATGATATCGAGAAGAAGCAGGTAGTTATCGAAGCACCGATAAAGAACGTAGGAACATTCGGAGTAAGAATCAAACTCCATCCTAAGGTTTCCTGCCAGATCAATGTTGAAGTTGAGGCTCTTTAATGGCTGAAATGGTTCCTCAGGATTACTATCCGGAAGACGCCGGAAATAACGGTATGTCCAATGCGCTGGAGGCTGAGAAGGCTGTCCTCGCGCTTTGTATGAGAAACCGCGAGGCTTTGGAGAGCTCTGTTATCAAAGCTCTCGTGTCGGGAGATTTTCTGGATCCTAAGCACGTAGTCATTTATGATGCGATCACGTCTTTGTACCTCGACAGTAAGGACGTAAACAGGATAAGTGTATGCGATAAGCTTCAGACTACGGGTAAGATACAGGCCGCGGGCGGCGATACTTATGTTTATACGGTTGCAAACTACAACTGTGTAATGTCCGCCATAGATTCCTATATCGATGTCGTTACCCAGAATTCCGGTTCGAGGAAACTGCAGAACACACTGACGGAGCTTACCTCTCTTGCCAACAGCAGGAAGTCTTCCGTTAATGATATAGTCGACCTCGGAATAGAGAAGCTTAACCTTCTTAAGAACAAAGACGAATCCACCGGTGTTGAGAAGCTTGAATCCATCTTAAAGAGGAATCTTACCGAACTTCACAAGGCTGCTTTCGAGCACGGCGATAACAAGATCGTCAAGACCGGCTTTACTTATCTTGACAATATTACCGGAGGTTTCAGACCCGGTACCGTAAATATAATCGCTGCGAGACCCGGTATGGGTAAGACCGCTCTGGTATTAAATATCGCTACCAATGTGGCGGGTATGTACTCGAAGCCCGTAATCATATTCTCTCTTGAAATGTCCAAGACCGAGATCGTTAACCGTATCCTTGCAGCCATGTCGCATACGGATTTTAAGGCGATCCAGCGCGCGAGTATTACAAGAGAGCAGGAAGCGGACCTTATAGATACAATGGGCAGGATCAATAGCCTCCCTATCTATATAGACGAGAAGACGGATACCAATCCTATGGATATCATGTCAAAGTGCAGGGAACTGATGTCGACGGTTCCCAACCTCGCGCTCGTTATCATCGACTATATCCAGATCATGAAGACTCCCGGAAACTCGTACGGTTCGAGACAGAACGAGGTTGCCGATATCTCGAGATCGCTCAAGCTCCTTGCCAAAGAATTGAAGATCCCGGTTATTGCACTCTCACAGCTTAACCGAGGAACCGAGACCAGGGAGGAAGGCGAGCATATACCGGGTCTTGCGGATATTAAGGATTCGGGTGCCATCGAGCAGGATGC
>DJYK01000028.1 GCA_002450095.1 Mageeibacillus sp. UBA6980 | reverse complement strand
CTACTTTTACGTTACCACTTCAAACGTTGACCAACTCGTACAACCAGTCACACTTTTGGTCACTGGGAGGGCTGTAGTGACTGAAATGTTGACCAACTCGTTCGATCAGTCACACTTTTGGTCACTGGGAGGCTCATAGTGACTGAAGTGTTGACCAACTCGTTCGATCAGTCACACTTTTGGTCACTGAGGGCTGAAAAATGCAGTTAGAAGAGTCTAACCTGCGGCTTATGGTGATATAATTACACGAGAAAGAGGTGATATTAATGACTAAGAATACATCAGCAATAACAAACGGCGATCTGAAGGCAATGAGCAAGGCGTTCTCAGGTAAGAGAGCGAACCGCATTGCGTCAAATGCGTCGATCAGAGCAGGCGTGGCATCTGCGGCTACGAACTTTCAGGCGGTAAACGATCTGCCGTTCACTTTCTCCGTCGATCTTAAGCAGGGGAAGATAACCGATCAGCAAAGCTCGGGACGCTGCTGGATATTCGCGGCGCTTAATACGTTCAGATATGAGGTTATGAAGAAGTACAATCTCAAGACATTCGAACTGTCGCAAAGCTTTGTATTCTTCTACGACAAACTCGAGAAGTCCAACTGGTTTCTGAATAATGTGATCCGCACCAAGGACGAGCCTGTAGACGGCAGACTGTTCGCATTCCTGTCGGCAGATCCGATATGCGACGGCGGGCAGTGGGATATGCTCGCGAATATAGTTAATAAATACGGAGTTGTTCCTTCCTATGTGTATCCGGACAGCAAGAACGCGGAGAATTCGAGATGGATCGATGAGTATCTGACGTCGCTTCTTAGGGAAGATGCGGCGAAGCTCCGTAAGATCGCAGGTTCCAAAAAGTCCGCTTCCAAGATCGATAAAGAGTGTCTCGAGGCACGTAAGCAGATGATGACAGATGTCTACAGGATCCTCGCTATAGCATTCGGCGAGCCGCCTCATAAGTTCGATCTTACGATGACGGATAAGGACGACAAGGTCATTCAGGATTTTGATATTACACCCAAGGAGTTCTTCGATAAGTATGTAGGGATTGATCTTGATTCGAGAGTCAGCCTGATCAATGCGCCTTCAAAGGATAAGCCTATGAACAGAACTTATACGGTCAATTACTTGGGCAATGTCGAAGAGGGCAATCCCGTAACATATCTTAACCTGCCGATCGAGGTGATCAAGAAGGCAGTCGTCGACCAGCTTAAGGACGGGCATCCGGTATGGTTCGGGTCCGACTGCATGAAGTTCATCGCTGGTAAGGAAGGCGTGTTCGACCGTAAGGCAGCAGGATACGAGGAGCTGTTTGATATCAAGTATGAGTTTACTAAGGGCGACAGGCTTACCTGGTATGATTCCGCGATGAATCACGCGATGGTAATACTGGGCGTTAATCTCGATAAGGACGGCAAGCCCGACAGATGGAGGATAGAGAACTCCTGGGGTAAGGATGCCGGACAGGACGGATACTATGTTGCATCAGACGAGTGGTTCGATGAATTCGTTTATCAGGTTGTCGTCGATAAGAAATACCTTGATGCGAATACCATAAGATACTTAGATCAGGATCCCGTAGTGCTCGAGCCCTGGGATCCGATGGGAACGCTCGCGGATTAATAGATTAACAGTTTGATCGATTAATCGTCTTTGGTCTCTTCGGCCTTTATATAGAGCGGACGGCGCTTGACTTCGATGAACGTTCTGCCTATATATTCGCCGAGGATGCCGAGCGCCATAAGGATCATGCCTCCGATGAAGAGGATGAAGCAAAGAAGGGAAGGATAACCCGGAACTTCGTTGTAGATCTTTAGGATTATCGCTCTTATAAAGTAGTAGACAAGGTAGATAAAACCAAGGAACGCTGTTCCGAATCCCACATATGTGGCAAGTCTTAAAGGTGCGGTCGTAAATGCGACTATGCCGTCGATCGCATATTTGAACAGCTTGAAGAAACTCCACTTGGTCTCGCCTGCGACTCTCTCGGTATTAACATATTCGATCCACTTGGTCCTGAATCCGACCCAGGCGAAGATACCCTTCGAGAATCTCTGACGCTCGTCAAGATCTAAGATCGCATCGACGACCTGACGCTTCATGAGGCGGAAATCACGGGCTCCGTCTGCGATCTCTACATCCACCATGCGGTTGATGATCTTATAGAATAATCTCGCGAAGAAAGATCTGATCTTCGGTTCACCTTCGCGGCTCACGCGGCGTGAAGCGATTATGTCGGCTTCGTCGTTCTCTATTGATCTGATCATTGAAGGGATAAGAGAAGGCGGGTCCTGCATGTCGGCGTCCATGATCGCGACAAGATCTCCCCGGGCTTTCTGAAGTCCCGCGTACATCGCCGCCTCCTTGCCGAAATTCCTGGAGAAGATAATATACTTTACATCGGGATCTTTATCGGCAAATCCCTTGATAACATCGGTAGTCTTATCGCGGCTTCCGTCGTTTACGAAGATGAACTCGAACTTATAGTCTTTTACCTGTTCTCTTACATCCGTCAATGCATTGTAAAGGAAAGGAAGTGCTTCTTCTTCGTTGTAACAGGGGACGATCAGACTTACGAGCATATTATCCTCCATCTTCTTGATAATGCTATAATACCACACATGAGGACGACGGATACACTTAAGACCCGAAGAAGAATAAAGGATATCAAGTTCGAGATATCCTATGGTTCGTTTGTCACGGCGGCTACGGTCTATCTGACTTTGCCGGTTCTTATCTTCTTTCTGGGATATCTTAAGATCGTCCCCGGCATACTGTTCAGTGCGCTGACTTTGATATCCGCTTATCTTTTCCTTAAGAACAAAGGAACGAGTGACAGGAAGATCACCTTAGATCTTACATATCTTCTTGTGATCATCCCGCTCATACTTCTTATGGTGTTCATCGGAGGAATCGGCGAATTCGGATTCTCGATGAGCGACCATAGTATAAGATATGCGATCTTAAATGACTTGGTCGAATATAAGTGGCCGGTCGTATATGATTTTTCCACACAGCAAAATCCGGTGGTCGCTTCTGTCTTAGGCGAGGGGAAGGCCGCATTCGCTTATTATTTTGTCTATTGGATGATACCTGCGGTTACGGGCAAACTGTTCGGACTTACTGCGGCGAGAGTAACGCTCCTTCTTTGGACTGCCGCAGGGCTTTTTATCGTGTCGATCGGAGCGTGCCTTATGTACGGGAAGGCGTCCAAGGCTCTGTTTGTCGGACTCATGCTTTTCGCCGGGTTCGATGTCATCCCGTATGCCGTTAATAACCTGATGGGCGTGTGGAGCACATGGGAGAGGTGGAATGCCGAACTCATCGTTGTCGGCAATTTCTATCAGCTGATGAACGTGTTTAACCAATGTATCCCGGGGTGGATCATCACGCTCCTTCTTATATTGTGCGTTAACGGGAGGGGCATCGGATTTCTGGGTTCGCTGATGTTCTGTTACTCCCCGTGGGCGGCGATCGGCGTCCTTCCGATGTGCGTTTGCAAGATGATCGTCAACAGTGACTCTAGAAGTTTCAAAGGCGTGATGAAGACTCTTCTTACACCCGAGAATCTGATCCCGCCTGTCGTGTTCTTCATAGCATTCGCGTCTCTTTACACCGCGAATTCAAACGCCACGAGCGAAGCCGGGTTTACCTGGACATTCTACGATTCGCCTCTCATCTTCTTAAGAGACTACATCCTGTTCGTGATGATCGAGTTCGGAATCTGGTTCCTTCTTATTCGTAAAAGACACCCACAAGACCCGATGTTCCTTACGGCAATGGCGACGATGCTGGTACTGCCGTTCTATAAGATCACTTACGCCAATGACTTCCTTATGAGAGGCAGCATGGCGCCGATGTTCCTGTTGTCCGTATATGTCGCGATGTTCGTGACGGATCACTTCTACAGAAGTCTTAATAGCAGGAAGTTCGAACTTCTGCCGAGGCTTGTTTTGCTGACGCTCATACTCGCGGCATACACGACGCTTAACCTTATGCTCTATTCCTCGATAATGACGGTGAAGATCCGGGTAATGGGCGATACGGAGGACGACATCTCCCATAACATCGTCTCGTTCGGCAACATCCGTAAGGAAGACGAACTCGAGGTGATAAGGACTCAGTTCTATGTCTATGACTATGAAGACACGATCTTTTTCAAATATCTGTCAAAGTGATTTATAATATATAAGATTGCTTATAAACGGAGATCTCTATGAAAGAAGAGCAGACGCTTAAAAGACGTTCATTACGCGGGACCGGCAGACCCGTAAGCGAGATAATGAAGATGCCGGCTCTGGCGTTTCTGATTACGGCTCTGTCTTTTTTTATCCTCGTCCTTCTGTCGCAGAAGTACCCGTTCGGTAAATACACTACGGTAATCTCCGACCTCTCGGCACAATATGCGCCGTACCTTTATCTTCTGAAATACAAACTCACGCATATAGATTTCTCTAACTTCATTAATAATACGGGGTACTCGTTCCTCCTCGGGGCGGGTAAGAACCTCGCTGGCACGTTCGGTTACTATATGGCGAGCCCTCTTAACCTTCTTGTCCTGCTGTTCCCGGCAAAGTGCGCTAACGAGTTTATCCTCTGTCTTATGTGCATCAAGTTATCCCTGGCTTCGGCGTTCATGTGTGCATTTATAGAAGAAAGGGCCGTTAAGAAGGGGACGAGGTGGCCTGTCATCTGGGGCGTCATGTATGCGTTCTCGTCCTATACGATGCTGTTCCTGTTCCACATAATGTGGCTCGACGGCTATATGCTCCTGCCGCTTCTGCTTCTGTATATAGAGCGTTATCTTCAGAACGGTAAGCTTCGCAAAGTTACCGTTGTTCTTTTCCTTTTGTTCCTGTCCAACTACTATATCGCGTACATGGCGGGAATCTATTCCTTCCTCTATCTTCTCGGAAGGATGTACCTCACGGGAAAGTTCGGTAAGGAGAATCAGCCTCTTAAGATCATAGGAAGATTTGTGCTTCGTGCCGTTCTCGCGGCTTCGACGCTCGGCGTCATCCTCATTCCGGTCGGCCTCGACACGATAAGGAACGGCGACCCTACGCATTCTGCCATCGAGAGCAATTACGTCGGTTTTACGTTCGTAAGCTTCATCGACAGGATCTTCCTCGGATATTCGGGTGAGTTTAACGAAGTCCTGATAGCGAACATGCCTCTGGTATTCGTGAGCGTTCTCGTTACGCTTCTGTGTACGGTGTTCTTTGTAAGCCGCGTTTTCCCGGCGAAAATCAGAAAGTTCTATGCCGTTATCTTTGTGATTATCTATCTTATGCTGAACATCGACCTGCTCGACGTTGCCTGGCAGGTGTTCGACAGTCCGAACTGGTTCTGGCACAGGGAATCGTTCGTGTTCATAACGCTGTTCCTGACAGTCTCTTATATGGTCTTCGAGAAGATCTCCGAGATCGGGAAAGAAGAGATCTTAAAGTCGGCAGGAATACTTATGGTGCTCCTGCTGATCGCACAGAGCTTCGGCGATATGAAGAGCAACGGAAAGCTGTTCCTCTTTAATGCGGCATTCATCGCGGTATTCACTTTGCTTCTTCTCGGATTGAAGAAGACGGACTGGAAGGGGCAGTTCAAGAATACTGGCAAGATAGTTCCAGTGGTCCTCGCGGTCATCGCAGTCTACGAAGTCGCGCTTACGGCGCCCATGCAGTCCTCCGGAACTTCGACATTGTCCCTGTCGTCCGGAGAAGGAGAGGATTTTGTCGACGGCATGTGGTACTTCGAGGATTATTCAGAAGCTTCAAGACTCATGGGTCTCGGCTTCAGAAGTGAATATGACGAGTTCCTGCTTGATGATGCCGTCGCGGTCAACGGCGCTTCTCAGTATGCGGGCTTCAGGGGGATCAGCCTTTTTAATTCCAATTCGAACAAGAGGTTCGGAAGATTCCTGAAGCAGTTAGGCTATGCGGTCAATTTCAACTATTTCTCGGCTGAGCATTCGTATTCGGCTCCCGCGACAGACGCATTCTTCTCGATTGGCACTCTCTATTCAACGGATCCTACGTATGCAAATGCGGATCTTGTCGTGGAGAACGAAGAACTGTCATTCTATACCGCGGGGCAGGTAATGCCTCTTGCATTTAATGTGTCGGATGATGCGGGTGACTTTGATTTCTATTCTCTCGAGACCGATGTTAACGATAAGGATTACTTCGCATTCCAGAACGACTGGTATCGTTCGATGTTCGATGAGTTTACTTCGGATTTCTATGTTCCCGTAGAGGAAAGATACATAGATGAGGAACTTCTGAACGGGACTTCGATCAATCTCGGGGATTATCAGAATATAGGCTCCGAACCCGAAGAAGAGATAACTTCGGAACAGGAGGATACGGAGGTGTTCGATCCCGACGATCTCGGACTCGAGGTGGTCCCGGATTATTATGATACGCAGACCGACATCTACAGGAATAACGACAGCCTGCCCATAATACTTAACTACGATATAGAGATAACGAGCGAAGACGAGCTTTATATGAATATAAGCGTACCGAGGATGAACAGCGGCTGCGAGGTCTATCTTAACGGTGATATCATGGCTTCTTATTCATCGGGAACATTCTATTCTTCGATCTTAAGACTCGGTTCTTACGAACCGGGTGATACGGTAAGGGTTACGATAATGTCTGACAACGATGCGTGGACTTATCTTAACGTAAGGTTCGCATACTTCGACAAGGAGTCTTACGGAAGTCAGTTCGACGGGCTCGATCTTACGTTTGATACCGTTACGGCTGAAGACGGAGTCGTCGATATAAGAGGAACTTTAAAGGAAGGGGAGATGATCCTTACCTCCATTCCGTACGAAGACGGCTGGACGGCTTACGTTGACGGCGTTAAGACCGAGATCACTCCCTATGAGGATGCGCTCATAAGCATCCATGCGGCTCCGGGTGAACACGATGTTTCCTTAAGGTTCACGCCTCCGGGACTTAAGGCGGGAGCGACTCTGACGATAGCGGGCATCATCGGCCTCGCCGCGATAGAATTGGTCGAGAATAAAAATAAAAGATAATTTAACGGACAATAATATATAATATCAAGCGGAAAAAAGAAAAAAGGAGAAAACTACATGAGCGCAGTTGATACTTACAAGATCTGGAGTACTGATCCGTATTTTGATGAGACCACAAAGGCAGAGCTTCTTGCCATCGCCGATGATGCCAAGGAGATCGAGGACAGATTCTATAAGGACCTCGAGTTCGGTACAGGCGGACTTCGCGGTATTATCGGAGCCGGTACTAACAGGATCAACGCTTATACTGTTGCAAAGGCTTCGGCAGGACTTGCAGCTTATATCGTAGAGTCCGGAGAAGAGGCAAAGCAGAGGGGAGTTGTCATCTGCCACGATTCGAGACACTTCTCACCTGAGTTCTCCGTTATCGCGGCAAGGACTTTCGCTTATTACGGGATCAAGGTTTACCTTACTGACGAGCTCCGTCCCGTTCCGATGTGTTCCTTCTCAGTAAGATATCTGAACGCTTTCGCAGGCGTCATGATCACTGCTTCCCACAACCCTCCGAAATACAACGGTTACAAGGTTTACGGCGAGGACGGCGGTCAGGTTACTGAGGAGGCGGCAGCGAGGATCCTCTCCAACATGGAAAAGTTCGCCGACGTAAGAAGCGTTAAGCTCATGGACTTCGACGAGGCTCTCTCGGCGGGACTTATCCGCAGATTCGGACCCGAGATCGACATCGCATACACGGATATGCTTAAGAAGCTCGTTATCGACGAGGAGTCGATCAGAAGACAGGCTGATATGTCCATCGTCTATACACCTTTGCATGGTTCAGGCAATAAGCCCGTAAGAAGGATCTTAAAGTCCATCGGACTCAATAACGTATATGTAGTACCTCAGCAGGAGCTTCCCGACGGAGCATTCCCGACGGTCAAGACTCCTAACCCCGAGGATCCTGCAGCCCTTTCCATGGGTATCGAATTAGCCAAGAAGGTTGGAGCGGATCTCGTATTCGGTACTGACCCTGATTCTGACAGACTCGGCATCGCTGTAAGATGCGAGAAGGACGGCGAGGTCTCCTACAAGGCTCTTACGGGCAACCAGGTAGGTCTCATGCTCTTAGACTACATCCTCGATTCCAAGAAGAGACTCGGAACGCTCGAGGATAAGGCTTTTGCCTGCACGACAATTGTTTCCACGAAGCTTTGCAAGGCTGTATGCGATGCTTACGGCGTTGAGCTCCAGGAGACGCTCACGGGATTTAAGTATATCGGCGAGAGGATCAAGGTCGACGACGAGTTCGGCGACAAGCACTTCCAGTTCGGCTTCGAGGAGTCCTACGGTTATCTTTCCGGAACATCCGTAAGAGACAAGGATGCTGTTGTAGCGGCAATGCTCGTCTGCGGTATGGCTTGTCAGTCACAGGACAGAGGCGAGACCTTGCTCGACAGACTCCAGGGCATCTACAAGAAGTACGGTTACGGATTCGAGCAGGCCGTTTCCTTCACACGCGAAGGTAAGGAAGGACTCGATAAGATCAGAAACGGTATGGCTTCCATGAGAGCAGAGCTCGAAGCCTGCAAGACGGCTGACGATGCCGCTAAGCTTATCGGCGGACCTAAGCCCGTTGCAGTAAGAGACTACCAGAAGGGTATAAGATATGACTTCTCCGATGGCGAAGTTAAGACATCTCCTCTCACGCTTCCGAAGTCCAACGTTCTCCTCTATGAATTAGGCGGCGACAAGGGACTCGACTGGGCATGTGCAAGACCTTCCGGAACGGAGCCTAAGCTCAAGATCTACTTCGGTGTTTACGATTCCGATGAGAAGACTGCCTGCGACAGACTCGAGTCTGTTAAGAGTCAGATGAGCGAATTCGTGGAGAATAAGCTCGGATAATGATCGCCTATAATCTTCAGCCTGTCGCAGTAAGAGGTCTTACCGGTATAGGAAACTATACGGCTCAAGTGGCGCGGAGGCTGATAGACAAGGATTCGGAGCTTCACGCATTCGATTTTCTCGGAAGGAACGGAGCTTCCGATATCCTTTCAGAAAATCTTAATATGGATCTTAGCGGGAACGACCTTCATATAGTAAGGTCGCTCCCGTTATCTGTTTACATTAGGATGGGGAAACTCGGTAAAGCGGTTCCCTACAAGACTTTGACGCATTCTTCCGCCGATCTTACGGTGTTCTTTAACTACCTGACGCCCGGCGGCCTTACCGGAAGAAACATCATCACGATCTACGATCTTGTAAGTTCCAGATTCCCGGAGACCATGCAGGCGAGAAACCGTCGGCTGTTACAGGGGCATCTTAATGATTCTGCTTCACGTGCGTCGGCGATCCTTACGATATCCGAGTTCTCGAAGTCAGAGATAATCGATGTTTTGGGTGTCGATCCGTCAAGGATCTTCGTAGGTCCGTGCGGAGTCGATACGAATTTCTATACGCCGGGATCGGGTTTTGAGACCGACATCGCGAAGAAGTTCTCTTTGGGAAGATACATCCTTTACGTAGGTACTCTCGAGCCTCGTAAGAATATAAAAACTTTGGTTGAGGCATTCGACAAGATCGCGGATAAGTATCCTGACGTCAGCCTCGTGCTTGCGGGAGGCTTGGGCTGGCAGCCGGACGAGACGCTGTCGTCTATAGAGGCGAGCCCGTTCGCGTCGCGTATTATCCGCACGGGATATGTAAGTAATGAGGAGAAGAGAGACCTTCTTCGCAATGCTCTGTTCTTCGTTTTCCCGTCGATCTACGAAGGGTTCGGAATGCCCGTCACGGAGGCGATGGCCTGCGGTACGGACTGCATCGTATCCGACAGCTCGAGTCTCGTCGAAGTCGCGGGATCTCTGATCCCTCTTGTTGCTCCGAGATCTTCGGATTCCTGGGCTCAGGCTATGGAAGATAAACTTGAAAGGCCTTGTGATGAAGGCTTAAGAGCGACGCTTCGTGCGCGTGCACAAGGATATACGTGGGATGAAGCCGCAAAGGCGGCAAGGGATGCGATCGCTTACGCCGTGGGATGTTAAATTGGAAAAGAGGTCATTAGCGCAGGACATTGCCAAAGGACTTTGTATCTTATTTGTCCTTCAGCTTCACGGGATCCAACTTACGAAGGAGATCATTTATCCTTTTTATGCGATAGTCTCTTTCTCGATGGCATCCTTTTTCTTCTTTTCCGGCTACAATTATAAGGATAAGGGATTGCCTCTGAAGAAGCTGATGGGGCAGAGGATAGGAAAACTTCTCAAAACATATATTACCTGGACATTAGCGGTCTTCGTGATCATGGGAGCGTATTTTCTGATCCGCAAAGATGCAAGGATCGAAGATATACTTAAGTCGTTTCTGGCTTCGGTCCTGTCCGAAAGCGGCTGCAAGATGATAGGGTGGAAACTTCCGATCTCACTCTTTCAACATGTTCTTGCTCCTTACTGGTTTATCCAATACCTTATAACCTCGAGCATCATCTTCTATGTGTCGGTAGGATTCTGTCTTAAGTCACTTAAGAAGCTTCTCGCCGTGACCGTAATCTTATCAGGGATCTCGGCGATATTTATCCACTTTAATATCTATCTTCCGTGGGGGCTTCACGTGGCGCCTTCGATAGCGGCGATAATGCTGGCGGGAGCGTGGTTCGGAAGATATCGAGAAACTTTTGATTCGTCAAAGAATTATTTACTTACCGTAATACTTAGTATCTTGAGTCTTGCCGTAGTCGATCTTATCGAGATCGGATTTCCGGGCGCCGGTGTCTTGGGAGCGGGTCTTCTTGGCGAGGTCGCGGGACCCGTCGAGGTCGTCTTCTCCTATTTGATCTCCATACTCGGATCTTATTTCCTCGTTAACTTCAGCCGTCTTATCGAGAAGGTCCCGGTTATATCTAGGGGTCTTATCTGGCTGGGGCAGCACACGATGATCATATTCCTGATCCACAGACCGATCGCCTACATCATCCGTGATGCGATGGGACTTCCTCATTTCATATCCGGAGATCCTCTTTATATCGACCATGTTACGTTAAGTAATCTGATCGCCTTCCTTCTGATGTTCGCGGTGATGGTGCCCCTTGTTATACTCCATGATAAGCTTAAGGGAAGAGATCTTCAGAGTCTGTTTATAAGATCGCATACATAAGATGCGATATCGCGTGCATTATCGTAAGTCCTCATCCTGTCCTGCGCTTCCCGGATATTCTTAAGTGCCGCTCCGTCATTGTCCAACAGATCATTTATGATGGTAAGGATTTCGTTCGGATGTTTACATACAACACCGATATTTTGTTCCTCGGCAAGCCTGTAGTTTCCGCGCTCCTGCTCGAGAAACGGTCCTGTCAAGATGACGGGTATTCCCATCATTACGGCTTCAGTCAGTGTATTGGGGCTGCCTCTTGCGATCAGGATATCGTTATCAAGCATACGTTGTTCTATATCGTCAATGAAGCCCAGTATTTCCACACGCTCTTGGTCCTGAGGTCTGATCTGCTTTTGAAGCGTTTTAAGAAGCTTTACATTCCGTCCGCATATTATCGTCAGGCGGATATCGGGATCTTTGAGGAGGATGTCGGCATACGTCTTAAGTCCGCGGCTTCCTTCTCCTCCGCCCATGAGGAGGACGCGAATGGGCTTCGGTCTTGCAAAGCTTTGTATAGAAGATGCTTTATGGGCATCCGCGAACTTCTTTCTGACGGGGAAACCTATCACCTTAAGCTTTTCCCGCGGCATACCGTGCTTTATGCTTATCTCATAAGCTTCTTCGGTCGGACAGACAGTCACGTCTGCATCGGGATTGCACCACGTACTGTGGATGCTTACAAGATCTGCCTGTACAACTGCTACGGGAATGGAAAGTCCGCTCGTCTTTATAAGATTTGTAAGTGAAGTGTTAAAAAATGAGTGTACCGAGATTATAAGATCAGGCTCGAATGATCTTACAAGTTCGAGAAACCTCTGCCTGCACATATGAGTCACAAGCCGGAAGCCGGGTTTAACGTTATCCGTTATCTTCCAGAAAAGATTGTAAAGCCACGGACAGTGGCGGGTGAGCATCCCGTATATATATGACGAATGATATGCAAAACTTCCCGCCATATCAAAACCGTCAACGGCTTTTGCATTTACGTCAGGCATCAGTTCAAACTGTTCTATAAGAGAATCACAGATGGATTTGTGTCCGGATCCGGTAGTGACAGATGTAATGATCAGTATTTTTTTCATTTTATTATCAGACATATTTTTTAAGTATCTGTCGTTACAGTGGCATTTGTCAATACTGATGCTTTGGTGTAATCTCAAAAGACACGGGAGGTTACAGTGAAGGTTTTATTGGCATCAGACTGCTATACTTTTCAGACGGGCGGGGTAACCGCTGTCGTTAAGTCTTTGGAGGACGGTCTAAGGAGAAAAGGACACGAGGTTAAGGTCCTTGCGCTGTCGAATTCCTACAGGTCCTATAAGGAAGGAGACAGCTATTATATCCGTTCTCTCCCGTTCCCGGATTACCCTGAACACCGCTTCAGCTTTACCCTTAAAGATCCTCTTATCGATGAGCTTATCGGATGGGATCCGGACATCATTCATCTTCATACGGAGTTTACGATATGCCGCACGGCAAAATACATAGGAAGGAAGACAGATACTCCGATAGTCATGACGACACATACCGACTTCGAGTACTTTAATTTCGGAAGGTTCCGTAACACCTCAGTCGTAAGAGCTCTTGCCAAAGCGTGGGGCAAGAAGGTCTATAAACAGGCGGTAAAGGTTATAGTACCGTCCGAGAAGGCGACATATTTCCCCCATCTTATTCCTCACAAGGATAAGGTGATCGTGATCCCCAACGGCATCATGACCGACCGTTACGGAAGAACGATATCCCCGGATGAGAAGAAAACCCTTCTGGAAAAGTCGGGCTTTACCTGTAACGGGCATACTCTTGTCATGGTAACGAGGCTCAGTAAAGAGAAGAACGTCATGGAGATCCTTACGTACATGCCGTCTTTGCTGAAAGCCGTGCCGGACGCGCAGCTTCTGATCGTAGGAGGCGGTCCGGACATGAAAAGACTTCAGAGATTTTGCGAGAAGAAGGATCTGACAAAGCACGTAAGCTTTACCGGAAGGATAGATCCCGATATGGTCTATAAGTATTATAATCTTGGCGATGTGTTCGTCTCGGCTTCTTTGTTCGAGCTTCACAGTATGTCGTATCTTGAGGCGATGGCGGCAGGACTTCCGCTCGTTTGCCGTGAGGACTTAAGTCTTCGCGGTGTTCTTGAAGACGGAGTTAACGGCTATATCTATCAGGAAGAGGACGAATACGTTGATAAAGTCTCGAAGATCCTGAGTGACGCGCAATTACGGGAGAAGATGCACAGACAAGCCCTTATCAAGGCTGAGGAAACGGATGTCGATCATTTTACCGATAAGACCATCGCCTTATACTCATCGGTGTGTGAGACTTAAGGAGGCTTACGGTATATGTCTGTTCTTCAAAAGAATAACAAAGCGGACAAAAAATACGTCCTCTATCTTAAAAAACAAAGGAGCATCACTGCCTTCATTGCCTGCGTTATCATAGTCGTTTTCTCGTTCTATGCGATCGCCGGAGGGATGGAGCTCTATGTTGAGGACGACAGGCCGGGCCTGCTTATCTTCCAGTGGTTTACCACGATATCTAATTTTATAACTTGTCTCAGTGCATGCATGATCACGCCCTTTGCGGTTGAGGGGATCAGAAGGAAACACTTTGCGTTTCCGAGGTGGATATCCGTATGTCTTTACAGCGGTATGGTCTGTACGACTATGACGATGGCGATGACCGTTGCTTTTATAAGCTGGTCTGATCCCGCGCTGGCGTTCGGAGACTATAACGTTTATCTTCATATCGTCTGTCCGATCATGGTCATCATCTCTTTCTTCATGGTTGAATCGGGTTATCTTTATACTATAAATGAAGCGGTTCTGGCGACTGTGCCGGTCGTACTGTATGTTATCGTTTACTTCATTGAGGTAGTAGTCATAGGTGAGGCTAACGGCGGCTGGGAAGATCTTTATCATGTAATGGACTACGTTCCCGCCCACTTTGCCGTCGCAGGGGTCATATTGATAGGATTCGGACTGTCATTCATTATAAGGATCATTAACAACAAGCTCGTAATAATGCACAGAAAAAGGAGACTTGCCAAGCTGTGGCCTGAGGATGTAAGCCCGGCTGAGATAAAGATGGAGATGCTGGGACTCGGCAGATTCATGGGAAGGCATTCCGATGCTGAATTCGTCGAGCTCTATCTCGATATCATCATAGACATTGCAGATCACTATAACCTTAAGACGGAAGATCTGATAAGACCTTATATCAAAGGCTTTGTTGACAGCTATAACGAGAAGGGAAAAGGAATCAGGCTGTAAGCTCGACCGTCAGGACATTAAGGGATAATGTGTTGACGTATTCGGTTCTTACTCCTTCTTCCTTAATGTCTTCGGATCCGGTCGGATCGAAGGGTTTGCAGTTATCTCGAAGTCTCATTGTCCATCTGTCTTTATGACGTACCAGACGTATCTCGAGAGTGTTTGATCCGCTCTCATCAAAACCGTATCGTACAGTGTTTGTAAGATGATTTCGGGCATATGAAATAAGAAGATCCGTCTGCCGTTCGTCCGCATTTTTTGAGGCGCAGAATATTTGGATCTGTTCGCATGCGGGCAGGATATCCTCTTGAGCATTAACGGTTACATTTAATATCTCGTCCTCCGGTTCGCCGAAGGGCTCCTTAAGGTAGAGAAAATCTTTGGCGCGTAAGGGTATCCCTTTACGCTTTACGGCGGCAAGCAGGAAGAATGTTGACAGTGTCAGGATCTCTCCTATGCCGAACGAGAGCCACACGGCGTTCTCCTCAAGTCTTTCGGAGAGTAAAAACGCCGGCATCGCGAGGAAGAAGAAGGTGTGAAGGAAGCTTAAGACGATGGAGTGGCCCATCCTCCTGATACCCTGAAGATAGTTTGTGAATGTGCTGTTGATCCCGTAAAAGATGAGACTTACGGAGAAGATCTTGAGTCCTCGTGACGCCATCTTTACCATGACCTCGCCGTCCTTGTTCCCAAAAAGATGTGCGACCGGATCTGAAAAAGCGAAGACCAGTATACATAAGCCGATCCCTATCGCCGTCGCGGTGCGAACGGAGATCCTGATAAGCTGTTCTGCGGATTTTCTATCCTTCTCGCCGAGTATCATCCCGGCGATCATGGATGTGGTTATCCCTACTCCGATCAATACGCAGGACGTGAAGGTAAAGACTGTGTTAAGTATTCCGAAGGCACCGACGGCGTTGACCGATCGTGCCGTTTTGACCATTATGTGATTGTCGACAATGGTTCGTAAGGCGGTTGAGGCCGAACCTATGGCGGACGGCGCACCGATGATAAGGATGTCGGCGAGGTCCCTCATCTTCATGCCCTTGGGCGAGAAGCGGAATATGATATCCTTTCTTCCGAAATGAAGACACATGATAAAAAGAGCCGCAAGATAGCTTATGCTCGTGGTAAGTCCCATGCCGAGCATTCCACCCCGGAATAAGAACACATTGAGAAGATCTCCTGCGATATCCATTACCGTCATTACCGCGACCGCGAACACGATCCGGGACGCGTCACCGTCAAGACGCATAAGGGAATTGAATTCAAAAAGGAAGATGCTCGCGGGACCTGCGAGGGCAAGCCCGAGAAGATAGTCGGATGCCAAGGGCAGAAGTGAAGAGGATTCGCCCGTAGCGCCGAGAAGTATCGCTATCTCATCACGTGATAATATCGCGGCAAGCATAAGGGCGGCCGAGATGACGGAGGTTACGACCATACATATGGAGAACGCCTGACGCGCGCCCTTGATATTGCCTTCACCTATGCGCTGTGCACATATGACCTGAACGCCGGTAGAGAGTATGCTGCTGAATACGGTAACTATATTGACTATTGGAGATATAAGCGTGTATGCTGCGAGATTGTCGGGACCCAGGAACCTTCCGATGATGATGCCGTCTATTACGACCCCGATAAGGACTGCCATCGCTGCGAGGATAATGCTTATGACGCTGCTCAGGAATGTCTTTTCGATAATGTTTCTTTGCTTTGCCAATAATCTCTCCCGGATGAATGCAGAACTTTTGTTATTATAACACTGTGTTATAATTAGTAGATAATAAATACAAGAAGAGGTCACAAAACGATGAAAAAAGCCTTAATCACCGGTATCACAGGTCAGGACGGATCATATCTTGCAGAGTTCTTGCTCGAGAAGGGTTATGAAGTCCACGGTATTATAAGAAGAGCATCTGTTGTAACTACAGAGAGGATCCAGCATCTGATCGATGCGAATAAGATCATTCTCCACGAAGGTGACCTCTCCGATTCATCGAGTATCTTAAGAGCAGTCAAGGAAGTAGAGCCCGACGAGATCTATAATCTCGCCGCTCAGTCGCATGTAGGCGTCAGCTTCGAAGCGGCAGAGTACACCGGCGAAGTCGATGCCATCGGCGTCCTTCGTGTCCTCGAGGCGGTTCATATCATGGGTCTCGAGAAGAAGACAAAGATATATCAGGCAAGTACATCCGAGCTTTACGGCAAGGTCGAGGAGTGCCCTCAGAATGAGAAGACGCCTTTCCATCCTTTCAGCCCTTATGCGGTCGCCAAGCAGTACGGCTTCTGGATGATGAGAGAGTACAGAGAGGCTTACGGAATGTTCTGCGCCAACGGTATCCTGTTCAACCACGAGTCTGAAAGAAGAGGCGAGACATTCGTTACAAGAAAGATAACAAGAGCCGCAGGAAGGATCGCTGTCGGAACACAGGATCACCTCGAGCTCGGCAACCTCGATTCACTCCGTGACTGGGGTTATGCCAAGGACTATGTAGAGTGTATGTGGCTTATCCTTCAGCAGGACGAGCCTGACGATTACGTAATCGCGACAGGAGTTCAGCACACCGTCAGAGAATTCACCACGTTGGCATTTGCCAATAACGGTATCGAGCTCGAGTGGAAGGGCGAAGGCCTCGACGAGAAGGGCTACGACAAGAAGACAGGCAAGATGCTCGTATGTGTTAACCCTCAGTGGTTCAGACCTACTGATGTCGTTAATCTCTGGGGCGATCCCACAAAGGCCAAGACAAAGCTCGGCTGGAACCCTCAGACGACTTCCTACGAGGAGCTTGTTCGCATAATGGCTGAGCATGACCTGAACCTCGCTAAGAAAGAGGCGGGACTCATCTGATGAAAGCTCTTATATTCGGTATCGGAGGCTTCGTCGGCCGTTATCTTTCCGAGGAACTGAAGTCCGCAGGCTATGAAGTCGCGGGTACTGACGTGACGCCGGAATGTGATCTTCCCGATGTCGAATATTGCAAGGGGGATCTTCTCGACAGTAAGTTTGTTGAAGATCTTGTCGAGAGGACGAATCCCGATGTCATCGCGAACCTCGCTGCCATAAGCAGCGTAGGTTCATCATGGAAGATCCCGCAGACGACCATCGAAGTCAATGTTGTCGGAGCACTTAATATCCTCGAGGCAGCGGGCAGGCACGCCCGTAATGCGCAGATACTGTTCATAGGGTCTTCGGAGGAATACCTTGCCAAGAACGGGATAATAAATGAGAACGATCCTCTTGCAGCGAATAATCCTTACGGAATATCCAAGATGGCTCAGGAACAGTTTGTTGAATGCTATCGTTCCAGATTCGGACTTAAGATCCATTACGTAAGGCCGTTCAATCACACGGGGATCGGACAGAAGGATTCATTCGTTCTTCCGAGCTTCTGCAAGCAGGCTGCGAGCATAGAGCTTGCGGGAGAACCGGGTGAGATACACGTCGGCAATCTCTCGGCAAAGAGGGATTTTTCCGATGTAAGAGATGTTGCCAGAGCATACCGCATGATACTCGAGAGCAACGATGACAGGACTATCTATAATGTCGGAAGCGGCAAGGCATACGGTCTTGACGAGATGCTCGAGTATATCGTGAGCCTCTGTACGGTTGATGTTAAGATCGTCGTCGATCAGGACAGATACAGACCTATCGATACTCCGATAGTCCAGTGTGATAATTCTCTGATAAGGGAGAAGCTCGGATGGGAGCCCCGCTATTCCATCTTCGATACTTTGAAGGAAATGTACGAGTACTATCTTAAGAATGAACAAGCTTAAGGAAATCTACGAATACCGTCTTATGATCTACAGCCTTGTAAAGCGCGATCTTCGCGGTAAATACAAGGGGTCTGTTCTGGGGTTTATGTGGACATTCGTAAACCCGCTTTTACAGCTTCTCGTCTATAACATGGTGTTCTCGATCATCATGAAGGCGGGAGTCGATAAGTTCTATCTCTATCTTTTCGTCGGTCTTATACCGTGGCTGTTCTTCTCTGCCGCGATCACCGGCGGATCCACCTGCATAATCGCACAGAAGGATCTTATCAAGAAGATAAGGTTTCCCCGTGAGATCATACCGATATCATTCGTTACGTCTCAGTTCGTAAACATGCTCCTGTCTTTTATAGTCGTTATCGCCGTATCACTGATATCCGGAGTTAAGCTGACCGTCGCAGGTATTCTCTGCCTTCCGGTCATAATGATCGTCGAATATCTCATGGCGCTCGGTATCGCTTTGATAAGCTCATCTTTGACGGTCTACTTCAGAGATCTGGAGCACATCCTTGCGATAGTCGCGATGGCGTGGCTCTATGCGACACCCATCTGCTATCCCGAGTCGATGGTACCCGAGAAGTACCTCTCTCTTTACAGACTTAATCCGGTCACACCAATCGTAAATGCGTACCGCGACGTTCTCTATTACGGAAGAACGCCCGATCTTCGCACGCTTATACTCGCGGTCCTGATAGGTATCGTTACGGTGCTTCTGGGTATACTCATATTCGGCAGACTTCAGAGAAGATTCGCGGAGGAACTTTGATATGGCAGATGATATAGCGATCAGAGTCTCGAATCTTACTAAGAAGTTCAAGGTCTATTACGACAAGGGCAGATCTCTTAAAGAGGTCATATTATTCAGGAACAGGAACAGGCACGAAGTCAGGACCGTTCTCGATAACGTATCTTTTGATATAAAGAAGGGAGAGGCCGTCGGTCTCATCGGCCACAACGGCTGCGGTAAGAGTACACTTCTGAAGCTCATATCCGGAATACTTTATCCGGACGGAGGCTCAGTAGATATTAAGGGCCGCGTATCGAGTCTGCTCGAACTCGGCGCAGGTTTCCATCCCGACATGAGCGGGCGCGAGAATATCTATATCAATGCTTCTATATTCGGTCTTACGAGAGAAGAGATAGAGGCGCGTCTTCAGACCATAATCGATTTCTCGGAGCTCGCGGGATTCATTGATAACCCCGTCCGTACATATTCCTCGGGAATGTACATGAGGCTCGCATTCTCGGTCGCCATCAATGTCGATGCCGAAGTGCTTCTCATCGATGAGATCCTCGCGGTAGGAGATGCGAACTTTCAGGCGAAGTGTTTCTCGAAGCTCCAGGAGATCAAGGAGAAGGGTACGACGATCGTTATCGTATCCCACTCGCTCTCACAGATAGAGAATATCTGCGACCGTTCGATCTGGATCAATGAAGGTAAGATAAGAGCTGACGGAACGCCTCTCGCGGTCCACAGCGAATACCTGGACTTCATGAACGAGCAGCGTCAGGCGGCAGGCGGCAAGGCCCTGGATATCCCTCCCGAGTATGTCGCTTACATGCAGGAGCGCCGCTATAAGGAGAACCTTAAGCTGTCGATGATCCCCGAACAGCAGGCAGCAGTCGAGGCGAACGGCGGACAGTACCGCTGGGGTTCGGGAGAGGTCAAGATCACGAGCATAACCGCTTCCGGTCCCGACGGCGTCGGAAAGCGGCTTTTCGAGGTCGGATCCGATGTTTACTTCAAGGTTCATTACCACGTCGAGAAGCCCATTAAGGACGCGGTGTTCGGCATAGGATTTTTCCGCAATTCCGGAGAGAACCTCTACGGCACGAACACGAGGATCGACGGGCATCCGAAATTTGACATAGAAGAGGACGGCGAGTTCACGATAATCATGAGGAAGATCCCTCTTATGCCCGACCAGTACACGGTAAGCTTCTCGATAGAATACGGAGACGGCGTTCCGGTCGATTACTGGAAGGACGCATTGAAGATAGATACATACAGGCAGACTCCCGATGTCGGAGGTTTCTTTATGGAACACGACTGGGAGTACGATACCAAGAAGGAAGAGAACGATGGCTGAGAATATCGATGTGACAAAGATAATGGAGGAGATCCGCGCGAACATCAAAGAGAGCGGAGCAGATAAGATCCCTCTGTCGTTTCAGGATACGTCTTCGGGTGCGTCCGCATCAACGCTCGACGAAGCCGTAAGGTATCTTGCATATAACTACGAGGTGACGGCTTACCGTATGCTCGAAGGCGGCAAGATCAAAAGATTTATAAAGAAGTGCATCAGAAAGGCCGGTTCATTCTTCGTCCTTCCCATCGTCGCACAGCAGAATAAGCTCAACTACCACTACTATATGGTATGCGAAGCCGTAAAGAACCAGAAGACCGAGATTGAAGACTTGGAGAAGACTCTGGCCGCTCTCGAGCAGAGAGTCGCCTCTATTGAGGAGGCCGGGAAGTGACAGCACGAGAGATGTTTGACGGCATAGTTGCCTCTGATAAGAGGGAACCCGTAGCATTGCCCGTAAACTTCGAGGATATCTCCGTTCTAATGGGAATCTCGATGGAGGATTCGGTCTCCCGCATGATCTCCTATATCGAAGAGAACAAAAAGGTAGTTCCGCAGTATCACTCGCTTCTCGAGAAGATCGGAGGCATGTTTTACGGCTTCTACTATAACCCCTGCGTCTATGCGCAGAATGATATCAACGATAAGATCCTTATTGTCTTGAAGCAGTTCCGCGAGCAGGAGAAGATCAAGCAGGATCTGTTCTCCCGGATCAACGTTTTGCAAGACAGAATAGATGAGTTAAGCAAATGAGAGTATTTCAGGTACTGACAACTTTGTCGCGAGGCGATGCGGTAAGTAACGACACCCGTGCCATACAAAAGCTCCTTACGGATCACGGTGTCCGCCGTTCCGTTATCTATGCCGAGCACCTGGATCCCAAGTTCATAAGCAAGACGATCAAGCCCTATCACGTCCTTCCCAAGGTAAAGAAGAACGACATCATGCTCTACCATCTGTCGACCGGCACCGTCCTTAACGAGAAGATCAAGGATCTGCCGTGCAGAAAGATCGTCATCTACCACAATATGACGCCGCCTGATTTCTTTGTTCCGTATTCGGGGCAGACGGCCAAGTTGTGTTCGCAGGGGATCGAGGAAGCGAAGTCTTTGAAGGATACTTTTGAAGCGGGTATCTGCGACTCTAAGTTTAACTTAGATCAGTTAAGATCTTACGGATATACCTGTCCTTTGAAGGTAGGACCGATACTCGTTCCTTTCGACGATTACGATAAAGAACCCGACGCCGAGTTGCTTACGAAGATGGGAGGTCCTGCCGCGACATCCGACCACGCCGTTAAGAATATCTTATTTGTCGGTCGTATCGTTCCGAATAAAAAGCCCGAGGACATCATGACGATGCTCTATGCTTACCGTCAGATGTATAAAGAGCCGGTTCGCCTCATCCTTGCAGGTTCGACGCAGGGCATGGAAAAATATACTGCGAGGCTCAGGCTCTATGCCAAGAAGTTAGGCTTAGACGACATAATCTTTACGGGACACATAACATTCCCGCAGATCCTCGCTTACTACCGTTCGGCTGACGTGTTCGTTCAGCTGTCTGAGCACGAGGGATTCTGCGTGCCTTTGCTCGAGGCCATGCACTTTAAGATACCGATTATCGCTTTTGATTCATGTGCCATGCCTGAGACTTTGGGCGGAACGGGGATCCTCCTTCACAAGAAGACTCCTGCGCTGATGGGACAGGCTCTGCACGAAGCGTTGTTCAATAATGAACTTCGGTCGAAGCTCATCGAAGAGCAGGATGAGAGACTTAAGTATTTCCGCTACGAGAATGTATCGAAGATCCTTCTCGATGAGATATCCGAGTTTACGGGGGCGATCTGATGAGAGTCTGTTTTGTTGTTCAAAGATACGGTCTGGAGGTTAACGGCGGAGCGGAAGCATACACCCGTGAGGTCGCCGAACACCTTGCCCGGCTGCCCGGATATGAGGTGGCCTGCCTTACGACGTGCGCCATTAATTATCAGACCTGGAAGAACGAGTATGAACCCGGTGTAACAATGTTAAACGGCGTAAAAGTCGAGCGTTTGAGCAATTCTGCGGAGCGTGACGTCGATTCGTTTAATAAGCTGTCGGAGAAGGTCCTGGGTGCTGCAGCGGCACGTTCTCCTCTGTCACGGGAGAAGGAAGAGGAATGGATGACAAAACAGGGACCGTGTTGTCCCGACCTTCCGAAGAGGCTTGCGAATATCCGTGACGACTACGATGTTTTTGTATTCGTCTGCTATCTTTACTACACGACATACTTCGGTCTTCCGGTTGTTGCCGACAAGGCCGTATTTATCCCTACGGCTCATGAAGAGACTCCTATCCATCTCGGAATATTCGAGAAGATGTTTACGCTGCCTTCAGCCTTTTACTACAACACGGTAGAAGAGAAGGAGCTTACGAATGCATTGTTTCCCTCATCTTTGTCCAAACCCGATAACGGAGGCAAGGGAGGCGTAGGAGTCGTACTTCCCGACGGTATAGACGGTGAGGCATTTAAGGTCAAGTATAACCTCGATAACTTCATGCTCTATGTCGGAAGGATCGACGAGAATAAGTGCTGCCCGGAGCTGTTCAAGTATTTTGCCGAATATAAGAAAAGACACCCCAATTCCACTTTAAAACTCGTATTGATGGGTAAGCCCGTATGCGAGATCCCGGAACGCGAAGATATCGTATCACTGGGATTTGTATCCGAAGAGGATAAGTTCTCGGGGCTTGCTGCATGCAGATTCCTCGTATTGCCGTCTAAGTTCGAGAGCCTTTCCATTGTCGTCCTCGAGGCCATGAAGAGCAATAAGCCCGTTCTCGTATCAGCCGATTGCCCTGTATTAAAGGGACACGCTCTGCGTTCGAACGCGGGATTATACTACTCGGGCTTCCTCGAGTTCGAAGGCTGTGTCGATTACCTTCTCGAGCATAAAGATATCGCACGGAAGATGGGTGACAACGGCGTTGTCTATGTGGATAACGACTACTCCTGGGATAAGATATGCGAAGGCTGGGACCGGCTTATAAGTAAGGTTGCCGGTGAATAAGGTCATAAAACTTTTGACTTTGTTTACCTCATCTGTCGTCTTACTTACGGGATGCGGCGCCCCCGAGGTCTCCGAATCTTCAGGACCCTCATATTCCGATCAGGTACAGAGCATAATCGACCGCGGAGTTCTGTATGTAGGGACCGCCGGCGATTATCAGCCGATGTCGTATCTGGATCCTTCCACGGGCGAATATGTCGGATTCGACGTTGAACTCGCATACGATCTTGCAGATTCTCTGGGCGTTGAAGTCGAATTCGTCCCGACTTCATGGCCAACGCTTATGGATGATACGCTGGCCGGAGCATTCGATCTTGCGATCTGCGGAATAACGATCACAGATGCCCGTCTCGAATCCGCTCTTATGAGCGACGGTTATTTCGGAAACGGAAAGACTGTCCTGTGTCGCGCAGAAGATGCATCCGTCTATACATCACTCGAGGCTGTTGATCAGCCCGATGTAGTTGTAATGGAAAATCCCGGAGGATTAAATGAGAGGTTTGCACGCGAGAATCTGACGAATGCGCAGATCGTTATCCACGATGTGAACCAGGAAATCCCGGGTCTCATCGCATCGGGCGAAGCGGATGTTATGATCACCGAGATCATGGAAGCGGGTTACTATGTATCACAAGATCCGCGTCTTGCCGCACCTTTGATCGATGAGCCGTTTACGCACGGACAGCTCGGTGTTCTCCTTCCTCCGGGAAGCGAAGAACTCCTTGATTATGTGAATTCATTCCAATCGGAAGAACGTTCGAGCGGTCGTCTCGACGAACTTGCCGATGAGTATATATACAGCGTTTATTCTTCGGAAGAACAGCTCGCAGCATAATCAGATATACCCCGGATTCTATATTAGTGACTGAAACAGTGACAGACTCATTCAGTTAGTCACACTTTTGGTCACTGAGAGGGTTGTAGTGACTGAAACAGTGACAGACTCATTCAGTTAGTCACACTTTTGGTCACTCATGCGCCAATTGACGCGCTCACGGGCAGGATATATTCATAGACGGCCTTCGCGAAGCCGTCAGACTCACAGTCTGAAGTTACATAATCTGCAATATCTTCAATAGAGGAACCCTTCATTGCTATTGAATGATCGGCTGCTTCCAATAATGAGATATCGTTCTCCGAATCACCGAGTGCGAATGTCAGACCGACATTCAATGAACGTGCCAGCTTTTTAAGAGCCAATCCCTTTGATGTCCCTTTCATCATAACGTCAAAGAATGATCTTGCCGAGCTTACGACCTGAAGCTCATCGATGCTTTTGATCTTATCGATTACAGATGAGGGCGGGTCTATGAGAAGAAACTTATTGAACTGATGGTGAAGATCATCCAATTCGATGACTTTGATCTCATCGGGGACCGCAGAATTGTAATCGGCGATGAATCCTCGCCTCGATGAGTTCTCAAAATAGTATATCCCGTCGGACGAATAACCCGTCGCATTGACATGCTCTTCGGTAAATAAGTCCGTCAATACTTTAAGGATCTTCGCAGGAAAATTCTCCGAATATATGTCTTTAAATAATACGGGGTCAGACAGAGCCGCGCCGTTCGAGGTGATAAGCGGGATCTTAATATCAAGATCACGGGCATACGATCCCGTAAGATAGAAGGTTCGGCCGGTCGCGAGAGTTACGCATCCGCCGGCGTCATATACGGCTTTGACCGCACGTTTATTCTCTTCTGAGACGGGCTTTCCCGGCAGGAGTAAAGTGTAGTCCATATCGGTTGCAACGAGAAACTTATAATCATCCATGATGTGGTATTATAAGTTAGATAATATGAATCCACAAGGAGAGTATATATGCAAAGAGCGGCAGTCATTATGGCAGGCGGCGGCGGAACCAGATTCTGGCCGGTATCAAGGATGACAACACCTAAGCAGCTGGTAAAGCTTACGGGTGATGATGTAATGATCAATGAGACGATCAAGCACTACGATCATATTATAGGCAGAGAGAATACCTTTATCGTAACGAATGAGAAGCAGGCAGAGCTTATGAGCAAAGTCCTTTTCGATGAGGTGGACAGAACTCATATCCTGATCGAACCCGTTCAGAGAAACACCGCTCCCTGCATCATCTATGCTGCCATGACATTGAAGAAGTTGTACGGGGATGCCGTGATGGCAGTCCTTCCCGCAGATCATCATATCGGAAATATCAAGGAATATGAGCGTATATTAAGTCTCGCGATGAAGACCGCTGAAGACACCGACAGGATCGTAACTATCGGAATCAAGCCTACATTCCCTTCGACGGGTTACGGATACATCAATTTCTCGGAAAAGCCCGCAGCAGGAGATGAGGTCTATGATCTTATCAAGTTCGTCGAGAAGCCGGATATCGAGCGCGCGACTTCGTATGTCAACGAAGGCACGTATCTGTGGAATTCCGGTATGTTCATATGGAAGGTCTCCGTTATCCTCGAATACTTCAGGAAACTCCTTCCCAAGATGTATGAGGACATGGAAAAGATCTTCGATGATCTGAGAACGGAGAGGGAAGCCGCTTCTATCGCAGCCACTTATCCCGAATTAGAGAAGATCTCCGTCGACTACGGAATAATGGAGCATGCAGAAGGCGTTTACTGCATTCCCGCTGACTTCGGATGGAACGATGTCGGGTCATGGGACAGCCTCGATAATGTGTTCGATAAGGACAGCGACGGCAATATTACTGCAGGCGAGGCGATAGCAAATGGCAATTACAGGCTCGAAGGATGCAGTGATACAGTCTTGTTCGATGCAGCGGCAGATAAGTTTATTGCAGCGGTAGGTCTTAAGAATATCGTTGTCGTTCAGACGAAGGATGCCATCCTTGTCTGTAACAAAGACAATGCCCAGGACGTAAAGAAGATCGTCGATGCCCTTAAGGAGAGCGGGAGAGAGGATCTGCTTTGAGGATCGCTCTTGATCTGACATCTACACCGAAGAGTAAGACCGGTATCGGAAGGTACATGTTAGGTCTCATCAAAGGACTTCAGGAAGTCGATGATGAGAATGAATACTTTCTGTTTGCACAGGACGATGACCTCGACGGGTTCGGCGTATATAAGGATAACTTCCATATGGTTCCCTGCAGTTCCAAGATATTAAGGAAACAATGGGTACGCATAATCTGGGAGCAGATCGTATTTCCGTGGAGACTTTCCAAGGCAAAAGCGGATGTTCTTCTGTGTCCCAACTATTCGATGCCTTATCCGGTAAGACTTGTAAGTCCGAAGACGGCAGTCGTCAATGCCTTTCACGACATGGCTTACTTCATGTTCCCGGAGCTTTATATCGGATGGAAGAGGGAGATATTCAAGTGGTATATAAGAAGATCCGCCGTATCGACCGATAAGATAATCACGATATCGGAGAATTCGAAGGAGGATATCCCGAAGTTCTGCAGACCGAAGAATACCAATATCGATGTAACCTATATGGGTGTCAAGGAAGCGTTCTTTGAAGGCGCTCCCGCGGACGACGGCATTCTCGATAAATACGGGATTAAAGGCGAGTATATCTACTATGTCGGTACTCTCGAGCCGAGAAAGAATGTCAAAGGACTTATAAAAGGATATAAACTTCTGCCGAAGGAAGTTCGGGATAAGTACAGACTTGTTATAACCGGTAAGAAGGGTTGGTTCTATGAAGAACTTTTCGATGAGGTGAACGGGGATCCCGAGTTAAGGGATGAGGTAGTATTCACGGGATTTGTTGATGACGAGGATATGATACCTCTCCTTAAGAGGGCAAGTGCTTTCGCTTACGTGTCATTATATGAAGGATTCGGAATACCTGTCGCCGAAGCAATGGCTGCGGGGGTCCCTACCGTTACATCTGACAGGTCTTCGATGAAGGAGATCGCGGAAGGATACGGATTCCTTGCAGATCCGGATGATCCCGAGAGCATCAAGAAGATGCTACTTGAGGCATTGACGACAGATAAAGATTCCGAGAGGATAAGAAAGGCACAAGATCACGCGAGGATGTTCACGTGGAAGTCCTGCGCAGAAGGGACCGTCAGTGCTTTCTGTGAAGCATACGATAGACGGCACGCCTTATGAATTCAGGCATTATACAGATAAGATAGTGAGGGACCGCACCTGTAAGGTAGGTCTCTTTTGTTGTCCAGCCGCGATCGATAAGGCTCTTATGGAAATCGAGCATTATCCTGCCGTATTCCCTGCCGCCTCTTCTTAAGAACATCCCCTCGTCAGTTCTCATATAGAGGAGAGGTTCTTCTATATTGGCGACTCGTGCGCCGTTCATGAGCATCCTTATCCACAGATCGTAGTCTTCAAAGAAGGGGAAGTCCGAGTTGTATCCGCCGGCGGCGATCACCGCACTCTTACGGAACATAACGCACGGGTGATTGAATGGATTTCTCTTGCGCGAGAACTCGATTATCTCGTCCTGCGTGACGGGAAGATCGCGCCTTCCGGTTATGTTCGATATATCCTCTTCGAATTCCAATAAGGATGAGCTTACGATGTCGAGGCCCTCGGAGATCTTAGAGTATTCTCTGCCGCATCTGTTGGTAAAAGCGACGTCATCGCTGTCCATTCTGGCGACTATGTCGCAGGTGACATGCTTAAGTCCTTCGTTAAGCGCGGCTCCGAGTCCGACATTCTCGGGTAGCTTTATGACCTTAACGGAAGGGTAAGAGTTAATAACTTCCAGAAGGGACGTATCGACGGGACCGTCGACAACGAGAACGAATTCGGATGGCAGACAATCCTGAGCATATATGCTGTCTATGCTCTGACGCAGATTCAGCGCTGTCTCACCTGAGTATACGCTCATGAGGACGGAATAAGGATAGACCATATCAGGTCTCCTCGTGGTGTATCAATGTGGAGTCGGTCGAGACGACGGTCTCTCTGTTCTCCTCGAAGCTCTGGTTATAAAGATGAGGCGTAAATATAGCCCTGACTGTCAGGAATATTATCTTGATATCCTGAAGGATAGAGTAGTTCTTGATGTAGAGAAGATCATAGCGGAGCTTATCCTGTGCTGTCGTATCGTAGTTGCCTGCGATCTGTGCAAGGCCCGTGATGCCTGCCTTGACCGCGAATCTTTGTGAGTACCCCGGGATCTTCTTCTCGTAGGTCTCGACAAATTCGGGACGCTCCGATCTCGGTCCGACGACGCTCATCTCTCCTTTAAGTACATTAATGAACTGAGGGATCTCATCGATCTTGGATCTTCTTAAAAACTTTCCTATCTTGGTGACTCTGGGGTCGTTCTTACCTGAAATAACGGCTCCGGTATAGTCTTCGGCATTTACTCTCATGGAGCGGAGCTTATAAATGTAATACGGTTTGTTATTGATCGTAAGGCGCTCCTGCTTGAAGAACACGGGACCGCCGTCTTCGGCCTTGATCAGGAGTGCGCAGATAAGAAGGATCGGCGCCGATACGATGAGTGCGATGACGGAAACGAATATATCGAGAAGCCTCTTAAATGTCCTCTGTTCAAAAGTCAGACCCATGCGGTCCATGATCATTACCATAAGGTCGTTCAAATAGATGATCTTGGATTTATAGAGCGAGATCTCGTAGAACTGTGGTACGACGTAGACTACCGTATCGTACTTGGCGCAGGCGAGGATTATGTCGGACTTGACGTCTTCGGGAACATCCGGGCAAAGGAATATCTCGACATTGCTTCGAATGACGGCGCGGACCGCTCTCTTGTCGGAATACCTTACGAGGCGGGAGAAGTCGAGATCTACGCTCTTAAGCGAAGGCTGGATCTTGGCCTTGACCTCGTTCATTGTGGCTACGTTGGATCCGATGATGACAAGGCTTCCTGTCTCGAATACCCGGCGGCTTATGACCATGCAGATCATCTGCCACATGAAGATGTAGATAATAAGGACTACGAAGCTTAAGACGATAACGCTTCGAGGGAATGCTCTCTGCTCGAAAAGGTCTTTGGCGGAGAGAGTGATGAGCGTCTGGATGAAACTGAACTTCAGTGAGTCGGATACAACCTCCACGTTCTTCTTACGGAAGAACCTTGCCATCTGCAGGAAGTCCGCGAGAACGAAGCTCGATGCGGAGATTATGGGGAGGAGGTTGATGTAAGCATCGTAGTTGTTAACTCCTGACTCAACGTCTTCCATCTGTGAACCGAATATCACGAAGAAGCTCGTAACATAAGCAAAGTTAACCATTACGACCAGGCCGCAAAGGAAGAATATCTTCAGGATATGCGTGAATGTAACCTTGTTCTTGCTCATTTCCTCTCAATAAAACAATGCGATCGCTCATCTGACAATCGCCTGTTAACGTAAATTATAGCATATAGACTAATGTAACAAAAATCAGCGGTTAAAAATCATATTTATTTATGAATATCTTCTTGAAAGTTTACTTGGGGTTAAGTATATTTAAGTGTACACATTTTAAGGGAAGGGATTACGGATGAAGAACAGCGCCGGCAGAAACGGATCTTCTGATAATCGAGGGGGCGTAAGGCCTTCATATACAGGGTATGGAAATGCCCCGGTTAGAGTCAATGCCAAGGGAAAGACTTCGCCTAAGAGCAAGAAGTCTTCAAGGGCGTCTTCCAAGAAAAAGAAGAAGTCATCCACAGGTGCTTTGGCTTTGGCCGTTGTACTCGTTCTTGCCATCGGAGGCGGTGCCGGATTCTATCTTTATAAGACCGGTTTCTTCGATCCCAAGTATGAGATCGTACTTGCCGACGGAACAACGGATAAGGTTTCCGGCAAGCAGCTTCGCGAGATGCTCATTACGGATAAGTTCATCGACGGCATCGTGATCAACGGCACCAACGTCGGAGGCATGACGAAGGATGAAGCCCTTGCTTCTCTTCGCGCTACACAGCCTGCCGAGCCCGTGCTCAATATCAGCCTTGATCTTGACGGAGTCGTTTATCCTCTGGATCTTAGCTCTCTTCCTCTTACATCCACTCTCGACAGCATTGTCGACGAGGCATACAACTACTTGAGGATTACTGGCGAAGAGGATGATCAGACTCTTCTCAACATATACAATCAGCGCCTTGCGCTCTTAAGCAACCCCGTGGTATACAATTCTGCATATACGCTCTCTACCGAATCGGTAGGACAGATCGTAACCAGCACTCTTTCCAATTCTACTAGCGTCGCACAGGATGCCGTTATCACGGGCTTTAACCCTCAGGACGGTTCGTTCGAGTATACGGAGTCGAGCAGAGGATATGAGATAAATCTCGACGATGCGGTAACAGATGTTACTTCATTGCTCGAGAGCGGTGTATACGAGGGAACTGTTCCCGTCGTTGCCGAGGTTACGGAGCCGTCATTGTCCAGCGAGATGATCCGGAACGAGTTCGGTCTCATTGCTTCATCCACATCTACGACAACATCCAACAGCAGCAGAAATCACAATATCTCAATCACATGCGAGAAGATCAACGGACTTATCATGCAGCCCGGCGATGTGTTCTCTTTCAATGATTTTGTAGGACCGAGAAATGAGTCGACCGGTTATGAGGTAGCGGGAGTTATCGAGAACGGTCAGTCCGCACAGGCGTACGGCGGAGGTATCTGCCAGGTCAGCTCCATGATCTATCAGTCCGTAATCAAGTCCGATCTCGAAGTCATCGAGAGATGGCCTCACATGTGGCCGTCCACCTATGCCGCAGCCGGTACGGATGCTGCAGTTGACTGGGGCAATCAGGACTTTGTATTCAGAAATACTTCCGGATACCCGATCGCTCTGTCGGCATACTGGGATCCTTCAACATCCAAGATAACCGTCTCGATCTACGGACATCAGTTGCCTGACGGACAGTATATCGTATTCGAGGGAGAGACATTATCGACTACAGCCGCGGGCGTTGCATATATCGCCAATCCCGCTCTTCCCGTAGGGGAGACCAACAGCTTAAGACCTGCGCACGATGGTGTTCACGCCACTTCTTATCAGATCTGGATGGATGCGAGCGGCAACGAGATCAGAAGAGTTGAACTTCCTCCATCGAATTATTCGACCATATCAGCCCAGATCGAGGTCGGTACGCTTAATCCCGACGGCACGCAGGCTGTGCTCGATGCATCGACCGGCGCTTTGACAGGTGTCGTCGAAGGACCTGCCGAGACTTCTGTCGAGACATCTCCCGATCCGAACGTCGATCCCAATGTCGACCCTAATGCAGATCCTAACGCTAACCCCGAACAGGTCGCGGATCCTGTTGATCCGCCGCCTGCGGAAGAAGTACCTGCAGCCTGACAGGCATAACGGCAGTGGCTTCAGATCACTTGGAAATACTTATATCAGATACGCTTATACCGGACATATTTATTGCCCGGTATATGCCTATGTTGGGGAAAGATGCGGTAAGTCTGTATCTTTGGCTGACCATGACATATAAGGGGTCTTCATTTACTTTGAAGGATGCGGTGTCCTACGGAGCGATCCCGGAAGAAGCGGTCAATCAGGCACTTGCCGAACTCGTTTCCGCCAGCGTGTTCATCAGGGAGGATAAGGACAGATTCTCTTCCGTCGACCTTAAGAAGGTCGAGATCGATGAATATGTAAAAAGCAGGACAGATGCCTCCGGCGTTCCCGTCATGAGAAGCGACGAGAAGAAGCGTAATCTTCTCGCGACATCGATACAGCAGACTTTCTACCAGGGAGCCATGCCGTATGCGTTCTACAGGTTGATCGATACCTGTCTTTACGATTATCACTTTGAAGATAATGTCGTATATGCACTCTTTGAAGAGGGCAAAGAGCTTCGTATGCAGTATATCGTTGCGAAGATGGAAGATCTCGCGAGAAGATGGTTCGAGAAGGGCTTTACGACCGCTGATGCGCTTAAGGAGTATTACGATAAAAGGAACAAGCGTTCTTCGATAGCCAAGATGACGGGAAGACTTCTAAGAAGACATCTTACCGAGATGGATTACGAGCGGTTCAATAAATGGGTCGATGTCTACGGTGCAGATGAGCAGATCGTGGAGTACGCGATCAGGGTGAATGAGTGGAGATCCTCCATTAAGACTTTGGACATAGAGCAGAAGCTTAAGGAATGGTATGAGGCAGGTGTCTTTACCATTGATAAGGCGACAGTGTATGAGGCCGAGAGGGCGAAGGAGAACAAGTCCAAAGTCTCCAGGACCAAAGGACGCACCAATGTCAGAAAGAGCGGTAAGGAAGCCGGCATAACTGCTGATAAGTCTTCTGAAGCGAACAATTCCGATGAAGACCGGAAAGACGATGCTCCTATACACGATTCGATACTTGATATGTTCTCGGGAGGAAGCGATGAAGACGATAAATGATTCGATCAACGAGCGTCTTGCTCGTGCGAGAAATATAAAGAAGATCAATCTCGACAATAAAGTCGAGGAAATCTACGGAAAATACCCGAAGTTAAGAAAGACTGACAGCGATCTTGTCGAAGTCCGTGTTAAGCGGATGATGTGTGCCGTAGACGGCGATAATGACCCTGTACCGGCTCTTAACAAGCGTGAAGAGGAATTGCGCGAACAAAGGCAGAAGATCATAGAAGAGAATAATATCGATCCGAAGTTCGATGAAGAGAAGGTCCTCTGTGCCAAGTGCTCCGATACGGGTTTTACGAGCACGTCTGACGGAAGGCGCGTCGTCTGTACTTCCTGTATGAAGGGGGCGCTGGAGGAGGCTTATACCGAGGCGGGTCTCAAGGATTATGCTTCGTATACGCTTAAGAACTTCGAATTCGACCGCTTCAAGGACGGCGGCGCCAGAAAGCGCATGTTCGAGGGGATAAGGGATCTTCTCGAGAACAAGTCCTCCCATAGCCTCATGGTCCTTACCGGAGGCGTTCAGTCGGGTAAGACCTACCTGTCTGTTGTTGCCTGTAAATATGCGATATTACAGGGAATGACGGCGTATTATATCAAAGCGGACAAGATCGCTGCGCTGAACAATGAAGATATAGAAGAACTTAAGTCCTATGATCTTATCGTCATAGATGATTATGCTCCCGAGATCACGGGTTACTACAAGACCGCTGCGGCTCTGCATGAACTTCTTGAGGCGAGACTCGCGACGGGAAGGGCTACGGTCATAGTCTCATCTTCTGCATTAGAAGTCCTTGTTTCAGATTCCGATGAGAGGATAGCGGGGAAGCTTCGTACCGCGGGCAAGCTCTAAGATGAAGATCAGAAGCGGTATCGATTCCGTTTATATCCCGAGGATCAAGGCTATCGTCGAGGGCGATCATTTTATGTCCTTTCTCAATAAGTCCTGTTCGGAAAAAGAGACAGAATACATCCTCTCCCACAGATCTGATGAGAAGAAGGCCGAGTCCCTGGCCGGCAGGTTCGCCGCTAAGGAGGCGGTGTCCAAGGCACTCGGTACCGGAATACTTGCCGAGGATATCGCTTTGCCCGATATCGAGATCCTGACAGACGATAATGGCGCTCCGTATCCGGTCTTTCACGGCAAGGCCCATAAGATAACGGAAAGACTTAAGGTCTGTTCCTCATCCGTTTCCATAACCCACGAAAGGGATTACGCTTCGGCTGTATGCGTTCTTCTGTGCCATGAAGAAATCTGATAAGAAAGATAATAAGAAATCCTCCAAAGGCAGCTTCGACAAGGGTATAAGACACGTCGAGGATGCCGCCTCGTTCCTTAATGAGGCTACGGAAATCTCAGGTAATTACGGTCAAGCCGAAGATATGTATGACATGTGGGGTCTTCACGAACGTGAAGCCACGGTAGCGGCCAAGGGCAGACATATGCTTATAAGGCTCATAGCGGCACTGATCGTTACCGCGCTTATAATCACATCGGTATTCGTGATACTCCCGAATACGCTGCCGGAGCTTTTTAAGGGCACCAATATCGAGCTTTTCGTGCAGAAGGAAGTAAACCTCATGTATGACGACACCTACCGCGTGGTCACTGTCTCTGTCGCGAATGTCCTCGAGAGGGCTGACACAACGTCTCCCCGCATCACGCAGGTCCTCTATAACGAAGCCGTCAAAGTCACCGGCGAGAGCGGAGATTTTACAAAGATCAGGACCTCGGACGGAATCGAAGGATTTGTGTTAAGCAGTTATCTTACGACCGACACGTCCTCGGTCGAGCCCGATCTTCACGAATACATGCTGGTGATATCCGAGACCTCGAAGAACGTCATGACTCATGCGAGCCAGGGAACGCTTATCACCCAGGTAATGATGAACACCGTCCTCTATTCCGACGTAAAACGTGACGGAGTTTATCAGGTGGCTCTGCCCGGAGGCGGGACCGGCTGGGTAGGTTCTTCCGGAGTTATCGAGATCGAGCCAAGATCATCCATCGAGGTCGTCTCGAGCCGTTATTTTGTCAGCTCCGCACTATCCCTCGTAAATGCCACATACTTCGAGAACGGGATAACAAAGCAGGGGATATCCATGAACGGCCTTATATATGTCTGTTCGTGTGTCAACGGTATCGTTATGCCGAGGACCGTGGAAGAGCAGATGGAGGCAGGTACCGCCGTCCCTCTCGAATACGATGCCGTAACAGGTGATCTTCTTATAGAATCGATAATCCCGGGGGATATAGTCTTCCTTACTTCCAATACCAACAGAGGCGAATACGAAGCGGCCCTTTGCACGGATACCGGCACTTTGCTTATGCGTTCGGAAGCGGGCACGACCATAAGACTTCGGGACTTTACGGCGGACAGTGATATCGCCGGAAGAATCGCATCTGTAAGAAGAGTGTTTTCAGACTGATTTTGTGGTTGCAAACTCAATTTGTGTGTGGTATTATTGCACTTGCGTTTTAAGAAGAAAAGATAGGAGGTGTATCCGAATGGCTAAGTGCGAAGTTTGTCAGAAGGACACATTTTTTGGTAGAAAGATAAGAATCACACGTTCGCAGATTTCTCGTCGTGCCCTCTCACAGCAGCAGCCCAACGTTCACAGCGTCAAGGTAGTTGTTGACGGCACCCCTAAGACAATGAAGGTCTGCACACGTTGCCTTCGTTCCGGTCTCGTAAAGAGAGCATAAGGAATTCTTTTATATCAGAAGAACAGAAGCTGTCTTACAGGACAGCTTTTTTGTTGCCCTCTTTGTAGTAAAATGTTAGAAGATTTAACATTACAGATCCGGAGATGATCAACATATGAGACTTCGAAGCGATTTTATAACGCAGGATATAGATGATGTACGTTTTATCGTTCCCGTGGGAAACGAGTCTTTCAGCGGCCTTGTAAAGGGCAATAAGACGGCGGCGTTCATAGTCGATCTTCTTAAGGAAGATACGACTGAAGATAAGATCGTCGATGCCATGTGCGCCAAATATAATGCGTCCCGTGAAGAAATAGCTTCCGATGTCTCGATGGTGTTAGGTAAGTTAAGAAGTATTAACGCAATCGAGGAATGACGAGTTTTGAGGAGCTTCTTGCCCGTGACGGCAAGCTTGTTTATAAGACGCGCGGCGTGAGCATGATGCCTATGCTTCACGAGAACAGAGATCTCGTGTTTATTACGGTTCCCCAAAGACGCCTTCGGAAATATGACGTCGCCCTCTATAAGAGAGGCGACAGCTATGTTCTTCACCGGGTATTGAAGCCGGGAGACGGATTCTATCTTATAAGAGGAGATAACACATATACTGTCGAGAAAGTCCCCGACGATAAAGTTATCGGCGTCCTTACGGGATTTAAACGCAAGGGCAAAGAATATAGCGTAGACCACAAAGGTTATAGAGCATATGTCAGGATATGGTGTGCGATCTATCCTCTGAGAGCGGTATATGCCTGTATCAGAAGAACTGCCGGGAGGCTTGTGAAGCGATTTGGATAAGACGGTAAACTGGCTTTGGAAAGTGACGGGAAAGACGAAGATATATGTTCTCGTCCTTATCGTTCTTCAGGCTCTGTCGGGCGGAACAGGGGTCCTCTATGCCCTGTACCTGAGAAATATCGTAGACTGTGCGGCAGCGCGCGATAGGGGCGGTTTTATGAGGAATGTGATCTGTCTTATTATCCTTGTTGCCGTTATATTGATCCTCTCCGCTCTTATAAGAGGGATAAGGGAGCTTGCCAAGGCAGATACAGAGAACCTTTTTAAGATCAGGCTTACCGATGATATCCTTCGCAAGGATTATTCTGCGGTCAGTGCCGTTCACACGGGCGAGTGGCTCAACCGCCTTACGAATGATACCGTTGTCGTGACGAACGGTTTTGTCGAGATCGTGCCGGGATTTATCGGAATGATCATAAGGCTTATATCGGCCCTTATAATGATAATCGCACTCGATAAGTGGTTTGCTTATATAATGATCCCCGGAGGGATCATCATCGTACTCCTCACATACAGCTTTCGTAAGATACTTAAAAGACTTCATAAGAGGATACAGGAAAGCGACGGAAGGCTTCGTGTGTTCCTTCAGGAGCGAATAGGAAGTCTTCAGATCATCAAGGCCTTTACCGCTGAAGATCAGGTCAGGGAAGAGGCGCTTCTGAAGATGGCAGACCACAGGAAGGCCAGGCTTTCCAGAAGTAATTTCTCCAACTTCGCGAATCTGGGATTCGGAGCGGCTTTACAGGGAATGTATCTTATCGGGATAATCTACTGCGCCGGAGGTATCATAACCGGAACGGTAACCTACGGCACTTTGACTGCGATAATACAGCTCATCGCACAGATCGAGGGCCCTTTTGCCAATCTCAGCGGTTTTATTCCCCGCTGGTATTCGATGACCGCAAGTGCCGAGCGACTTATGGAAGTCGAAGAGTATGCAGATGATAAGAAGGTAATGTCCCATTCAGAAGCGCTTCGCATCTATAATGAGTCATTCAGTAAGCTCGGGCTTCGGGGTGCCGGATTCTCATATCCGTCCGATGAGGACGGGAACCGTGTAAAGGTCCTCGATAACTATGATCTTGAGATAAAGAAGGGTGAATTTATCGCTTTCACGGGTTACAGCGGCTGCGGCAAATCGACCGTTCTCAAGCTCCTACTCGGACTCTATCCTCTTGACGAGGGACAGATGTATATCGATGATTCGGTCCTTGATGTGTCTTACAGAAGCCTCTTCGCTTATGTGCCGCAGGGGAATTACCTCATGAACGGGACAGTCAGAGAGGCCGTCAGCTTCGGAAGGGCTGATGTCGGGGAGGAGAGTATAAGGGAAGCGCTCCATATAGCCTGTGCCGACGAGTTCATAACAGATCTTGATCTCATGTTAGGGGAGAAGGGAAGCGGACTGTCGGAGGGTCAGCTTCAGAGAATAGCCATAGCGCGAGCAATCTGTTCCGGCGGTCCGATCCTTCTGCTCGATGAGGCAACGAGCGCTCTTGACTCGAAGACAGAGAAGAAATTGCTCGATAATTTGAGAAGCCTCACTGACAAGACAGTTATAATCGTGACGCACAGACCTGCAGCACTGTCAGTTTGTGACAGAGTCATAGAATTCTCATCCGACTCACTACAGCTCTCAAAATAAAACGGCTGCCGTGGCAGCCGTTTGTTGATCACTTGTTGGGTACTTCTATTACCGATTTGCCTCCCATATAAGGCCTCAGAACCTCGGGGATCCTGATCGAGCCGTCCTCGTTAAGGTTGTTCTCGAGGAAGGCGATGAGCATTCTCGGCGGAGCAACGCATGTGTTGTTCAATGTATGAGCAAGATAAGTTCCGTTAGGGCCCTTGATCCTGATCTTAAGTCTTCTGGCCTGAGCATCACCCAGATTAGAACAGGAACCGACCTCAAAATACTTCTTCTGACGGGGTGACCATGCTTCAACATCGCAGGACTTGACCTTCAGGTCAGCGAGGTCGCCGGAGCAACACTCGAGTGTTCTTACGGGGATATCCAAAGATCTGAAATAATCAACAGTATTCTTCCAAAGAATGTCGTACCACTTCATGGAGTCTTCGGGCTTGCAGACGACGATCATCTCCTGCTTCTCGAACTGGTGGATCCTGTAAACTCCCCTCTCCTCGATGCCGTGTGCGCCGACTTCCTTACGGAAGCAGGGAGAGTAGGATGTCAGTGTCTGGGGAAGCTTATCTTCGTCGATAATTGAATCAATGAACTTACCGATCATTGAGTGCTCGGAAGTACCGATGAGGTAGAGGTCTTCGCCCTCGATCTTGTACATCATGTTCTCCATCTCGGCAAAAGACATAACGCCCGTAACTACGGAAGATCTGATCATGTAAGGAGGAATATAGTATGTGAATCCTCTGTCGATCATGAAGTCTCTTGCATAGGAGAGACATGCGGAATGAAGTCTAGCTATGTCACCCTTAAGATAGTAGAAACCGTTACCGGATGTGTCACGCGCGGGATCGAGTTCGATGCCGTCGAGCTTTTCCATTATATCTACGTGATACGGGATCTCGAAGTCAGGGACGAGGGGTTCGCCGAATCTCTCGTTCTCGACATTCTCGGAGTCGTCCTTGCCTATCGGTACGGAAGGATCGATGATATTCGGGATAACGAGCATTCTCTTACGGATCTCTTCTTCGAGCTCCGTCTCTTTAACTGAGAGCGCTTCGAGCTCAGCGGCCATATCCGTAACTTCGCTCTTCTTGGCCATGGCCTCGTCCTTCTTGCCCTGGCCCATGAGCATACCGATCTCCTTGGAGACTACATTACGCTTATTACGAAGTCCCTCAGCCTTCTGCTTTGCTTCTCTGTATTCCTTGTCGAGAGCGATAACTTCGTCCACGAGGGGAAGTTTCTCATCCTGGAATTTCTTCTTGATGTTCTCCCTTACGATGTCGGGATCTGTTCTAAGAAGTTTAATATCTAACATATATTTCCTCCGATATATATTAATAAACTATATAACAAACACACATTGTATCACATATTTCAGTCTTCGTTACCACCGTAGTTGCCTTCGGGGTAGATGACAGATGCGTTCCAGAGTATGTACTCGTCGAGTCGTAAGTCCTGAATGGCTCTTATCTGGGCGTTTATCGCCTCATAATCGTATTCTAAGTAATTGCCGTCTCCGAGGTAATATGCGGTGAATGCCTGAACATAAGGCCTTACGGTACAGTATCCTTCCTGATACCAGGCCGAACTTCCCTGTGAGAGTACCGCGACCATGATGTCATAAGGGTAAAGATCGGGCTTATCGAAGGTGATCCCGCCGATCATGGTGCCGAGAGCGTAGTGCGAAGGATAGATCATCGGACAGACAGAGTCTTCACCGGCAAGACCGATCGTCATCCAGTCCTGTCCCAGGTTCCTTCCGTCGTATTCGGATGTGAGTATGATGCCGAAGACATCGGCCGACATCGGGATACCGAGCGTATCCTGTATCCTGACTCTCGCGGTCCTGACAAAACGGTTGATCGCTTCGGCCTTCTCCGGGATAGTTCCTTCCATTCCGAAGTAAGGCTCGTTGCCCGTGGTCGTTCCGCCTGTCGGGAATCTTATATAGTCGAACTGTATCTCGTCAACGCCCCGGCCTATCGCTTCTTCCGCGAGCTCTATGAGATATTCCCAGTTGTCCGGGTTATAGGGATCGAGGAACGCTCTGCCTCCTTCGGAATTAAAGAAGAGAGTATTGCCGGCGCTGTCTCTTATCGACAGTTCCGGGTGAGCCGCCGCGAGATTGGGATCTTTGAAGCAGACGATACGTCCTATTACCCTGATTCCGTGCGCGTGGCATTGTTCCACAACTTCGCCGAGGTTATAGTATCCCGAGACGGTGCTCGTCGCCAGTGCGAGTTCGTTGGTCGTGTCAAAGAGCACGCCCTCGGCCTCTTTAAGGTCAATAACGAAAGTGTTGATCTCGGAATTCTCGGCGAGAGTAAAGCATTCCTCGAGGTTGGACGCCGGTCCGACGTATATACCTCTTACGGGCACATGCTCGTAAGGCACGGGGTTCTCGGCCGGCGTAAGAGGTCCCCACATATTAAGTGCGAGATCGGAGTCTTCAAGATATTCCGTAACCGTATACGGTTCGGTTGTCGTCGGTGCCTCTATGGATCCGTCGAGCAGGGGGATCCCGCCTAAGTTCTGCGAGCTTTCCGATGTGCCTGCCTTCTTGCTCCCTATGAGTATTCCTATAAATACGAGACCGACTACGACCGCGCATACGAGAAGCGATATAAAGAGCTTCTGGAGAAAGGCGAGTCTTCTTTGATAAGAGTCTCCCCTCTCTTTTCTTCGAAGCTCTGATGTGTCATATTTTCTATTGTCATTGATCATAATAGAAATTATACCTTATTTGATGATAAAATTATTTTAATAATGAGAAGGAGAAACGGGTATGCTCATCAGAAACTGTACCGGCGGAATAGTTTTTTGCGAAGATAAGGTCCTAATGATTGAGAATGATAAGCACGAATGGGCATTTCCCAAAGGTGTCATAAGAGTCAATCAGAAGATAACCGAGGTCGTCATACGGCGGGTCAAGCTCGAGACCGGCGTCGATGCGAAGGTGATAGCCCCGTGCGGTAAGACTCATTATGAGTTCTACTCCATAACAAGAAGAAAGCCCGTTCATAATAATATCTCTTGGTTTATCATGACTTCTCCCGATACCAAGACCGAGCCTAACAGGGAAGAGAATATACTGAACGCCAAGTTCTTTGATATCAAGACCGCGATGGATAAAGTTACCTACAGTCAGGATAAATCCCTTCTCCTCATGGCTTATCAGAAATATAAGGAGTTAGGCTGAGCTTGTCGGAAGAATATATAACTTTCGCCCGTGAGGGTGAATCCAGGATAGAGATCTCAAGATCAGAATTTATAGGCAACAGCCGCGAGGTCACAAGTGCCGATGAGGCTGAGCGGTTTGTCTCGAAGATAAGGCAGACTTATCCCGATGCCAGACACGTCTGCTATGCCTGGCGTATAAGCAACGGAACATTCATGCAAAAATACAGCGACGACGGGGAACCCTCGGGCACAGGCGGCATGCCGATCTTAAATATCCTTACAAAGAAAGACATCAGCAACGCGGTCATAACCGTTACGAGGTATTTCGGCGGGATCCTTTTGGGCAAGGGAGGACTCGTCAGAGCTTACGGCGAAGCAGCCGGTCTTGCAGCGGAATCTTCGGGGCTTGTGAGGATCACCGAAGGTGAAAAGTATATTCTGCCTATGGGTTACGATATGGCCGAGAAACTGATCTACGCGCTTAAGACTGACGGCTGGTGCGTCGAAGACCCCGAGTATGGCGAAGATGTTAAAGTAACCGTTACATGCCCCAAGGACAGATCGGATGATCTCATCTCATTTGTGGAGGACAGAAGCTTCGGACGCGTCACAGCGGTAAAGGCCGGAAGCGCCCTTATCAGGACTTTCGTAGATTTAACGTGATTTTGACATAGTTTTGCCGTTATTTATAATCAATAAAGGTTTATCATCTACGCCGAAGAGGTGAAAATATATGAGTGAAGTAGAAAACAATAAGATCGGTAAGGAGAAGAAAGGCGGTTTTCTTGTTCCATTTCTTATAATAGTAACAGTGAGCTGCATTGTCTTTTCCATGCTTCAGACCATCTATGTATTAAGACTCGCGTCTGGTTCGACCGGCATAATGAGTTATACGGGAAGAACTGAAAACACGGTGGAAGTGTCTGACGAAGACGAGCCGAGCGAGCGCACGGTCTGCCCTGTGGCAGATCCCGAGTTCTCACTCGAGCGTGCTGCGAGCGTAACCGATCCCGATAAGGAGACATTGAGTACCGTAGAGATAGCAAGGCTTGTAAGTCCCGCTACCGTGTCGATCTATATCATGCAGGATGTTACGGAAGACAATCCCGGAACTCCGGTATTCTCGGGAAGCGGTTTCTTTATAAGCGAAGAAGGTTACCTTGTGACAAACGACCATCTGGTGAGCGACATCGAGGAGGGCTCGGATTACGGGATCATCCTTAACATTCCGGGACGCGAGGTGCCGGTTCATGCTGAGGTCGTAGGATCGGATCCTCAGACGGATATAGCAGTCCTTAAGGCCGACGGGGAAGAAGGACCGTACCCCTGCGTAACTCTCGGCGATTCCGATATGCTCCAGGTCGGAGAACTCGTGGTAGCCATAGGAAATCCTCTCGGAAGGCTCGAAGGAACGGTTACGGTAGGCGTCGTTTCCGCTCTGGACAGATCGGTCAACAACAACGGATACACCATGGACCTGATTCAGACGGACGCATCCGTCAACAGCGGTAACAGCGGCGGCCCTCTGATCAATTCCTTCGGCGAGGTGATCGGCGTTACCAATGCGAAAGTATCGACAGCCGAAGGTCTGGGATTCGCCATTCCGATCTCGGATGTAACGGAAGTTATAGAGTCACTGATCCATTACGGCTATGTATCAGGACGACCTTATCTCGGAGTTACGGTGGGCAATGTCGCTTCCAATGCATATTACGGTGCGATTGCGGGTGCTTATGTTGCCGGAGTTGACCAGAACGGACCCTCGGATCTTGCCGGATTAAAGGAAGGGGATATGATAATTTCTATCGACGGTGTGCAAATTACCTCTTCTGATGATATTATTGACGTGCGCGATTCTCACGAGCCCGGTGATGAGATACCTGTCGTCGTCGAGCGTAACGGTCGCACGATAGAATTAACTTTGGTGGTCGGAGATTCAAATGACGCAGTACAGTAACAAAAGTAAGAAGAAACCGTGGGTAAAGATAATGGCATTGGTCCTTGCGATATCAGTAGGCTTTACCTTCATAATGTCAATGATCGCATTAATAATAGCGGGGATATGACCCCGCTATTTGCTCTTTTATTTATCTTGTTGCTTAAGGCACGTCCGCTATCTTGTCGAGTCCCGTCTGATTGAATTCATAAGCGTAGGCGCTTATGGTCTCATTGAGGAAGGCCTGATAGTTTCTCATTCGAACGAAGCTGTTTACTCTGTCATACCATTCGGGATTCTCGGATATTCCTACGAGATATACGATGTAATAGCCCGTATCGGTCTCGAGGAATGCCTTGTCTCCCGCGACTCTCGTGTCGGAGAATATCCATTCGTTAAGGATACCCTCATACTTACCGGGATATGTGTCGCGGCTGTGAGTGATCACTATATTACCGTTGATGATATCGTCATTATAGAGATTCTCGATCGTCTGTACGTCGGTCTCTTCGCCGAATACACCAATCGTATCGTAGATCTCCTGCGCGACCTGCTGTGCATTCGCTATATCGAATCCGGGAGTCAGATCGTCAGCGTTGTTGTTGATGAGCACTTCGACCATTCGAACGTCGCGCAGAGGTATCGTCTGTCTTACTCTGTCGACGAACACGAGGATTATCGGGAATCCGTCCGCATCGTTGAAGATCACCGAATCTCCCGAGATCCTTGTACTGTCGAACAGCCAGTCTCTGAAGTCCGTATGTGTAAAGTCATCGTATCTCGCGCCTTCGGTCAATGTCGAGTCGGGAAGCTGGAGTATGGATCTTGCTTCACCCGAGAAATACTGCGCGGCGATCTGTTCGAAGTTTGAAGGATCGTGTCCCATCTGTTCGATTATCTGGTTGGCGTGTAGGTTGGCCGTGTCGATGAACGCCTGATCTCTTTGCTCGTATCTTATTCGAAGGAGCTTATAGGATACTTCATCATACGCATTCGGGTTGTTGTTATACGCTTCTTCAGCCTGCTCATCCGTAGCCTGCAACTCCTCAAGCTTCGCATTGGACGAATAATCTTCTGTAAAATACATCTTCGCGAGGGCTCCGAGGATGACCTGTTCGTCGACCTGATCTCCGAATACGCCTCTTATGTAAGTGGTAAGATCCACGCCGAGTTCGTCGGCCTTGGTCTGAAGCCAGTCTATATATGCTCTTGCGAGGTCGTAATGCTTCTGCTCGATCTCATAGCCGTGCGCCGAAGCGTCGTCGTAAAGAAGCTCCGTAAGCTGCATCTGCTGAGCCGTCAGATCCAGGAAGTAGTCCCTGTTCGTGGCAAAGTTCTCATCGACCGAAGGGGAGGCGAGCATCTCCGGGGTCTCGGAAGCGAATATATCGACACCGTTATCGATGAGGATATAGTGGTACATGAAGCTGAACTCCGCACTGTCAACGGGCTTGCCGCCTATCGTAAGAGGGCTTTGCAGTTTCTCCTTGATGCCTGCGTTATAGAACAGCGATGCGGCCACCGTAGCGAGAACGAGAAGCGAAGCGATGACGAGGAATGTGATGCTCTTTACGGATCCTCTTGTGACCGGTGCTCTTGACGTTATGTCATTCTTGTCAGGAAGAAGATCCAGCTTTACCGGAGCGATGTCGTTTCTAACGACCTCTTCCTTCATCGGTGCCGGAGAATCCGATAACATACTCTCTTCGGTATCATCTTCGTCCCGGTCTTGTGAGTCGTTCTCGGTAAGATCCGATAAGACCTCGACGCGGCTCTCGGCACTGTTCTCGGGCAATTCAAAGTCCGGAGTCCTTCTTATGCTCTTATTCTTGTTATCCCTGTTCTTTTTCAAAGCGGTTCCTCCTTGCCGGGAACTATTAGCGTGATAGCTTCCTTAATACAGTTGATGCGGGCGGGAAGAGACGATCCCTGCTCGCCGTCGATGTCGAGAACGATCGATTCGTCGGATTCGATAACGATCTCATCAGATTGGATATAGAGTATCTTGTCGCTGTTGATATGGTCTCCGACGACAAAGCTTCCGAGCAGCGGTACGACCTCTAAGGGGTCCATCTTGCGTATGGCGAAAAGATCCAGTTTTCCGTCGGTTATCTCGGCATTTGATATGAGTGTGCGGAATCCTCCGACGCTGGACGTATTTGAGATCATGAACAGGATGAGATCCTCTTCATATGTTTCATTGTTCGATGTTATCTTCACGTGGAAGGATCGGTTAAGCGAGGGCAGATCCTTCATCGCTGACAGCCAGTAAGCCGCAGGACCTATCATTGTCTTGACGTCGGAATTGGTCTTGTAAGCGACCTCTGTCAGAAGTCCGCCGGCGACGACGTTGAGAAAATAGTCATCATTTACCTTGCCGCAGTCGACCTTGATATATGAGGGGTTCAGAAGCATCCTTGCAAAATCCGATGCCTCGAGCGGAAGTTTGTTGATAGTCGCGAAGTCGTTTACGGTCCCGCACGTGTATATCGCGAGTGGCAGGTCGATCCCGCCTTTCATCATGCCGGTGACGACTTCGTTAACCGTTCCGTCTCCTCCCAATGCGACTATCGCATCGTATTCTGACGGATCGGTGTTCATGGCAAAATTCATAGCATCGTACCTTCCTGCGGTGTAGCAGATATCAGAGCGGGAAAGATTGCCGCTTCCCGACAGGTACATCAATACATTGTCAAGATCTGACAACGCTGTCTCCCTTCCCGAGGAAGGATTTATTATTATCTTAAGTCTAAGTCCCATACTTATAATACTTTAACATATAGAAGGCTTTCCTTTTATTACCGCAATGCTACAAAATATGATACTATAGGTGCTATGTTTAATTGGGGCAAGACAAAGGAAAAAGTGAAGGGTTTCTTTTTGAACCTCAGGTTTTTCTCGTTCATTTTTCCTGTTGTTATCGTCATTTTGGTATTCGCGATGCTCGGGGTATATCCTGCCGGTACCAAGACGATGCTTACCGTCGATCTTTATCACCAGTATATGCCTTTTATCTATGAGCTGAGGGCCAAGATCCTCGAGGGAAGATCAATCCTCTATTCGTGGGACTCGGGACTCGGCAATGAATACTATGCGGTGTTCGCCAATTACTGTGCAAGTCCTTTGAATCTTCTGGCGGTATTTTTCCCTTATAAGGCTCTTCCTGTTTTTGTGGCATTGATAACCGCGTTAAGGGCCGGACTCGCATCTTTGTTCATGACACTTCTGCTGTCGAGGATCGATTACCGTAAGTACGATCTTCTGACCTGCTGCTTCGGCGTCGCATATGCTCTTTGCGGTTGGTTTCTTACCGATTTCTGGAACATCATGTGGTGCGATGCTTTCGTATTGCTGCCGTTGATCTGTCTCGGACTTCTTAAGCTCTTTACGGAGCGTAAGTACACGCTCTATATACTCTCGCTTGCCCTGACCATATCGTCAAACTATTACTCGGGTTATATGATCTGCATATTCCTGGTATTCTTCTCTGTCGTTCTGTACTTTGCCTTCACGGACAATGATGATATCACGACAGGATCGTTCTTCGCATGCGCCGGAAGGTTCGCTTTAGGTTCGCTGATCGCAGGTGCGATATCGGCCGTCATAACAGTTCCGACATATCTTATACTTCAGCATTCTTCCGCAACCGGAGACGAATTTCCCTTGGATTTTGCACCGACGTCAAACCTTTTCGATTTTCTCGGCAGGTTCCTCGTCAGCGCCAATCCGAATATAAGGGACGGTATGGCGAATGTTGCCTGCGGAACGGTCGCGGTCCTGATGCTCCCGCTGTTCTTTATGGCATCATCGTCTTCGGGCATCACTCTTCGTAAGAAGATCGGCTTCGGATTCATGCTCGTGTTTATGTATATGAGTTTTTCCACAAGGACTCTGAACTTCATCTGGCACGGCATGCATTTCCCGAATCAGATCCCTTACAGGCAATCTTATATGCTGAGCTTCCTGGTCGTACTGATCGCGTTTATGACCATAAGAGTGCTTAAGACCTTTACGCCGGGACAGATTGCTTCCGTTTGTGTCAGTGCAGGTGCATTCATTCTTCTTTACGAGAAGTTCGGGACCGGAAATGAAGGGTATCAGCAGATCGGTCTGTCGGTCATGTTCCTCATCATACAGTCCGTCATCTTAGGTAAGATAGTTAAGTCCGATTCATCGGAGTCCGCGGTCCTTATGTGGGTGCTTACGATAAGCATGCTCGCCGAGAGCGTAACTGCTGCGGCGTTTACGATCGGAAGGGTAGCGGAACACGAGGGCTTTACGGGTTACGAATTCTACGGCAAGAACAGAGCCGTCATTCACGATTATGCTCTGGAGGCGGAGTCGGCGGAAGGGCACAACCGCTTCGAGAGGACCGAACTGTATCCGAATTTTATCTGCGACATCCAGTCGGTATACGATGTAAAGGGCATGTCCATCTTCTCATCGACCGCGCGAGAGAGTTTTGTTAAGTATATGAGAAACTTCGGCTTCCACAACAACGGCATAAACGGATTGAGAAATGCGGGGCTTACCCGCGTAACGGCTTCCGTTCTCGGTATCAGGACTTTTGCCGCCATACAGGAGACTTCGTCTCTTCCCGGATTTTACAGCGGTTCCGAGACCGTAAACGGTGTCTCCTTCTACGATAATCCGGATGCGTTAAGCGTGGGATTTATGACGAACCCGGATATCATAACCTACGATCCTTCTTCCGTCGGAGGAGATGTCTTCGTCAAGACCAATAACTGGATAAGAGCCATGGGAGTTGAGGCGGATGTCTATCTTCCGATAGATGCGTATTCGGTAGAGCAGACCGGTCTTACCTTTACGGGAAGGACGGGGAACTCCTTTACATATAATGTGACCAACTCAGGCTCCGAATCATCTTTTACGATAACGGTCGACAATGCCGATATCGGCGCGGATGTCTATATCTATGCAGACTGCTCGAAGGGCGGACACGTTAAGATCAGTACGGGCGGAGCGGATACGGCAAATTATGAGATAAGAAGCTTTCAGACTATATATCTCGGTGAGTTTACCGGAGTCCCGATAACCGTCACGGTCGATTATAACAATACCCCTGCGGGCACTTTGCACGTTTACACATATGAGCTTAATCAGGAAGGCTATGAAGAAGCAATATCTTATCTCGGTCAAAGACAATTGAATGTCACGTATTACGACGATAATACGTTAAGAGGGATAATCGATGCCGGTGACGGAGGATTTATGCTCCTTACCATCCCGTATGCCGAAGGATTCAGACTTACGGTTGACGGAAAAGAGCCAGAACTCGTTTCCGTGGGAGATGCGCTGTGCGGAGTGTATCTTGATGCGGGGACACACGAGGTCTCTTTACAGTATGTTCCGGAAGGATTCACGGAGTCCTTATTCGTAACGGTTGCAGGGATCACGGCATTTGTCGCCGTAACGGCTTACGGCAGGATAAGAAGCAAAAAGCCTGAACCCGCTCCGGAGGTCGTATTATCAGATGAGCAGGGAGAATAAGGTAGACAGGATAGTTCTGGCAGCGTTCTCGTTCTTTCTGCCGATCGTCGTTTTGCTCCTTGCCGCATCTTCTGCACCTGCGGCATTCACGGCATCCGTTTACGATCAGGTCTCGGATATCGAGCAGATAAGAGAAGTCGCTTCCAAGGGAAGTATCTTTATCCCCGAGATCCTGACTTATATCCTCGCGAGAAGATTATATCCGTCCTTTATCCTGGCTCTCATCGCGGGCGGCAGGTTCTCGTCTTTTATCCTGCACATATTCTTCTATATAAGATTCGGTATCGTGTCTTTGGGAATGTTCCTGTTTTTTAACAGGAGCATCGGACTTCGCAATATAAGTTCCATGGCGCTCGGGCTTTCATGTTCTCTGTCGGCGGTGTGCCTCGCTTCGTCGGCGGATCCTGTGTGTCTTAACGTCATGATCGTTATGCCCTTTGCCTTATTATCCGCCGATGCTCTTCTGAGGAGGGGAGGAAGAAGGAATCTTTTTATCGCGGCGGGGGTATTCTCGCTTTTTGCTTCAGGCGGTTTTAACGGCATAATTACGGGGATCATCTTTATCCTGTCGATCTTCCGGCTTTTCTCGGGATTTTTCGGAAAGACTGACATCAAGTCCGGACTTAAAGCGTTATCGGTTTCCGTTTTGATGGAGCTTCCGGTCCTTGTGCCGGTCCTGTTCTCGGATCTGCCCTTTATTGATATCAAGGAGGAATTAAGCGGGAGCAAAGTAACGTTCACGCTCTTTGACCTTTTGAGCTCGTTTATGGACGGCGTCCCCGTTACGGGAGGTGACGGGACCGGGGTCATAGTGATGAGTTCATCAATGCTGCTTGTCGTCATGGTAATCCTGTTCTTCCTTAACAGGAATATCCCGTCCTCAGCGAAAATATCTTCCGCGATCATCTTCATAGTCCTTCATGTCTCTATTGCGTGGTCCCTGATGTCCTCCGTCATCTCCGTTTACGGCGAAGTCCGTTCATCCTCTTTGATGAGGGCAGAAGTGATGATCGTCATCCTTTTTGTTCTGGCGGGGGTGTCGCTTCGCAATGCTTCGTCCCTTACGAGAAACGAATTGTTCGGGGGAGCCTTTATCGTTCTGGCATTCATCGTGTTCTCCAACGCCTCCTCGGCAGGGGAGGTCGAGAAGAGCGCATTCTCGATAAGATACAGCATTGCGGCAGTTCTTTTCTGGATCGTATCCGTGTTTGTCTTAAGATCTAAGAAGGAAGGGGTCTTAAGTCTGATGTCAGTTATCGGAATGATCGGAATAGCGGTGAATACGGGTTACTGTTTGCGCATTTCCGAATTCTCCTCCGGACTTCTTCAGACCTTTGACGGCTTGTCGGGTGATACCGGAATCACGATCGATATCGACCGTCCGTTTCCGCTTCTTGAATCAGATCCGGAATATATCGTGATCGCTTCGGATCTGAGACCGATATCGCAGGAATTGTCTTTTCCTGAACTTGTTAATACCGTATCGAATGCCATGATCCTTGAAGATGTGTTTACCAGGCCGGATCAGTTTACCGTGTTCGCGAGTGGTGTTGAAGACACAGGCGACGGAATGTATTATTCCTCCGATACGGGAAACTCCTCGGAGATCCTTCTGCGAGCCGAGGACCTGGATCCTCTGGCGTCATATTATATATTCTCGTCTTTTGAGGGAAGAAACATCCTTACCGAGACTTATAACGGGGAGGATATCGCCTCTTCGTTTGAAGGAAGCTATATAAGGCAGCTTAGGAATCTTTCTTCAGGCGTGACATTGAGGCAGGTCGGTCCCGTTACTTCCGAACATTCATATTTCTCTATATGGAAAGCCGATGACGACGGGTTGGAGAAAATGTCGGGGAAAGTCTCCTCCATGCCGGGATATATGGCTTCCGTTAATATACCCGAAGGGCAGAGCGGCCTTGTCACCGTCTTAACTTCCGTTGATTATTCCGGAAATTACAGGGTGAATGTTTCAGGCAGGACCGGGAAGATAAACACGGAGTGTTTCGATTATGCGGGAAAGCTCGCTTTTGCCTTCCGCTGTGACGGCGACGGCGTGATCGCATTCAGGATCGTAAGTCCGTCGGCGGTTCCGGTTGCTTCTCTCATAATATGGGTTCTGTCATTAATAATTGTGTTCTATAATGTTATAAAAAAAGAACAAAACAACGGGAACGTGTCTGATGTTAAGCCGCATGATTAAAGACGGAGATATTTTTATCGTTTTCGACCTTGAATGGAATCAGCCGATCCCGGGCAAGGAGTACGATTTTGATGTCTCGGACCTGCCGGGAGAGATCATAGAGATAGGCGCCGTTAAGCTTAAGTACGATAACGGAACCGTGTTCCCGATCGATGTCTTTTCCTGTGACATTAAGCCTGAGCACTATAAGGTCCTGCACTTTCACGTCAAGAAGGTAACTCATAAGAGTAATTCCGATCTTAGCCGCGGGGTGTCGTTCCCCGATGCCTATAGACGCTTCAGGGATTTTTGCGGCTCAGATCCGATCCTCGGCGGCTGGGGCAACAGCGATACCGATATGCTCAAGTGCAATCTGAGAGCATTCGGTATGGACGACAAGATAGGTCTGTACTTTCTTGATATACAGCCGCTTTTTTCCGTGTTCTCGACCGAGAAGGGAAGGCAGAGGAGCGTGGAATTCGCTGTCGATTACTACAATGTTCCCAAGGAGGAGATGTTCCACAGCGCTACATCCGATGCCAAGTACACGGCGTTGATCCTTAAGAATATATTCGACCGCAATAAGGCAAGTGAAGTTCTGTCCGTGATATCGAGTTCTTCCGTTAACTGCGATATGAAACGGGAATACTCGACTGTGGGAGCCTGCTGTGACCGCAAGAACGAAGCGCTTTCACTTGTGTCTGGATTTACGGGCAAATGTCCGATCTGCGGCGAAGGGTTTCTTATCAGGGAAGAGCCGTTCCGGATCAGAAAGTCAGTCTATGCTCTGTATAAATGTCCTAATGACGGTGAATTCTTCTCTCGCACGAGGCTTAAGAAGAACAAAGACGGAAAGTTCTATGCCGCTTCGGTCCTGAGACTGGCGACTCAGCCGGAGTACTACCTGATCGCGTCCAAAAAAGAGGAATTCGATAAATACGGCAGCGCCGGCGCCCCCGTTGTCGCTGAGGAATCATCGCAGGATACGGCTGACGGCGGGCAGGGTTAATGTTACAAAAGTGAAGACTTTGTGAATAAAAAGTGTCATTTTCGCGGTAATACATATTGAAAATAAAAATATCGTGACTTATAATCTATTGTAAGTTTATAGGTGTAATTGCGTCGAAGTGTAATTTTTGACGATATGAATTTGTGAGGAAGGACCTGTTTATGCGTAAGTTAAGTAAGAAACGCTTTGGGTTATCGGTCGACAAGACGGGTGTCATGTTGGTTACGGTCATCTTTATCGTAGCCATGGCTCTGGTCTTTGTTACGACAGCCATGATGATCACGATCGCAGCAAGACAGAGAATCTATGAGAATGCCAAGTACGATCAGGCTAAGCTGACCTGTACATCACTTGCCCAGGCAATCTGGCAGGCGATCTATTCTCAGCAGATCAACGACAGTATGCTGATTTCTCTTGCCAACGGTTCGAGCGGATCCGGTTCGGTCGTTAACTTCTCTACAGATTCTGTTCCGGGTATGGGTTCCGGTGATTCGGAGGCTTCTGCTTACTTCTTCGTCCAGCAGGCTGAAGATAAGACTGCGAACAAGCCTCTTATAATCGGTATCGAAGTTAAGTGCTCGATCGACGGCAATACTCAGTATTACACATTGTATCTTCAGAAGCATGATCCTGAAGGTAAGCCTGCAGCAATGTTCGATATGGGACTTAACCTCGGTGAGGGCGGTTCCTATAACTCTTGTATAGTCGGCTTCGATACGACATATTTCCAGGACGGATATGATAAGCAGGTTTCCTGGAGACCGGAGAACCACGGTTACGATCCTGCTTCCGATGATAATATTATCTTCCTTCACAATCCTACATTTAACAATATCGATAACCTCGGCTTCTATGCTACGACACTTACTGACGGATACTTCACATTCCGAGACGGTGTATTCGCACGTGACGTTTACTTTCTCGGTGCTCATTCCGGTATCGATGTAAGCGATATGAATCAGGGTATTGCTGCTACTCAGCGTACAAGAGGTACTACCGGTGACCTTCAGTATGGTAACTTCTACTTCTACGGATCCTTAGCTCCTTTTGCCAACGGTGCTCCTACTTCAAGAGCTGCCTTGGAGTCTACTGATCCTTCAACCTATGCATACAGCGGAAGCTTGAACGCGCAGTATACTTTCAGAGGAATCAATAACATTAACTTCGACCTTATGGAAGATGATGAAGGCAACCTTGTAGGATTTGATCAGTTCAATGTCGAATTTACAGGACAGAGCCTTGATCACTTTAACACGGTTACGGGTACTGTTCATTATGAGAACGGTATAACCGGCTTCTCGAATTCATCTTCAAGAGCATCCGTTGCAGAAGCAGCCGGTTGGGATCCCGTAGTTGCTAACGGTATTACGAACTATCTGACAAGAAACCCCGAGTCTATTGATACTATCGATAAAGTTGTTGCCAAGTGGGGCAGTCAGGAGACAGGTGCAACTGAACTTGATCTTACCAGCACATCATTGGTAGAGGCAGGTTCTTATAAGATCAGCAGTGCTCAGAACCTTACAGGCGGCGGTACTATCAAGTTTGATGTAAGTGCAGGCGATATCTACGTATTCGTTGATTCTGCAACGATCACGATGTCCGGCGGAACCTATATTGAGATCACTTCGTCTGTTGAGACCGATAACGCTGTATACTTCTTCCTTAAGAGCGGTGCAAAGTTTATGCTCGGTGATTACGGCGGAATCGTCGATTTAAGATGCTTCAATGATGCATATACTAATTTTAACATCGGCGATATCAATCAGAGCAGAGACCATACGCCTCGCTGCTTCATATTCAGTCTCTATACAGGTTCCGGTTATCCTGTTTATTTCAACAATAACCAGCACAGGATCGTTACAGCTTATATCGGATTCTTCCCACAGTCCGATCCGGACGGTACAGGCGCTTGTCACTTCGGTATGAACAACATCACATCCGGTGATATCTTCTACGGAAGACTCAGCGCAGGCGGAATCGATAAGAGCAACGGTAACTTCCTCTATATTCCTTACTGCCCGGCTCCGCCGATCGCAACAGGATACAGAGAGTATGCTTACAGAGATAACACTGACTTCTCAGTCGTTGCTCTTGAGGATACACCGAGCGGCTACTTCACTGCCTGATCGGTAAATATGTAAAATGAATGGGCTGTCAATGACAGCCCATTTTTATTGTTAAATATAATATGAAAAGAGTATAACGAACAGTCTACTCGATGATGAGGTCCGGAACGGTCTCGATGATCTGTTCGGTGATCGATTCCATGGGGACAAGATGAGCTTTTGATAAGATATCATCCGATACGGTTACATCATAGTAATCTGCACTCGCAGAGCATATGAGAGTGAAGTTTACTCTCTTGATCAAAGATCTTAACCTATCAGAAGACTGAAGCAGTTTAACCGCACTATCAGTTATGATCAGCATGAATATGCGCTCCGACTGCAAGATAAGTCCGTCAAGGAAGCTGTCGAGTAAGGCTTTACCGTTCTCATTATCGGAAGAATAGTAGTCGTGTTTGATAAGTACACAAAGACCGTTGGCGCTCTCGCTTATATCGATAGCATAATCGGTCATCAATTCTACATCCAGATTAGTATTATTATCCTTCATTGAATTCACCTGTATCCGTTGATAAAAATCTCATGGCACGCTGTATTGCGTTCTTGCTGTTGCCCCACGGTTTATCCTTGTTTCTGTAATCGAACTTCAAGGTGAACCATTCAACATCCTTCTCGAGTTCGGAAAACTGTGCTTTATTGCTCTCGGATAAAGCATTTACAAAATCAGCGGCATCGTTTTGTGACAGCTTTGCTGCCGCCGTTCTAAGAAGTGAAGCCGTATGCGGCAGACAGTGTCCTGCCTTTATGAACTTCTGCTTAAATGCATCGTCATGTGAGAACATATGCATTATTACTTCATTATATCTGTCGATAGTCTTGTTCATCTTCTCGCAGACGGGGCAGGTAGCGGTTCTGGCATCTATCCTGTCTGCAAGACTTCGTAATGTATTCTTGTAATCGTTTGACCTTCCTTTGATAAGACCTGCTTTGGCAGGAGCCGCATCGGTAAGATCGTCCGTTATGTCCTTATCGTAATCCAGAAGGTGGGTATGTATAACGAGTGCCAGCCCGAGACGATTCGTAACCTTCTTATTAAGCTTTGCCATATGATCGGGACAGAACCCGGTCTTATTCGTGATTATCCTTGTATCAGGTTCCATGAGCGAAGGACCGAGATAGTATTCGATCTCGTTGTCCTCGGCTTTCTTGCGAAGAAGGCACAAAGGACATTCGCAATCTGAATCATAAGCATCATTTACAGGGATCGTATAGATGGTTTCTTTCATGAATTCTCCTTTCCGTGTACAAGCCTTCCTGCTCTGATATCTACCGATACCACGGTAATTGCAGTAAGGTTCTCTACCGCGTTTCCTATCTTCTGCTGTGCATCATAAAGAACTTTCTGCGCATCGTATCCGTAAAGAAGTGCCAGATCCAGCGTGAAAACAACACCGATCGTTCGTTTCTCGCTTTTGAACTCGAGCACTTCTCCGTAGCCCGGAAGGTCTTTTAATGTGATCTCGATAAGTTCGAGAAGAGCATCGTCCGATATCGAATAAGATCCGAGGGAAGAGAAGGTGGGACGGATCATAGTACGCTCGTTCTCTCCGTTCAGGTCGACCCCGCCTTCTTCGAGGTTAAGCCGGCTCCTGATCTTGCCGAGAGGGTCCGAGAAATAACCTGAAAACTCATGTTTGATCTCCATCGTCGGAACCGGGATCGTATGCATACCTTCATTCATTCGGGTGCTTCTGGCGTGCCGTCTCTCTTCCTCGGTGGATACATCTTCGATCCTTATAAGCATCGAAGGCTTATTGAGCCAGAGATTTGTGGTGATCTTCTCGAGCATCGAATCGCTTGTTCCGAGGATCATGATCGCTACGGGGCGGGATTCGACAATCGCTCTTCGCATGACCTGGGATCTTGTCGGATCGACAAAAAGCGCCTGCCTTACGGACTCCATCTTACTCGGAGCCTTCTTGGCAGACGTTCCTGCGACAATCCTTCCCCCGTTGATGAGAAGACCGTCATCGATTATATAATCAATATTGTTCTTACGGGCGACCGCGATCGCTCTGGTGCTCTTTCCGGTACCGGACTGACCTACGAAAGCTATGATCGCGATCTGAGACAGTACTTCTCTTGTCATGGCCTCGCTTTGCAGTATCACATCCGTGCTCTGTTCGGAGGCTTTCGTTCTGGCAAGATCGGCACCCTGATTGATCTGCTTCAGAGTTGCACGAAGTTCCGGGATCAGTGTAGGTCTTTTTGATTCCCCGGTCTGTCTTGTAAGGTCTTCAGACATCAGTTATCCCAGTTGTGATAGACTTCCTGAACGTCTTCGTTCTCTTCCATCATATCGAGCATCTTCTCGAGATTCTCGCAGATGGCGGGATCTTCTACTTTGTTGGCTGTGATGGCAACAGGGCCGAGACTTGAATCTATAAACTCATAGCCTTTGGCTTCGAGAGCGTCCTTTACTTCATAATACTCATCTGAGCCTGTATCGATCTCGTAGTACTCTTCTTCGGGAATGAAATCAGATGCGCCGGCTTCGAGGGCGTCCTCCATGACCTTGTCCTCATCCTCGTAATCTTCTCTGGAGATGAGGATCACGCCTTTCTCCTCGAAAAGGAAAGCTACGCTTCCGTCAACTCCGAGCTGTCCGCCGTACTTTGAGAAGATGTGTCTTACATCGGCAGCGGTCCTGTTCCTGTTATTGGTAAGTGCACGGACCATGATGGCGATACCGCCGGGACCGTAACCTTCATACTGGATCTCTTCGTAATCATCGCCTTCGCCTGCGCCCGCAGCCTTCTGAATGGCTCTCTTGATATTGTCATTCGGCATATTGGCGGCTTTGGCCTTGGCGATAATGTCCTTGAGCTTTGAGTTGCCGTCGGGGTCAGGACCTCCTTGCTTTACGGCGATCGCAATGAGCTTACTCATCTTGGTGAATACGGCACCCTTTGCCGAATCCGACGCTTCTTTCTTACGTTTGATGTTATTCCATTTGGAATGTCCTGACATAATAACCTCCATAATAGTTCTTATTTATCATTAAATTATAAAAAAAAAGAGGCGGCTTTTCCACCGGGTGGCAAAATTACCAAAAAAACTTGTTTTTTAGCAACGCCTGTTGTATAGTTTTATAGATATATCAGGGGTGGTATATTCTGTTTTGGTCACCTCATTTATTTGTGGACGATCAATGCAGAATATAGGCGCCTGGATCGGAGGCAAACATGAAGAGACTGGGAGATATTCTCATTGAGAGTGGATTCCTTACCGCGGCAGAGCTTGCGGAAGCATTAAGTGTTCAGAAGGAAAGCGGCAAGAGACTGGGTGAAGTTATAACCGAGATGGGGCTTATGTCCGAGTTCGACATTCTCCGTGCAGTATCCAGTCAGTACAGTTACCCGATCATCGATCTCTCGAGTATTGATGTAGATCCTAAGGCTTTGAATCTTTTGAACGAGAAGTTCTGTACCGAGAATACGGTTGTTCCGATCGGTTTTGATGATGATAAGCTCGTTGTAGCGATCGACGACCCCCTTAATATCCTTGTTCAGGATGAACTTCAGTTCAGAACCGGTTATGAGATCGTTCTCATGCTCGCTACGAGATCCGGTATCCTCGATACGATCAAGGTTAATTACGGAAGAAGCAGCGCGAGTGAGGCTGCAAGAGAGCTCGGTGAAGACCTTGCAGGCAACGAGATCGAAGGTCTCTCAGATGAAGTTGCCGAGCAGGTTAACAGTGCCCCTGTTGTTAAGCTCGTTAACTCAATGATCGAGTTCGCTATCAGAGCGGGTTCGTCAGATATTCATATCGAGCCGATGGAGGAACGTGTAAGAGTTCGTATCCGTATCGACGGCGTTATGCAGGAGATCATGAGTAACCCGGTATCTGCAAGAGACGCCATCACAACGAGAATCAAGATCCTTGGCGGTATGAATATCGCCGAGAAGCGTATCCCTCAGGACGGCCGTATCCAGACGGAGATCAACGGAACCCCTGTCGACATGCGTGTATCCATACTTCCTACGATTTGGGGTGAGAAGACGGTTATCCGTATCCTTGCTAAGAACGACGGTAACCTTAACAGAAGATACTTAGGTATCTCCGATCACAATAATGACATGATCAATAAGATCATCAAGGTTCCTCAGGGAATCTGCCTTATCTCGGGACCTACGGGTTCAGGTAAGACGACCACACTTTATACATTGCTTTCAGAGAAGAATACTCCCGAAGTTAATATCATTACGGTTGAGGATCCTGTCGAGATCCGTATCCCCGGTCTTAACCAGGTTCAGGTTAATGCCAAGGCCGGAATGACATTCGCGAGCGGTCTTCGTTCTATTCTCCGTCAGGACCCTGACATCATCCTCGTCGGAGAGATCCGTGACGGTGAGACTGCAGAGATCGCCATGAGAGCGGCTATCACAGGTCACTTGGTTTTCAGTACTATCCATACAAACGACGCCGTTTCCTCTATCAACCGTCTCATTGATATGGGACTTGAGCCTTACATGGTTTCTTCCGCTCTCGTAGGCGTTGTCGCTCAGCGTCTCGTACGCCGTATCTGCACAGGCTGCAGGAAGGCATACGATGCAGACCCTGATCTTATCGCACAGTATCATTTCGAACCCGGTCAGAAACTCTATAAGGGTGAGGGTTGTACGGATTGTAACGGTTCCGGTTATAAGGGCCGAATCGCTATTCACGAAGTAGTTGTTATAACAAGAGGAATGAAGACGCTTCTTGAGAAGAGAGCTCCTGAAGATGACATGAGACAGCTCGCCGTTAAGGAGGGAACACAGATGCTCATGGATTCTGCTCTCGCACTCGTAGTCGAAGGTATTACGACTATTGCGGAAGCCAACAGAGTTGCTTATTCAGTAGACGGATAATATACAGGAGGTACAGAAAGTGGAAGGATTCAGCCTTACAATGGAGGCGATTCTGGCAGAGTCAGTCAGAAGAGGAGCATCGGATACTCACATCACAGCCGGTCTCCCTCCGATGATCAGAGTATCGGGAGAACTCATGCCGTTGACAAATCAGATCTTGACACCTGAGGATACGGAATTCCTCTGTAAGTCAATGATCGATAAGTCCAGGCAGCAGTATCTTGCCGAGAGAGGTGAGATCGACTTCTCATTCGTAGTAGCCGATTACAGCCGTTTCAGATGTAATATTTATAAGCAGAGAGGCAGTTATGCTCTTGCTGCAAGAACTATTACAAATGAAATCCCTACATGTGAGAGATTAGGTCTTCCTTTGCTCTTTAAAGATCTTGCTTTGAAGCCCAGAGGATTGATCCTTGTTACAGGACCTACGGGTTCCGGTAAATCAACAACTCTTGCAGCAATGGTAGGTCATATCAACACTGTAAAGAGATGCCACGTTCTTACACTTGAGGAGCCTATCGAGTATCTCCATAACCATGGTGAAGCCATGATCAACCAGAGAGAAGTTCATGAAGATACGCTTTCGTTCGCTAACGCCCTGAGAGCGGCTCTCCGTGAAGACCCTGATGTTATCCTCGTAGGTGAGATGCGTGACCTTGATACTATCAGTACCGCTATCACCGCTGCAGAAACAGGACACTTGGTTCTTTCTACACTTCATACGTCTTCTGCATCTGATACGGTTAACCGTATTATCGACGTTTTCCCTCCTCATCAGCAGGATCAGATCAGAGTTCAGTTGGGTTCCATCCTTGTTGCTGTTATCTGTCAGACACTTGTTCCTAAGATTTCCGGCGGAAGATGCGCTGCTTTCGAGATCATGCTTGCCAACGATGCTATTCGTAACAATATCCGTGAAGGTAAGACATATCAGATCGACAGTGCCATTGCCACCAACCTTTCTTCCGGCATGTGTCCTCTCGACTTCTATCTCGCTGAACTTGTTAAGCGTAAGATAATCTCCAGAGAGACAGCTATGCAGAGATGTCGTTTCCCTGATGATCTTAAGAGATATATCAACAATGTCGGCGGTCCTGCTAACAGCCCGTTGTTTGGTGATATCGACTATCAGTAAAAAATAATATAGGAGGAATGATATATGGCTAATTTCAGATATCAAGTTCTAGACGATGCCGGTAAGTCGTCTTCTGGCGTTCTGGATGCAGCAAGCGTAGCTGATGCATCAAGAAAGCTTAAGGCCGAAGGTAAGTACATCGTCTCACTTGAACTTGATAAAGGCCAAGGTCTCGCCAATATGGAGCTTGGCGGAAAGAGGCTCAATACAAAAGAGCTTGTTATGATCTCAAGACAGTTGGCATCCCTTCTGTCTGCCGGTATTACGGTCGTCAGATCCCTGGACATGCTTTATCAGCAGTGTGATACCAAGAGATCCAAGAGATGTATCGGTGAGATCTATGAGCAGATCCAGTCCGGTCGTTCTTTGTCTGATGCTTTTAAAGATCAGAAGGAAGCACTTCCGTCGATCATGTGCTCAATGGTAGCGGCAGGTGAGGAGTCAGGTCGTCTCGATGAGATCATGGAGCGTCTTGCAGTTCACTTCGCCAAGGAAGCAAAATTGAAGAATAAGATCTCATCCGCAATGGTTTACCCGAAGATCCTCTTTTTCCTTACTGTCGGTATTGTTGTAGGTCTTATGACCTTCCTCGTTCCCGGTATCGCACAGACGATCAATGACTTGGGTGGTGAACTTCCGGGCTTGACCAAGTTCATCATGGCGGTTTCCGATTCGTTTGTACACTTCTGGTATGTATACATCTTCGTAATCGGCGGTGCGGTATTTGCCTTTAACACATGGAAGAGAAGTGAGAAGGGTCACGCTCAATGGGATACGATGATGCTCAAGATCCCTGTTGTCGGTAAAGCTACAAAGATGACTGCCGCAGCGAGATTTACAAGAACAGTATCAACTCTCCTTAAGTCCGGTATCTCCGTTCTTACGGCTGTTGAGATCACGGGGGCTTCTCTTGATAACGTTATCCTCGAGAAGAAGCTCGCTGATGCAAGAGTTGAGATCCGTAAAGGTACTTCGTTATCAAAGGCTATCAAGCCTATTACTGAGTTCCCGCCTATGATCTATGCCATGACTGCCATCGGTGAGGAGTCCGGTACTCTTGATACCATACTTGATAAAGCGGCTGACTTCTTCGAGGACGAGGCAGATGCCGCTACAGCAAAGATGACTGCGGCTTTGGAGCCTATCATGCTTATCGTTATGGCTATCTTGGTCGGACTTACGGTCGGCGGAATTGCCATGCCTATCTTTACGATGGCTAAGTTTATTTGATGAAAGGAGACTAATATATGGCTTTTTCAACAGGAAAAGGAACACAGTATATGGTTTTGGATATGTCCAGTTCAAACCTCAAGCTTGCTGTGGGTTCCTATAATAGTAAAACAGGTGTCGTATCTATCGAGAAGGTAGGTGTCGTACCTTTGGAGGCTGACTCTATCAATGATGGACAGATCGCTGACTCATTCGGTATCAATATGGCTCTCAAGCACGCTTGGGCTAAGCTCGGTATCAATACAAAGAACTGCATCATTACTTCTGACGGAAGTTTCATGCACACAAGAGATCTCGAGATCCCTCAGGTAGGTGCTAACCAGATCAGTGATATGGTTAAGTTCGAGCTTATGGGTCAGTCCAACAGTAAGGATATGTCAGTTGATTACATCATCTACGGCGATGCGATCGACGAAGAGACAAACGCCAAGAAGCTCAAGGTAAGAGCTACTGCCGTTCCTACAGATTCGGTTACGGCATACAGAGACTTCCTTAAGGATATGGAGAAGACTCCCGTGGCTCTCGATACGAACCAAAACGCAGTTCGTAAGATCTTCGACGGTGCGATCATCAACGGAAGCACCAATGTTTCACAGCAGACATTGCTTCTCATCGAGCTGTCCGGTGCTACTACGACAGTTACGATCCTCGAGAAGGGATTCCCGATCCTCACAAGAAGACTGCAGTTCGGTCACAACACGATCCGTCAGGTCGCAGAGTCAATGAAGAAGCTCCAGGGCGGTGACAATCAGTCATCTCTTGCCAGAAGACTTAACATCACAAAGAGTGATTCCGATATCTCTGTCGATCCTTCCGATATCGATCTGTGGCATGAGTCTCTCGCAGATACTCCAGCTTTGCAGAGTGCAGCCAATGCATACTTCAAGAGCCTGACCGATGCAGTATCACGTACTGCACAGTTCGCGATCTCCAAGTTCCATATCGACAGCATCAGCACATGCTTCCTCTACGGATCCGGTGCAGGATATAAGAAGATCGATAAGGAGTTGTCAAGTCAGCTGTCTACACAGGTTGAGACACTCAATACACTTAGCACGGTAAACGGTCCAAAAGATTTTATGCTTCCTCAGTTTGTTAACTGCTGCGGTGCATTGATCAGGAATGACTGATAAGGAGGATATTGGAATATGACTTTGTTTGGATCAAAGAAAGGCTACTCAAAGAATGATATTAACTTCTTTGGGGAATTTACAGCCTCAGCACGTAAACAGACACAGGTTCTCGCTGTTGTCGTTTTCGTCGGTGTAATTGCAATTGGTCTGTGCCTTGCAATCTTGGTTTACGATATCTTCCGTAACATCGGTGTTCAGAAAGATATCGATGACCTCAATGCAAAGCTTGCCAGTGATGAGTATGCCGGTTTGGAGCTTGCTTCACAGTCGTTGCAGCAGGAGATTACTGAGATGAATCAGTACTATTACACTCTTACTGAAATGAGACGCATTGTTGATAAGACAGGCGCTGCTAAGACTGAGCTCGTAAATCTCATCGGCGACAGCATCCCGAGTGACGCATTCGTTACTGACTATACAGTTACAGGTGAGACATTAAGCATGCAGGGTATTACATACAGCTACTATGATGCTGCCAATATCTGCTACTTGCTCAATCAGAATAATGTATTCGCAGGATATGTTGTACCTTCCGTCAATATTGATGATTCGTTCTCAACAGCCGACCCGGAAGCCACAGAGAATCCTATCGATATCTACTATGATTTCACGATCTCCGGTAATCTCGTATCTGATTGTATTATCTCACTCGGACACTATCAGACGACTGAAACCGGCGTAATCGCTTTGAGCGGTGTTTCAACTGAACGCGTAGCGGCCGGTGCCGAATACAGCTTCGACGGAATCAATTCCTTCTCCGTAAGCGGTGTCGACTACACACTCTCATCAATCTCCATCAACGGAACACCGATGAGCGCTGAAGAGTTTGCTATCGCTTCTGCCGGTGCAGACGGTACAGGAAATATTTCCGGATTTGCTAACGGAAATGTCGAGATCGAATTGTACTACACTGTAGCTGAAGTTCAGGAGACTTCCGAGGGAGGTGCGCAGTAATGGGAAATATAGGTAAACGTGAAAGATACTATCTGATGCTTTTGGCCATTGTATTGGTCGTAGGTTTGATCTACTTCTTCGGTATCAGAAATCTCGGATTTAAGTATGATGAACTTGTTGCTACAAGAGCCCAGCTCCAGGCACAGCTCGACTACTATGAGTCTTTGAAGACACAGAATGCCGAGACACAGACAAGAATAAACGAATTGAAGACTGATATATCTGCTGAGGAAGGCAGATTCCTTCCGTACATCAATACGGCATCTATCGAGCAGTATGTTCTTAAGACATTCGAAGATGCGGGATGTCCTTACCTCGTATCTGTAACGGCAGATGATATCACACCTGAATCGGTAACTCTTCCTGACGGAACAAGTGCAACAGATTCATTACTTACAAAGAGGATCATCGTTCAGTACTCAACAACAGACGGATTCAATATGCCTGAGTACAACAGAAGCACAAGAGTAATCGATGAGAATGGTGAAGTAAATGAAGCGGCTTTCCAGTCCTATGTTGAGCAGATCGCATGGCATGGAGCCGATTCCATAACAGGATATGACGAGTTTGTCACGGCTCTTCAGACGATCGAAGCAGCAAATCCTGACTGCATCAAGATCAATTCGATCGGCGTCACGGCTGAGGGCGGTTATATGCTCCTTAATGCAGAGATCGATTTCTATTCCGTAACATTCAGAAGCAGAGTTTCTGAAGCGAATACGGATGCTCCTTACATCACATGGGCAGGAGAGAGCAATATCAATACCGAAGGCGGCTTTATCGGCAGACCGTTCGTAGTCGAGGATAGGAACAGTGAGTGGTTTATGGTCATGATGGATGACAATGATGCTCTCCAGGGCAGCAGACCGTTCGCTACATACTATTCAAGAGCTATCTTTGAGCAGGCTGTACGTGCTACCGGACTCGAGAGCGTACTCGGTTCTGAGGCTAACCTTACAGGTGTCGGCGGTGCTGAAGAACCGGTCGATGAGACTTGATTTGAATTTTGAACACAATTCTTCCACAATTGTGGAAGAATTGTGAAAAAAATTTGAAAAAGGTATTGCATTTTGAAACCAAGGTGTTATACTAAAGCTACAAACTTAAAACTTACAGGAGGTAAGCAAAATGAAGAAGATTCAGAAGACTAAGAAGGGTTTCACACTCATCGAGATGGTACTCGTTATCGCTATCATCGTAATCCTTGCTGCAGTTCTTATCATGGGTATCGCTGGATATCTCAACAGAGCTCACAATGCTGCTGATTCCGTTTCTGCTCACAACAGTGCTGTTGACGTTGCTGTTTCTGCTATCGACGGTCAGGCTTAATCTTAATTACAAGATTAATTCTAAGGGGACAGGAGACTGTCCCCTTTTTCATAAAATAAATATTTTACTCCAGATCTTCAAAAAAGTGAATTACTTATTGAAAATTTATAATTAGTTTGTATAATATAAATGTAATATTTTGTCGTAATGTAGGTAATTGATTATCTGATTCGAGGGTTGTATGAAGAAGATTAGAAAGACAAAAGCCGGTTTTACCTTTGTAGAGATAATATTGGTTATTGCCATTATTGTTATTCTTGCCGGTGTTATCATGTTAAGCGTAGGAACTTATATTCAGAATGCTAAGAACAAGTCGAATGAGGCTGATCAGGTTCGTCAATCGGCTTATGTAAATATAATGTCAAGCGAAGCCAGAATGTCTGAATTGGGCTTTGGAAATACAGGTAGTGTACATGTCGTTAATGCAGCCGCATCGAGTGCTGCTGCAGCTGAGAGTACATAAACAGAAGGGCGGATACTGATTATGAAGAGAATAAGACGTAGATCCAAATCCGGTTTTACTCTGTTGGAAGTAATGCTTGCAGTTGTTATTCTTGTTATTGCTTCTACAATGATCATGAAGGGCTTTATAGCCGTAATGATCATGGGTAAGAATAACAGCTTGTATTCCAAGTCCGGTGCTGAAAACTACAGACAGGCCATGAGTGATACTCTCGCTCACTATGCAACTGCGGCTAATCAGCAGAATGATGTTATCAATGAACTCTATGATAACGGAAACAGTACAGTCCTTACCGCTTCATTCGGAGCCGGTCATGTTCCCAACAATCTTGAAGCCGAAGCGTTGAACATCACAGTAGACGTTACCGCATATATCAATGATCAGGTTCCTGTCTACAGCGCTGCAGCGGGTACCACATATGTGATCCCCGGTGATTCGGATCCGGTTGATGCATCAACTACAACAAACAACAGATTCGCATTCTTCTATGATTTCGGTGATTACATCGGAAGAAACCCGGGTGCGGAGAATGATTGTGTACCCAGATGGGGTTATAAGATCGTTACAGCTCCTGTTTCAGGTCACGAGGGTTCATGTGTTGCACAGGATGACGGTACTTATAGAGTATATGGCTGGTATTGCTTCAATAATACTCACGTTGGTGAACCTGTAGTCGGTGAAGATGGTAAGTTGCATTATCCTGACCTATGCGGACACACACAGACACCTTTCAGTTATGGTGTTCTTTCTAACCCCACCATACCTGAAGAGGAAGAAGAAGGCTAAGAAGGGAGGATCTGCAATTGAAAAAGTCAAGCAAAAAAGGTTTTACGCTGGTCGAGATGTTGCTTGCTATAGCAATCACATTGCTCATAAGCGGATTGTTCGTAACATTGATCGCGACCATCAGATCTTCGTATTACAGAACGTATAACGATGTCGATTGTGCCGATATTGCTTCCATGTATGCACAGGCTCTCGAGAACACTGTTATCTATGATGTCCAGAACGGCATCGACGATACGATCGAGATCGATGCAACAACATCTGTTCTTAAGAACTCAAACGGTACGATCAATTTTGATCAGATAGACAACTTCAATAATGCGTCCGATACAAAGAAGTGGGACATCAGAATGCTCTGCAGCTATAATGAGACTACAGGTGAATTCAGATACAGATTCTACTTCCTTGATAATTATATCCAACCCGGATATCTTCACTATGTATATGACGGAAGCTTCTGGATCCCGCAGTATTCCAAGTTCGTATCTCATAATGTAGGTACAGGTGACATGGTAGCTAACGGTTTGGCTACGAATTCATGGGATTATAACTTCAATTCCGATACACCTACATTCTCTATTGCATGTACCCCTACCGGATCTGTTGCAGAAGACGGTACATTCACATGTGACAGTATGACTTCACAGGATGCAGAGGGCAATGAGATCCGTACAAGACTTGTTTCTGACAGTCTCGGAGGTTTCACAACTGATTCTTCATCCGAGTCAGGACAGGTTCCTTCTACAAGCACCGTTATAACGATCGCTGAGTATACTCCGCCTGAATCGGACGGGTCATCATCTGGCGGCGGATCATCTTCCGGCGGCGGTTCCTCTGAAGGTGGCGGCGGATCTTCATCCGGCGGTTCATCCGAAGGCGGCGGCGGATCTTCATCAGGTGGAGGATCATCATCCGGCGGCGGTTCATCATCAGGTGGCGGGTCACCTTCCGGCGGCGGATCATCTTCCGGTGGCGGAACCCCTTCAACAAATATTACCAACAATTCTATGCAGAATTGGGGAACTCCTGTTAATGTTTGTTGTGTAAAGGTACAGAATGTTCCCAGCGGAACACCTATAACTGTTGTTCTTACATATAACGGTACTGTTGATCATGTTAACGGCGGATGGGGAATCGACAATATGAGTTGGACTGTATCAGGTAATACTATTACAGTTACCGGAACAGTCGGAGGAGGTTCTCCTGAGGTTAATATTCAGGCATATGTAAACAGTTCTACATGTAATCTTGCAAGTGCAACGGTCACAACAGGTTGACATATTCAGAATTAACTACTCGAGGTCCGGTGGAAACCGGACCTTTTTTTGTGTAGAATCTTCGTGTCAGGAAGGAGCCTTCTATGAAGATAAATGTTGGACTTGATGTCGGCGGAAGTACGACAAAGATCGTCGGAATGGACGAAGACAATATAATCTATAAATCTATCATTACTGCAAAGGATCCCGTTACGTCCGCTTATGGCGCTCTTGGTAAGCTGATAAATGATCAGAAGATAACGATAGGTGATATATCCAGGATCAACATCACAGGTGTAGGTTCCGGTTTCTCGGCGACGCCGATCCTGGGGATAGATACGGTCGTTGTATCTGAGTTTATATCGACGGGTCTCGGCGGATTATTTCTCGCCGGGCTTCAAAAGGCTGTTGTAGTAAGCATGGGTACGGGTACGGCATATCTTAAAGCGGAATATCCTGATGTTACGCATATTATCGGTTCAGGAGTGGGCGGCGGAACTCTTGTTGGTCTTGCCAATTCCATGATCGGAATAGATGATCCGAATAAATTATCCGATCTGGCGACTAACGGAGATATCAATAAGGTCGATCTTACGATCGGAGATATATCACAGGCGGAGATCCCGGGACTCGGTATGCACGTTACCGCTTCCAACTTCGGTAAGGCCGCCGACGACCTTACCAATGAGGATAAGGTGTGCGGTATCTTCAATCTCGTATATCAGTCTATAGGTACAATGGCCGTTCTTGCTTCTCGTGCGTGCGGTATCAAAGATGTCGTGTTCACGGGACAGCTTACATCATTAAAGGAATGCAACAAGTCTTTCGAGCTTTTCCGGGAATTGTATGAGACTAACCTGATCATTCCCGAGGATGCGGAGTTTGCTACTGCTATCGGAGCCTGTTTGGCACAGAGGAATAACAATGGCTGATACCAAGAACAGAGCTTTTGAACTGGATTTTCTGCGCGGTATCGCGATCGTTATGATGATGTTCATGCACTTCTCGTATGACATCAGATATGAGTTCGGGGTTAATACATTCTCATATCTTAGAAGTGCATGGTTCTGGACTTTTGTCCATCCGATCATAATCGTGCTTTTCGTTGGTTTGTCAGGGATATGCTGCACGTTCTCGAAGAATAATTTTAAGCGCGGGGGAAAGCTTCTCGGCGTCGCTTTGCTCTTTACGATCGTGACGAGCTTCGTTACATACAAAATGGGGATCTACTGCCTCATCCTGTTTAACGTTCTTCATATGCTGTCGATATCAACGCTGGTGTATGCTCTTATCTTTTGGATAGAGAGGAAGACCGGAGCGGATCCGAAGAAGGTCTCATTTATCATGCTCCTTGTCGGAACATGGATAACGATGACGAACAACAACTTATATATGTACGATTGGGCATCTTCCAACATGCTCCTGTACCCTCTGGGAATTCAGGTCGAAGGTGCCCCCGAAGTCGCGGACTTTATGCCGCTTATCCCGTGGATGGGAGTATTTCTTATCTGTGCGGCCGCCGGAAGGATCCTCTATAAAGAGAAGAAGACCTTATTCCCGAATGCCGGAAAGACCGTCAGAGCAATTACGAGACCATTGGAGTTTCTCGGAAGACATTCTCTTATTATCTATCTTGTACATCAGCCGGTGATATACGGCGTACTCTATCTCATATTCAAGATCTCGGGCAGGGTATAAATGAAGATCTTCCTTAAAAACGACAGGACAAGGTTCGGCTTTTGGCGGACATTGGGAAGAGCGGTTCTTTTACTCATATTGATCTTACTGGTCCCGGTCTCTTACATCCTTCCGAGACTTCTGATAAGAGACGGGGCGGCAGACTATTACTGTGCCAATGTATTTCCGAAGATATCGATGATACCCGGGCTTATAAGCGGAGCATTTCTTTTCTCCTTGACTGAATTGTTTGTTGTCGTCGGAGTGCTGACACTGATCGTCTTGATCGTGATCTTTGTTATTCATTCCATCAAACTTGCCGTCACAGTTGATGTCAGACATATGCTCCATTTTATCTATAAGGTGCTGAAGGCTGTTGCGGTGACCGGGATTGCCGGTGCTTTGATATTCGAGTTCATGCACGGGATCAATTATAATCGCACGAGTGTCAGGAAGACTCTTCATCTTTATGGGGAGACCAGGCCGTTCGAGGATTATGAGCAGACTTTGATTTGGGCGTACACCGGTATGACAGAAGCCAGGAGGCAGCTTGGAGAGGATTATAACGGCGTGGCGCATTTAAGGACCGATTATGAGACATGCGTCTATGACGCCAATATCGCGCTTAACACGTTGGATCACTTTTACGAGCTCGGCTTAAGCGGGAACTATATCCATGCGAAGCCCGTGTGGCTCAGCAGATTATGGGGGTATACGGAAATCACGGGCGTATATGATCCTTTCTTGGGAGAATCGAATATCAATACCGATTATCTTGATATACTTCACTTCCCGATAACGCTCTGCCATGAGATTGCTCACGCCAAGGGTTATGCGAGCGAGACGGATGCGAATACACTGGCGGTATTAAGCTGCATTAATTCCGGCCGTGCCGATTTCAGATATGCAGGTTATTACTATATCTTTATCAGGCTCTGGGGCACGGTCAATGATTATGCCGCCAACGAAGGTCAGGCGATGATAGACTACGCTTCCGAAGCGGATATGGCGATGGTAATGAGAGATATGAATGCCTATGACGAATATATGGAAAGCTTCAATACAGGCCCCATAGCGGATCTTATCGCGCACTTTTCGGAGGATGTCAATAACGCTTTTCTCGAGTCGAACGGGCAGGAGGGCGGAACCGATACATATGTCGTCCCTCAGAACGCTTATGTGGAATACTTCTGCAGGTACATAAGAGATGCTTAAGGTAATACTCGAAGGGCACGATAACTACTACGGGATCGAAGACGTTATAAGGATGTTTTACGGTCCGTCTGTAACGGATAAGGATTCTCACGTCATACAAAATGACAGAGGACCTGATCTGACTTTGGTAAGTGCTCCGGATCCGTCATCAGAGCTTCCCGTAAACCGGCAGGTTAAACGTGACATGTATGTAAGATTATCGGAGCTTACGGGCTTGAGTTTCCCCTGGGGGTGTCTTACGGGTATCCGTCCGACTATAGTTGCAGCGGAAGAAGGGTACGATCCCGGAAGACTTGTCAGCAAATACCTTGTAAGAGAAGATAAAGCCGAACTTGCCTCCAGGACGGCACGGCTTGAAGATGAGATAGCCGGGATCGCTGCGTCACGACTGAACGTGTATATGGGAGTACCGTTCTGCCCTGGAAGATGCGAATACTGTTCCTTTATCGCGCAGGATGCAACGAAGCATCTTAACAGGCTTCACGACTATGCCAAAGCCATGATAACGGAAATGCGCGAGCTCGCCCCTTATCTTGATAAGACACCCGGGACCATATATATGGGCGGCGGGACCCCCACGGTATTCGGCGAAAGTGATTTTGCCGATGTCATAGAATGCGCGCATCAGGTGTTTATGCCTGGGGATGATACCGAGTTTACCGTTGAAGCCGGAAGACCTGACACGATAACCTCGGAGAAACTTAAGACCATGAGAGATAACGGCGTCAACCGTATATGCATCAATCCGCAGACCATGAGGGATGAGACACTTCGCAGGATCGGAAGAGGGCATACATCCGAAGATGTCATAAGAGCGTATGATGAAGCCCGAAAGACCGGGTTTGAAGTAATAAATATGGATCTTATAGCAGGGCTTAAGTATGAGACCTCGGAAGATTTCATAGATTCCGTTAAGACCGTTATGTCACTTAATCCGGAGAATATAACCATACATACACTTTACAAGAAAAGAAGGGCCGGCATGAGCCGTGAGGATGTGCTCGATGCATCGGGAAGAGGCGATGTGGACAGAGGAGTATCCGAAGCGTACAGGCTCCTTGAGGATGCGGGATATGAGCCGTATTACATGTACCGTCAGAAGGATACGGAGTTGGGGCTCGAGAATACGGGTTTTTGCAAGAAGGAAACTTATAATATCTACAACGTCGCCATGATGAGCTACGATTGTGATGTTCTTTCAGTGGGAGCAGGAGCCGTGAGCAAGCGCACTTTCGAAGGCGGAAGATTCGAGCGATGCAGTAACGTCAAGGACGTAAGCCTTTATATGAATAATGCCGGGAACGAAGCGCTTAAGAAGATCAGTTTTTTTGATCTTGCTCGTAACGCTCGCTGATTATATACCTCGGACGCTGCTTGGTCTCAAGATAGATCTTGCCTATGTATTCGCCGATAACACCGATGCTTATCATCTGCATGCCGCTCAGAAAGCATATAAGACATGCGGTACTTGCCCATCCTTGAGGTGTGCTCTTAACAAAGTGGACGATTATCGAATAGATAAGAAGGATGAAGCTCAATACTGCAACAACGAATCCGAACCAGGTGATGATCTTGATGGGCTTGACAGAGAGGCTTGTTACGCCGTCGAAAGCAAGTCCGAACATCTTCGAGATGGTGTAGTGGCCTTCGCCTGCCATACGCTCGTGTCTGTCGTAGTAAACGCAGGCGCTCTTGAATCCTACCATAGGGAAGAGACCTCTTAAGAACAGATTGACCTCGTGGAAATTCTCGAATTCCTTCAAGGCTCTTGATGATACGAGTCTGTAGTCAGCATGGTTATAGATAACATCTGCACCGAGAAGATTGAGTATCTTATAGTAGGTCTGAGCCGTGAACCTCTTCATGAATGTATCGGTATCACGCTTCTTCCTTACACCGTAAACTATCTCACATCCCTTACCGTATTCGATGAGCATCTCGCGCATGGCCCCGATGTCATCTTGTCCGTCATCATCGATCGTGATAGTAACGTCACAATGATCCTTAGCCTCCATGAGGCCCGCGACAACAGCATTCTGATGTCCCCTGTTCCTCGACAGGCAGATGCCCTTAACATGGGGATCTTTGTCGACGAGCATCTTGATCGTATCCCAGGAATCGTCGCCGCTTCCGTCGTCTACGAATAAGATCCTGCTGTCGTCGGAGATAAGCCCCTCGTCGCGCATCTTGAAAAGCTGATTCAAAAACAAAGGACACGTAACCTTGATAACGTCAGCATCCTTATAAACCGGTACAACAATGTATAATACGGTGTCTTTCATGTAAACGATTATACCTTAATAATCATTACAATGGTATAATAATTGCTATGATATGCCCCAGATGCAAGACAGAGAACGGAAACAGAACGATCTGCAGTAAATGCGGATATTTTATGTACCGTGTTGCCAATCAGAATGTTGAGAAGCGCACCGGCTTTCAGCGTGCCGTAGATGATACGAAGATCGTAGGCAAGAAGGTCGGTAAGGTATTCAATATCGTCTGGATCATTATAACCATGATCGTTCTGAGTTTTTGGATAATCGCTCTTCTGATGTTCCTTACGGGCGGCAAAGTCATACTGGGTTAATTTTCAAACAGGAGGTACTTAATATGAGCGTTGAGATCGACCAGCACAATGCAGTTATCCTGCCGGAGGCAGTATTTATTATCGGTACATATGATGAGGCTGGTGTTCCTAATGCAATGAATGCAGCATGGGGGACACAGACCGGTTTTAATGAGATCACGATCTCTTTATCGAAGCACAAGACAACCGAGAATATCGAGAAGACCGGTGCATTTACGGTTGCGTTCGGCACGGTCGATACGGTTACCATAAGCGACTACTTCGGAGTCGAGTCCGGTAAGAAGATCAATAAGATCGAGAAGGCCGGATGCCACGTTCACAAGAGTGCGAATGTCAATGCTCCGATCATCGAAGAATTCCCGCTGACTCTCGAGTGCAAGGTCAAGGAATGGAATGCGGAGGAAGGTATCCTCGTAGGTGAGATCGTTGCCCAGCAGGCAGACGAGTCCATCCTGACCGACGGCAATGTCGATCTCGATAAGTTGAAGCCCATCATCTATGATTCGGCTATCCACGCATACAGAAGTGTCGGTCCCGTTATCGCTACGGCTTTCGAGGAAGGATTCAAGATCAAGAAGGCTGTCGACAAGTGGGATAACTGAGCGTCACTTTACTCGCTACAGTCCCCGATGATGAAGCGTCTGCGGAAGTCCGCTCGCGCAGGTGACGTCAGTTTACTTTAAGACTTAATACATAAAAGAATGGGAAACAACGGAAGGCGCACTCAGATAGACGGTTTTCGCGGGATCGCGACGATACTGATGGTGATGAGTCACTGCGGTATACTCAATCTGGGCGGTATATCAAATGCCATATTCTTCGCTATCTCCGGTTTCCTCTTTATAAATCCTTTTAAGGATGACTATGAGTTGAAATACCGTAAAGTCGGTGAGATCTTCAGGTTCTATAAGAACAGGGCTTTGAGGATCCTGCCGACTTATTATATTGTCCTTCTGGCGGTCTTCCTTATAACGGGATTCGGAATGATACCCCGGGAGCATTTCATTCGTATACTCTACTTCGGGGAAGCCTATTTGCATCTATGGTATATGTATGATCTTGTAAGGATCCTGCTTATAGTTCCGGTCGTTATGTTCCTCTACCAATCGGCGGCGAAGAGGACAGGCTTCTTAAGAAACGATTTGGTGTGCATGGCCTTCTGGCTCGTATCAGCCGGAATCATACGCCTGGTGATCATCCGCTTTGATCTTTACAACCTCAGGATATATCAGTTTATGATCGGCATAGCGGCGGCATATCTTTTCCGCTTTATACGTAAGCAAGAGAAGGTCTGTAACTTGATAAGGAAGTATTCTATTATCGGTAATGCACTTATCTTCTATCTTTATGCTTTTATCATTCTGTCTTCGGATTCGATCCTCTCGCTTTTGGTCCCTTCGATGAAGACCAAATGCATAGGATGGATGTATTTTTTTACCACATCTCTGATAGTGAGTCTCCTTCTGATCCTTATAGTTCTGTACGAGGACGGATTCTGGGGCAAAGTCACAGGTTCGAAGCCTTTTGCTCTTATCGGCCGGTTATCGCTTCAGATGTATCTTATCCATTACTTCCTTCTTCCTGATACGGATTACCCTTCGAAGTATATTGTGTTTATAATTGTATTTACGGTGAGTGCGTGTTTGTCGTGGCTCCTTGATGTTATGGTTACAAAGATAACTCGTATTATTGAAGGCAAAGTGTTAGAGAAGAAAAATGGATAAAAGTCGGCTTAAAATATATCTTCCCGTTGTTCTGGCCGTGCTCGTACTGGCAGGGATTTCTTTGGTTACGTTTGTTCCGAAGTTAGGTGTCTTTACAAACTCTTACGGGAATAATAGCGATCATTATGAGTATCTTGAGCCCGGGGATGATCTGTCGGTTTCTTTTGTTGCTCCGTGTGAACGCATTACGGGGTTTGAATTGGATCTTGCTCCGGTAAGTTCATACGACGACCCGATTGGGCGGATCGGTGCAGAAGTCTTGCTTACGGGCCCTTCGGGAGAGGTCATATCGGAACAAAGTATTGCTTCCGTCTATGAGGAGTGCTTCACTTTTAAGGAGTTGAAGTTATCTCGAGGCGGCAGATATACGCTTACATTCACACTCGAAGATATATCGGAGGGGATGAAGTCCGTAGGGGTCGGAGTATCACAAACAGGGGAGTTGTCGTATCAGATTCACGGCAGTAACTTCGGCGCGCCGTCAAAGAGCATGTTTATCGGCGTATATATAATCTTCTCTTTGCTTTTGATGCTCTTTATATACCGCATACCTCAGACGGATCCCGGGACGATCAGGCTCTTTGACAGGCTGTTCTTCGCGGTTGCCGTTATCATGGCTCTGATATTCGTCAACCAGATGTACGATCTTTTTATGATCGGTAAGAGCGGTCTTCGAATGATAGAAGCATTTAAGGAAGGGCATCCTCTCGATTATTATGATCTGTCGTACGGGAAGGAGATAACAAACAACAGTCCGAGCATGTTCTTCGGATATAACTACAATGTGTTTCTGATCCTGCCTGTCGCGATACTTATGCTCCCCGTAAGTTTCTTTGCAGACGGAAACATAACATATGACATGACAGGTTATCTCATAGTCATCTATCTCAATGTTATCGTGGCGGCGCTCCTCATTCTCTCCATAAAGCTTAACGATAAGATCGGTGATTCGTGTGATATGCCCGATGATTATAAAAGGAGCGTAAGATACATATACGCTTTCTCTCCGCTTCTGATGTATATAACCGTTGCATTCGGTCAGGTCGACATTATGTATGTGATACTTATGCAGGCGGCTCTTCCTTTCTATTACCGCGGTAAGTATAAGTCTTTCTCGCTCATAATGGCTTTCGCGGCGGTGATGAAGCTGATACCTCTCATGGTCTTCATACCGCTAATATTGCTCGTCAACAAGAAGATAAAAGATATAGCAGTTAACGTTCTTATCTGTCTGTCGGTCAAGATATTTACGTTGGTCCTCTTCGAGCACGGTGACGGATACCATGCCGTCATGAACCTGATCGACGGGTGGCATTCTTTTACGGGGAAGCTCTTTGAAGCGGGGTTCGGATGTCAGTCTTTGTTCGTGATACTCTTCGGGGCGGTCTGCATACTCTGCTTTATGAAGGATATCGACTTAAGTAACAGAAATGATCTTCTTTATTATTCTATGCTTGTTATTTTCTCTGTTTACGGTGTGTTTACGGCGTTTGTTGACTGGCACCCGCAGTGGCTTATTCCTCTTATCCTGTCGGCGTCCTTCCTGATCCCTTTCCACGCTTCGGATATCAGGATACCGGTCCTGTATTCAGTCCTCGAGATTCTCATGATCTTCTCGGGAGAGTACGATCTCAATGCGGTATACATGGTCGAGACAGGGCTTATGTCATTCGGCAATAATTACGGTTATAACGGAGTGTCGATCACCGGGGTCTTAAATAACATCACGCCGTACGCGATCCCTCTTATTAATTCCTTGATGGCGGTTACGGTGCTGTTTCTTATCGCGTTTTTCTGTAAGAGACCTGAGTCTTCATACTTATCCGGTAAGGCGTCTGTTTACGCCGAACCTCTGTCAGTCGGAAGGATATTCGTCCTTTATGCGCTCCTGATATTCTCTTTCTGGTGTTATTCATATGTTGGTTAGAGGATCTGACATCAGGAAAAGAAATGTTGCACTGACCGTCGGCGTTCTCGCGGTCCTTTCTTTGGTGTACCTGTTTCTTGTCACGACAGCACCTTTGATGAGCTTCTGGTCCAAGTCTTACTCCAATGAGCTTGCATCCTATGAGAACAAAGGTGAGGGAAGATCGGTCAGCGTCTCGTTCTATGCGCCGTTTGACAGACTTACGGGGATCGGGATAGACATGGCGGATGTAACGGCTTATTCGGACCCGGTCGGGAGGATGGATGCCGTTCTTAATCTTACTGACTCAGAAGGGACGATTGTCTATTCCCATGAGGTCGCCTCCGTTTATGAGGAGCGTTTTGATGTCAAAGCCTTGCCTCTTTGTAAGGGCGAGATTTATACATTGTCTTTAACTGTCAATGATGCCGAAGGTATAGATGTCGGCATCGACGATAACGGGAACTTGTGCTACAGGATAGAGGGTTCTTTTGAAGGTGCCCCGTCGAAAGGATTCTTTACGGTCGTCTATCTGTTCTTTGCCGCTCTGATTCTTATGTATCTTTATTATGCGGGACAAAGCGACGACAGGAATCGCGACTTTATCGAGAGAGTCCTTATGGCGGCAGGCGTCATTATGGCAGTGCTGTTTATAAATCAGTTCTATGATCTTTTTATGATCGCCAAGAGCGGACTTCGCATGATCGATGCCGTCAAGGCCGGAAAGTTCTTTGATTATTATGATTATGCCTATAACGCCGAGCTTATGAACGGGAGCGCGAGCCTGTATTACGGCTATAACTATAATGTTCTGCTGATAATACCGGTAGCGTTACTCATGATACCGTTCTCGTTCTTTACGGACGGCGGCGTGGAATACAGCATAATAGGCAATTTCCTCGTTCTCTATCTCAATGTGATCGTGGCGGTATTGACGCTTCTTGCGGTGAAACTTACGGGAAAGATATGCGATCTTGCCGATATGCCCAAAGACTTCAGGCAAAGCGTCAGAAGGTTCTGTATATTCTCTCCGCTTCTTTTATACATAACCATAGCTTTCGGACAGCTCGATATCCTTTACGTTATCCTGATGCTCACAGCACTTACCTTTTACTACAGAGGAAGATACAGGGTGTTCTCTCTGATCATGGCTTTCGCAGTATCGATGAAGCTCCTTCCCCTGATGGTATTTATCCCGTTGATACTTCTCGTCAACAAACGGGTGAGGGATATCGTTATAAATATGCTGATCTGCCTGTCGGTAAAAGCTGTAACAATGTTACTTTTTGAAAGAAGTGCAGGCTATCATGTGGTGTCCTATATGGTCTCAAGCTGGCACGGCTTTACGGATAAGCTGTTCGAGAGAAGCGTGGGCGGAGTGTCTTTGTTTATCATGCTGTACGCAGGGATCTGTATCCTCTGCTACATAAGCGACGTAAAAGCAGATGACAGACCCGGACTTCTGTATCGCTCCATGACGGTAGTGTTCGCGGTATATGCGGCCTTCGCGGCCTTCGTTGACTGGCACCCGCAGTGGCTTATCCCGCTTGTCCTGTCATTGTCATTCCTTGTGTCGTTTACGGGAAACAACAGGATATTGCTCCTGACGGCGGTATTGGAGCCTCTGCTTATTCTGGAGTCCGATACCGAGTGCAATATTGTCTATATGGTCGAGGACGGTCTTCTTCCTGTCGGGGATCATAAGTACAGCGGAGTGTCGTTCGCGGGAATCCTGAAAAACGCATCGCCTTTTGCCATGAGCTTCGTAAGGTCTGTTGCGGCTGTTATCCTTATATATCTTGCGGTCTTTTTTTACAGAAGACGTGACAGGGTCTTCGGTAACGGTACGGTCTATGCGGCGGACAGAAGATTACTTGCGGGAAGAGTCATCATATTCTATGCATTCCTTGTCTTCTGCTTCTGGTGCTATTGTTATATCGGCTGATCTTAATCTGTTGTGATTCATAAAACATATCGTTAAATAAAAGTAAACAGGCTTCCTGCGGTATCCCTGCATGTTAAAATTTCTTTATACTATACTGTCTTATGGAGGTTCTGCTATGAAGAGATTAATTCCCATATTGCTGATACTCTCTCTTATTCTCTCAGGATGTTCCTTCCTGAAAGGCGATTCGAACCGTTCGTCGAGACGTGACAGAGATGATGATGACGGTGATTCCGGTATCTCGGATATCCTGGAAAGAAGAAGTGCGGGCAGTGAGACAACTTCTTCGACCTCTTCGACGACTTCTGACAGGCCGGATGTAACAACCGGGACAGATGTTATCGACGCTCCGTCTGACGTTTATTCTTTTACTATGGAGCCTATGTACTGGGACGAAGCGATCGTCGGATCGGTAGCCGTTCCCGAAGGCTATACCGGTGAGACCATCATCAACTACTGCGATGAAACAACCTGCCTCAGTTATCCGATAAGAGTCTCGGAGGTCCTGACCCGTAACGATGACAATGCATTATTGCTCTATAAATGCGGTGAAGGCTATATTCAGAGGATCAGCGGATACTTCTCTCACGAGGAAGGCGCATTGGATCAGCAGTTATATGTCTTTATGAAGACCTATCAGGATGCGGCGGCTACATGCGATGAAATCGCCGCGACGATCGCTCCCGATGCGGTCTATGTGTCAGATGAGGATATGTCTTTATATAACAATGCACTGACGACAAGAGATGAAGAGTATCATGAGCGCCTTGTATCAGGACAGGTCCCCGGAATGACTTTGGACTGGGAAGAGCTTACGGCCGCTCAAAGAGTGTATTCGTATAATATCGACGGTATGGGTGAGTACGCGATATGCGTTGCCTGTGAAGTGCGCGGATATCAGATCACCACAGAAGGTTACGGATACAGTGATACGCTTATAATCTGGGATATTCCGGGATACTATCTTATGGTATGTCCTATGGATGAGTATCGGCAGAACCATGACACGATCTTCCAGATGTTCATTGATAACACGAATGTCAACGATCAGTTTATCGACGCAAACGATGCGATCGCCACTGAGATAATGACCACGGTCATCAACAATTGGAATATGCAGTGCGCGGCAAGCTCTGCGTATGCACAGGCGATGACCGCAATGACATTCGCGTCCGTAGAGAGTGCGATGTCAGCCGATAACTACTCGAGCGACAGGTTCTCGGATTATATCTTCGATCAGAACGATTACACATTGTCAGACGGATCGAGCGTGCAGATATCCACCGCTTACGATTATGTCTATGAAGGCAGCAACGGCGTCGTTTACTACAGCAACAGTGCTTTCGATCAACCCGGAGGCTCGACGCAGTTATATCCGAACTGATCATGTCATTCTATGATCTTAAGGAAGTTTCCGCAATCATCGTAAATGAGATAGAGGGGGTCGGCGAGGCTGGCCCCCTTACATCTTTGTTTGAGGCTTGAATATATGTTCATGAACGCCCCTCCGGAAGAGAAGAAAGGCAGGACACGTATTCCTCTCCAGTCAACGGATTCAATGAATGTCAACATCGGTGCCGGGATGTCGTTGTTCCACACGGGCATGCCGAGGATTACTGTACCGTACTCTCGTATGTCATGAGAGAGCTCGCGGATCTTCGGCCGGTATGAGTCTCCTTCGTTCAGAAGCCTTTGTTTGAGGCCGAAGGGAATATCGACGTATTCCTCGTAAACCTCGATCCTGTCCATATCACAGCCTTCCGCTCTTCCTATGAGTCGCGCGATCTCGTGAGTCTTAGACGTCAGAGAGTAATAGACGAGCAGTATATCGGAGTTCATATCAACCCAAGTGAAGGACGTTAAGGAGCAAAAGCCAGCTCATTCCATAGTAAGCGACAACTGCCACGAGGTCGTTGACGGTGGTTATAAGCGGACCTGAAGCAACTGCGGGATCCACGTTGATCTTCTTAAAGAACAGCGGTATCAGCGTACCTACCGCGCTTGAGATGAACATCGCGAGGAGAAGCGAGATTCCTATACATCCGGAGATCGCAAAGGACATCAGTGCATCCTGCTGTTTCATCAAAAGAAGATAGAGTCCTATCAGCAGAAAGGAAGCCGCACCGAGAAGTGTCCCGTTAAATAGTCCGACACGGGTTTCTTTGAAGACGAGGTGGAATTTCTGCTTTAAGGTGAGATTGACATCGGTAAGTACTCTTATAGTTACGGCGAGTGACTGTGTGCCGACGTTACCTGCCATGTCGAGTATCAGGGACTGGAAAGCAACTATCAATGTAAGTCTGGCGACCACTCCTTCGAAGGCTCCTACAACGGTAGAGACTACGGTTCCGAGCAGGAGCAGTACGAGGAGCCAGGGAAGACGCTTCTTCATGCTCTGTCCCAAAGGCTCGTTAAGATCTTCCTCTGCAGTAAGACCTGCAAGTCTCGCGTAGTCTTCACCCATCTCCTCATCGGATACTTCGATGATGTTCTGTGACGTAATGACACCTAAGAGCCTGTTGTTCTCATCGAGGACCGGGATAAGGCTCTCGTCATAATCCTTGAGCTTCTCGATACAATCCTCGGTCTGTTCTGTTGCATAAACATAAGGAAACGAAGTGGCGATTATGTCATCTAATGCGGTGCCGCTTCTTGCCGTGATAAGGTCTTTAAGGTCTATCGCGCCGTAAAAGACGTTATCGTCATCAACTACGAAAAGGGTGGAGATATTATCATTATCCTCAGCCTGCTTAACGAGCGCACTCATAGCCTGCTTGACGGTCATCTCTTCTTTGATCGTGATGAAATTTACCGTCATACGGCTGCCGATCTCGTCCTCATCGAACGACGAGATGAGGCGGATCTCATTCTGAACGTCGGGATCGACTGTACCTATGATCAGCGAACGCTTATCCTTGTCGATCGTACCGAGAATACCTACGGCCGTATCTGTGTCGAGTCTTGATACGACTGCCGCCGCTTTACGGATATCCATCTCATTGAGATAGGTACCTGCTTCATCTTCTTCCAGGTATTCGAAGATCTCGGCAAGCATATCAAGGCTGCACACTCTGTAGAACTTTTTACGCTCGGCTGTCGAGAGTTCTCTCATTACGTCCGCGATGTCATTCGCATGGTAATCGTCGAGCTTATTCATCATTGTCTTAGGTGAGAAATTTCCGCGGATGATCGCGATGATCTCGTTATTGTAATCCATTGGTTTGTCCTCCTCTTTATTAAGTTGGCAGGAGGGACAACCGAACTATGTTTTAAGCGGGTATTTTGTCAGTAAACAAAGCAACAAAGCGATATCCGCTACATTGTCCGTCTGACCCGCAACTGTCGCCGTTAGTCACTTTGTTCACCTCACTTTTTAAATGGATTTTTGAATTACACCCTTTTTTAGCACGTCAAAATGCGCTTGTCAATAAATTTTGTTTATTGCCATTGAGGGATTTATAATGTGTAATGTATCTATGAATACAAAGCGCATAGAATCATTTGACGGATTGAGGGGAATAGCGGTTTTTCTGATATCTTTTTGCTGGCATTACCAGCATTTTGCCATGTTTGAGAAGATGGATTTTCTGATGCCTCACGTATTCAATTATTCCTTTCAAAACGGGTATCATCTTGTGGAGCTTCTGTTTATCATGTCAGGATTTACATTGATGCTTAATTATAAAGACCGCATCCGTAATAACGACTTGTTATTTAAAGACTTTATTTTCAGAAGACTTAAAGCAATATATCCCATGCACCTGATCACATTGCTGATCGTTGCAGCGATCCATCCGATATACTACTCATTAACTGAATATGAATACATAGCAATAAGCTACGATCTTCCTCATTTTATCCTCAATCTGTTGCTCGTACAAAACTGGTTCTCTTTCCGTTTATCGTTTAACTCACCGATGTGGTACATCAGTGTTCTGTTCCTTGTATATATTATTTTCTATATAGTGATAAGGCTGATAAAAAAGGACAGGCACCTTGTCCTGATCTCTTTTCTGATGATACTTTTGGGACTTATTAATTACAGTTTCCTGTTCTTCGACCCTGTTTTGAATTATCTTGTTACAAGGGGGATAGTATGTCTGTTTACGGGCATACTTCTTTATAAACTTTACGAGTCGGTAAAGATCAATCGATATTACCTCGGAATAGCATCCGCTGTTGTTGCGACCGTCTTGTATGTTCTGTTTGTTAACGGAAGATTCCTGGAGCCTTTGATCAATTATTCCACTCACAATTACTTTATCTCATCCGTTTTACTCGGATCATCTGTTCTGCTGACAACTTTGTTCTTCAAGCCGGTTAATTCTTTCTTGTCTTTGAAGCCTCTTACAATGCTCGGCAGATTATCGAATATCATATACTTCGTTCATTTTCCGATACAGCTTCTTATATCTACGCTTAATCTCGCGTTCGGTCTTAACATCAATTTCAGATCGACATTTACATGGTCGGGTTACGTTGTTACGGTGATCCTCGTATCGGTCTTTATTCATGTAATAATAAGCGGTAGAATTAGAAAAGTAATTCGGAAGAGGGACTAAGTGATCTTATCATTTATTGTATTTATCATATTCTCGAACATCGCATTGATAACGGATGTGCTGGACTTGTTCGATCAGGTTGTTCCGATATCCGGGATCGCCTTTGTTGTTTTTATCTTTTTCAATATAGTTCCGTCTTTTCGAAGGTTCCCCAGAAAGAAAGATAAGAGGATACAAAGAGGGGTCGTGCTCCTTACGGGGTTTCTGGTTACGTGTATTTCTGACGTGATCGCGCTGACGGCTTACTTAATAGTCTTCTGCGGGATCTCAGGGCAACGGGATTATTGGAATGAGGCTGTTATTGCCGAGATAATAATCGCCGTCATCGCGGGGAATATAATATTCTGGAACGGGATAACCCGTGTTTATTTATCGTCCAAACAACTTGGAATGAAATGGCGTCTCATAGGTATCCTCTGCGGCATGATTCCCATTGCGCATCTTATCGCCTTAGGAAAGATAATCAGTATCACTTCACGTGAGTATAAGGAAGAAGATGCAAGATACAAGCTTAATCAAAGCCGTAAAGCGGATCAGATCTGTAAGACAAAGTATCCTATCCTTATGGTGCACGGTGTGTTCTTCAGGGATTTCAAATTCTTTAACTACTGGGGAAGGATCCCCGAAGACCTCATCGAGAACGGCGCCACAGTCTATTACGGGGATCAGCAGTCTGCCGCCTCCGTTGATGAATGTGCGAAGGAGCTTGCGGTTAAGATCAGGAAGATAGTGGAGGAGACGCATTGCGGCAAGGTCAACATCATTGCACACAGCAAGGGCGGACTTGATTCGAGATGCGCAATAAGCAAGTACGGCTGCGCACCGTATGTCGCATCGCTAACTACGATAAATACGCCTCACAGAGGCTGCCAGTTTGCAGACTATCTTCTGAATAAGGCCCCTCAGGGGCTGAAGGATGCAGTGGCAGGGAAGTATAATGCGGCCTTGCGCAAGGCAGGTGATAAGGATCCGAATTTCATTGAGGCCGTAACCGATCTTACGCATTCGGCCTGTATGGCCTTTAACGAAGAATGTCCGGATTCACCTGATGTTTACTATCAGAGCGTCGGGTCCAATTCCGTGTCTGCTTTGGGAGGGAGGTTCCCGTTAAATCTTTCATATCACTTTGTAAAGTATTTTGACGGGCCAAATGACGGACTCGTGTCAACGCCTTCCATGAAATGGGGAGATTCCTTTACATTTGTCACACCGCGCAAAAGAAGGGGTATAACTCACGGCGACATGATCGATCTTAACCGCGAGAATATCGACGGGTTCGATGTGCGCGAGACGTATGTGAAGTTGGTTTCAGATCTCAGGGAAAAAGGATTCTGAGATCAATTCAGAGCGCGTTTGCTCTCGTATTCCTCGATCACTTCCTCGATAATGTCGCAGGCAGTCTCGATAGTGTTTTGACATCTGATCTCCGGCTTAAATGACTGTGGTTTGATATCCTTGCAAAGCACTGAGCCGTACCTGCCGTTGAACCTCTGTATAAGCATCCTTGTTACGGGTTTGATATCAGTGCTCTCATGGGCTTTTGCTTCAATGTATTTCATAGACAGGATGGAGACTCCTGCGAGTACCGCACCGCACGTATTACCTGTCTGTATCCCTGCTCCGAATCCTCCGAGGAGAATCATATCGCGGTCGTGAAGACCCAGGTCGTAGTAGTCGTTTCCTGCCCTTATTATCGCTTCGGCGCAGTTATAATTGCCTTCAAAATAGTATTTCTTATAATTATCTTTCAACATAAGTCCACCTCACAGAAGCCGGTTGATCATATATGACGTTCCATGACACTGGTACAAAGATAATCATTGTGACCGGTGTCTATCGTAAGATATTCGACTTCCTTATAACCTCGTTTAAGGTACATATTCTTAGCCTGAAGAGAAGCGAAGAGCTTAATAACATCGTAGGATGAATATATCTTCTCCTCAGCCATATCGAGAAGCGCTTTGCCATAGCCTCGATGCTGGAACGAAGGCAGAACAAATAACCTGTCGATCTCATTATCTGAGATCGTTACCGTACCTGCCGGGATGTCTTCTTCACTTATAAGAAGGTAAACATTTCCAGCCCGTATATCTCTTATGATTTTCTCGTCTGAGTGATACTCTGAAAAGAAGAGGACTGCTCCTTGCGGATAGTATTTGGGATAGGCACTCTTTATCGTATCCTGAGTGATATCTTTTACAGTATTAAAGTCTTTCTCTTCGGCGATCCGTATATTCATTCGGTTCCCTCCTATATGCTTAATTACTATGTTACCAAGCGCCGGATCAATCTGCAAATATAATGACAGGTAAGATCATGAAGAGCTCTTTTCCTTGGTATATCAATGTGATCATCGGTCTTGTAGGAGGTGCCTTATTCAGCTTCATATTCGGAAGTTGGCTGATCTCCGGACTTATCGGAAATATCATCGGATCCTGCCTGGTTATCTTCATTATCAAGCTCATTAAGAAGTGATGTTTTGGTGATATTCTTGTCACGAGAAATAGTGCGTTTTCTATTGTCTTCAAAAAGTATCGTAAGAAGGAACATCAAAACAGATAACAGTCTGATAATCATAGAGAACTAATAACATCAGGATAGCAGATTAATATGAGATTTGCGACAATTCCTGTCGACTGAATTCTCTAATATTCGGTTTGAAAATGCGTTTTGTGGTCAAGCGTAGAGAATCTTGTGTTGATCGATTGATTAAAGTAGAACGATGCGCCATTATTGGAGTATCATTCAGAAACAATTATATTATTTGGCCATTCACAAAACCGTTCGCAATAATCGAGATTGTTGTGAATGTCTTTGTGAAAATCGGTCCATATTCGCAAACACATTCATAAAAAACAGAAGATTTGTGAATAAGTTTGCGAATCAATCTAAATTTCCAAATGTTATAATAAACACAACTTCTACCAAAAGAAGTATTAATTATAAAGCTAAACGAAAGTATTGGAGTAAGAGACACTATCATGAGAGCTAAGGACGACTGTAGTTATAACGATTATAAAGATGGTGTTTTAGGTGCTTTCCATTTGTTGGGAGAACGTGGCTATCAAACACCTGAAGATGTAACAAACTATATCGTTGATGAAGATATTGAATCTGATTCCGCTGTTGGAACTTCAATAGCGTTAGAATTATTCGCTATAGGTGAATATGAAGTTAGAAATAATCTTCTTGAAGATCGTGTATTAGAACAATTGTCATATCACATTCCTCGATTTAAGATGGGAAAGTATGACGATGATCTGACTCCTGAGGAGCATCAACAGATTGAGAAAGATATTGATTTCATTCTTTCAAAGGTTAAGCTTTACGAAGGCATCGATTTGTCTGATGATGAGGATAGTGATATTTGAATGATCAACCGAATTCGGTACATCGTTCAGATAGTAAACAATAACCAAAGAGGTTCGGTATCAAAATGATACCTGACCTCTTTTCTTTTGAGAAAATTAGGATACAAAGAATGAAAGCAATAGAAATAGATATTGACGGAATTCTATCTGTTCCAAGTTCAAATAAAGATGCGATTAGATAGTTGTTAATCCTCGTCATCCGACAAATCAATATTGTCATATAGTTTGACTTTTGAAAGAATGAAATCAGCATTATCTTCGGAGTATAATCAAATTACTTTCTCGATAGCGTAGGAGATGTAGAAATGAAAAGAAGAATGGTAATAATCCTAATAGCGATAATAATGATCCTAGTATTGTTTTTACCATCGAAGACAAGGGATTATGATGGAGGTACCACTCACTATACAGCGTTATTGTACCAAGTATCCTGTTTACATCAACAAAGGGTCGGAAAGCGTGGTGAACCACCATATCTTATAGAAGGGACCATAGTTACAGTTCTTGGTATAGAGGTGTATAACAGCACTCATGAATTAGTTCAATGACTGGCATATGGGCCGACTAAAATAACAACCAAAGGGATACAAATCATTGTTGGAATAATATAATGATTGAAAGAATATTGTATCTTTTTGATGTGTGTTCAAATTGAAGACAATGAGAGGGTTTAATGAATTGTAGTGGTGGCTAGTATGAGACATCAAAAAACAATCGTACTTTTATTCACATTTGTTTTGATAATTTGCTCATTTGCCGGTTGTTCTTCTACTGGAGTATTATCTGAGGAAGATAGTAACAATATACGAATCAAACCGCCGGAAGATGCTTGCGAAGGCGAATTGTTTTATCCAAATCCCGATGATTATATGCTTACAGATTTGCGTATGGTTAATTCTGTAGGTTCAATCCCCGCCAGTTCTGGTGTACAAGCGTTTTATGGTATTTCTTCCCTTGATGCAACTTGGGATCCGCCTGTTGCGGGTAGAAATATTTATGTCAATTGCAGCGTTGAAGAAGATGATTTTGATGAGGCTATGAACCTTAAAATTTATATGTTTGAACATAACGACAATTATTCATGGAATCTTGAAGATGCTGTATTGGTCATAGAAACAGAAAGCCATATTGGCTCTCCAAACTATATTACTTTTTATCATGAATTACCTCAAGATATAGAGGCAGGATTATATACCTTCATAGTCATGAATGATGAAATGAAGATAGATTCTGTCTTTGAGTACGAGATAGTTGATTCGGATGAAGATTCTGAATGTTTGTATATGGAGGTTGATAAGCCGGTAATATATCTGTACCCGGAGACAGATACAGAGTGTTATGTATCATTGGATCTGCAAGGATATCTGACATGCACATATCCTTCATATAATGAAGATTACGGTTGGCACGTTATGGCTCATCCCGATGGAACCATTACGAATATTGAGAACGACCGGGAGTACGATTATCTCTTTTGGGAAGGTGAATGTGATGTTCCTGACAGTTTCAATAACGCAGTATGTGTTCGCGGATGTGATACAGCACAATTCCTGGAAGATTATCTTGAAGCATGCGGCCTCACATACAGTGAGATGGATGATTTTATCTCGTTCTGGCTGCCAAGAATGGAGTGTAATGAATATAATATCATCTCATTTCCAGCAGAAGAGTATGAGGAGATGGCTTCACTTAATGTGAGTCCTGTACCTGATACCGTAATTCGTGTGTATATGGTGTTTATGCCCTTGAATGAGGAGGTACAGATACCTGAAGAACAGCAACTCGTGTGGCCTTCTTCCGTCGAAAGGACGGGTTTTACTGTCGTTGAATGGGGAGGATCTGAATTGTGAGAAGAATAACGATATTTAAGCATTCTTGTCGAAATGTTATTTTGCTTTTGTTGACGATATGTGTATTTGTTACCTCATGCGATACAGATTCGCACCGTTCTGGATCAAGACGCACTGACTCAGAACGTGTGAGAGAAGTATTAGTGAGTAGGAAGTATCGTGGCCTTCCGAATGTAAGTTACTCCTTCTCAAATGACAGCGCCCCTGAGATAACCGGAGTTACGGTGTATTCCCGTGGTGAAGAACGGAACCTTTCGAGAGTCGATGTTTACGATATGTATGGGATAGATGTATATAGTTCTCAAGTTGGAGGCAGAACGGGTGGCCCGATTGAATTAGATTACTCTGATGATCTCAGTCTTATCGTGGAGTTCGAATATGATGAGAATGAGCTTCGTGGAATGGACGAATCGAACATGTCGCTTATTTACTATGACGAGGATACAGGTTTTTATATTGATGTGTTAAATGTAATCGATACCGATGCGAACACCCTTGCTTTCTGTCCTGAGGAGCCTGGTGAATACATTATGATCGGTGCTTCAAGTTTTTCAGAAATCATTGCAGGTAACTACGAAGGACCTGATTATACAGAGTATGAATCTGATTGGGAAAGGAACTTTGATACAGGCGATATTATGCAGTTGGCGGACACACAGTGGGCTCTGGATAATGCACCATACTTCAATGTATCAACTCCTGAGCAGCTCGCAAGTGTTGTTTGGTACACTAATGTCTGTGCATCGGGGACCGAATATCTTGAGATCAACATTATGAACGATATAGATCTGGACGGATACGATTGGGCTCCTATGGGAACTTATGGTTTAGGAACTTCGAGCTTCAGAGGAATAATCAGTGGTAATGAGCATATAATCTATAACATGACGATAGATGAAACAGGCGGTGGGCAGAATGTCGGTTTTGTCGGACATTCTTCTAACCTTACTGTGATAGGTCTGGGATTCGTGAACGCCCACGTATCAGGCGGTCGTTATACCGGGATTGTCGGTGGACAGGTTTATGGTTCTCCATACATAGCGGATGTATACGTATCGGGCGAGGTAGAAGGTTTGGGTGAAGCCGGCACTATATTAGGAAGAGAGGTAGGGGGCGAATACGAGAGTTGTTTTACGGATGTAACGGTAAATGGAGAGCCGAACGAGTACTTTTCTCATCGTCTCGAGCATCTTGATACGGCAGAGATAGTAGAGATGGTCGAGGTTACTATATCCTCGGACGGGATCTGTACGATAACACGCCTTCCCGAATGTCCGGATCGTATATGGTGGGTTATATCAGTAAACGGAGAGATTGTCCGTACTACCGAGTGCGAAGGAGAGACAAGCTTCAATCTCTATGAGAATTTCCCTCCTCAACCCGGTGATGTTTATACCGTATACATGAATTGTCACGATGGGCTTTACTATATTCGCTGTAGCAATACTGCAGAGATTACGGCTGATTAGCAGGCTAATGAATAATGATCCTAGTAATTTTTACCATTGAAGACAAGGGATTATGATGGAGGTACCACTCACTATACAGCGCTATTGTATCAAGTATCCTGTTTACATCAACAAATGGTCGGAAGGCGTGGTGAACCACTATATCTTATTTAGCTAGCTCTTATAGAAATTATAAACGCCTATAGCATTTACTCTAGGCGTTTATCGTTGGACGCTTCTTTCTATTTTGTCGTAAATTTGTCGTAAGTTGTGTTTTCTTAGGAACTGGTAATTCTCGAAGCCCTTGAAATTACTGACTTCCCACGACATGTATAAAAAGTGTGGTCGAGGTGACAGGATTCGAACTTGATTCCTCTTCGAGTATCGGCGATGATCGTCGTAAATACGGGCATTTGAGTTTGCCGAAAAATGAAACCCCCGCCGTTATTGGCTTCAAAATCGATTTTACCGCGTCTTTTTTACCGCGTCTTTTTAATGTAATTATATATAGATACTATTACTTATTTCCTTTTAATGGGATAACCTTTAAGAATAGATTGCACAACAGCTTCATGGTAAAAAAATATCCCTCTTGCCATATTAGACAAGAGGGATACATTGGTTCTACTTATGTACCGGCATGATCATTAACCGAAATCAAAGTCGCCACTGCTAATTCCACCATCATCGATGGTTGGAGTTGTGGTAGGTGCAGTTGTCGGTGCCGGTGTAGGCTCTACAGGAGCTGTAGTCGGCGTAGTAGTAGTATCGAAAGGCTGAGTCGATGTAGTAGGTGTGGTTGCGGGAACATTCGTAGGCTGCGTGGTTGTTGCGGGATTGGTAGTTCCACTGCCACTGTTGCTGCCGGAGTCTGTTCCGCCACTTGTGCTTACAACGTTAGCACTTCTGCTGGAATAGTCCCAAGTTCTGGAAGTTGGCAGATCATTACGTGCAACGCTTGTTGAGAAGTGAGAATGAGCATTATCAGATCCCATACCTGTAAAGTGAGACCAATCAGGAAGAGGGAGTGTCTGGAGATTGTAGGTAAGGTTGCCCTCACACCATTCAATCATCAGATAATCACCGAACTTCTCGTCTGTGATGCCATACTTGGCAAGGAGTTCACTGGAATGACGTACGTTGTTCTGCCAAGCTATAATTGCTGTTGCCCATCTGGAATAGTCGCCGCCTGTTACGGAGTTACCGTTCCAACCCTGATAGCCCCAAGTCTGGCCGTTGTAGGAACCGTTGGCATATCTCACACGTGTACCAACTACGTCACCACTACCAACGTGGCCGTAATATGAGAATGCATCGAGAACACCGTCCCAGTCGTCGCACATTCTCGTTGCAACAAGCGCTGTGTCTTCGTCAAAGCTGAGTGTCCAGTAGGCACCTCTAGTCTGAGAGTTGACAGAGTCCCATCCGCCAAAGTGAGGGTCAGATGCCTGAGACCAATCCATCTGCGAATACTGGCTGTAAGTAATTACGTAGCCGGATGGGCAGACGTAGAAACAAAGGCTTGTGTTGTAGGAATTGAACTCTGTAGCATTAGCTATTACCTTATAGATAGGACCTTCGTCATACTGACGATTACCAACAGTGACAACTCTATGTTTTATGCTGCCGTCAGCATTTTGTAATGTACTGATCTGTACCTGCGTAGGAAGAGTACCAAGTGTACCGTAAATCCAATAACCGCCATGGTTATCAGGGTCATAACTGCCGGTTACTACATGAGTGACAGGCTGTGTGGGAGCAGGCGAAGGTGTGTTTGCAGGTATTGTAGGGTTGCCACCCTGACCGTCAGGATTTGCAGGCTGGGAAGGGGCAGAAGGCGCGGGAGCTCCGCCGCCACCACTGTTTCCGCCACCGGAAGGAGCAGCAGGCGCACCATTGGATACACCGCCGGAATAAGGCGCTGCATCAGTAGCATCAGAGCTTACGTTACGCTCTACGTTAGGAAGTGCAATGGGTGTACCAAGTACGAGACCATAAGACCTGCAGATTGCGTTAAACTCTCTTGAGTCAACAAATCCGTTGAAGAGTACAGTTGTGTCATAATTTGTCTGGCTGATGCGGTTGATCCAATAGGCCTTGCCGGTAGGGTCAGACTGTCTGCCAAGGAAGACATTGTAGAAGAGCTCAACGTAGGAGCTGTCAGTCAGGTGGTTAGCCTTATTAGTAAACTCTGTGCTGAAGAAGAATCCGTAAGCACACTGTCTGGCTGAGATCTCACCGGAGTTGAGTCTGCTTGTCCAATACTGGAATCCGACAGGGTCGGGTTCACGATTGAGGCAGAGATTGTAAAGACGTGTTACGAAGCCGTCCACGCCGTCAGACGCATCAGACGTCTTGGCGGCCGTGTCGGGCTTTACTGTTTCTATAGCGATTGCGTCGGTAATCACGCTAGCCTGAATGTCGGACTCATTGAAACCAGCAATCGTACCTGTGCCAATCGCAAATACTGTGGTAAGCAGAATTGCAATTAACTTTTTCATTGTGGTTAATCTCCTTTTAAGAATTGTTTTATTGTTTTTTCACAGTTGAATAATAGTTATGATTCTCCAAAGAACCATCTGTCGTTTACTTCATGAAATGGTACTGTGACTGAAACGGGAGGATGTATTATTGCATCATCGGTAAATGCACCTTGCAGAGGTATTGATATTTCAACTGTACAATCATCATCATCATCGATTACATCATAATCATAATGGTTCCAATTTAGATTCATATCATTAAGAGTTTCCGACAAATCCATAAACGAATCTTCATCTACTGTATTAAATCTAGAACGATGAAATATGAGGTTTTCTTCACGAATATCCTCTAAGTCATCTACATCCTGATGTCTTAATGCATCAACATATAACTCAACTGCATCATCTAAATCATCGGCACCGAGTTTTGCATCGTGCTCAATAGCCTTTTCAGACTCGTTATAAGTTGATATACCAGAATACACTTCATATACAGAAAAGATCAGCAGAAAAATCGTCAAACCACAAGCCACGACTGCATGTTGATGTTGTTTTTTTGACAAAGCTATTATTAATAAGAATATGGCTAAAACAACCAACACAGAAGTTATTATCAGCTTCGACTTATAAAAATCCAGACATTCAACTGCCATATCAATATCATACACATGATCGGGTAATAATCCTTTAATCGTGGCAAGATAATATGCAGAAATAAACCCTGCTACAAGAGATAGAATAAATGCTATAGTAGCCGCCCATGTAGGCTTTTTCGCCTTCTTTTTGCTCTTCTTATCCGAATAGCCCTGCTTTTCCTTCATTAATAACTCATCTACTTCTGACATTTTTTATGTCTCCTTTCAACTTTTGATATACCTATAGGACGATGCAAATATCCATTAGGTTCATTATTTTTGAAAAAATTTTACAAAAAATATTTTCCTAGCTTGTACTGTCCATTATGAGATTGAAAAAACGCATCCTAAACAGAAGCGGTTGATATCTTAATTATTCATATATAACTCGCTTACAGCTCGCTCGATGTTCTGCTGGTACTCGGCACACTTCTTATTTATCCTGCGTCTGGCTGAATCATAAGAATCAGAGACAAGGCTCTGTCCGACAAAGAAAGTAATAACAGTTATCACCAACAAGACAGTCGACAAGATCGTCTTTACATTCAGATGATCCTTTACATATGCAATGGTCAAAATGATTATTGAAACTATAAATATAGCGATTGAGATATAGATAAATACGCGGTTTACAAGCTTCAAACTATCCAGATCGTCCGCTGCCGCAACAATTGCTCTTTCTTTACAGGCAGGGCGTATCCCATCTAATCCAGTTTTTACGATAACAGAAAATATAATTGTTTCTGCAAGTGCAATTATCGACACTATCAAAGCGATTATAGAGAATCTCCTGCTTCCGGATCTCTTATTTACAGATCCCTGCTTTTCCTTCATTAATAACTCATCTACTTCTGACATTTTTTATGTCTCCTTTCAACTTTTGATATACCTATAGGACGATGCAAATATCCATTAGGTTCATTATTTTTGAAAAAATTTTTCAATTTTCTTAATTCTATCTCACAGAATTGCCGTATGCAATGCTGTAAGCAATGCAATAGGCAGTGCCTATAAATCCCTAATCTACAAATACAATTTGCAATAGGAGGTATAAAATGTCTTTTGAGCTTAAATCTGATAGAAAACAATCTGAGAATAAAACAATTCGTTTCCCAAGAAGATTAGTCGAAGAAATAGAAAACGCCATTAAAGGACATGACGTTACTTTTTCGGGCTTTGTTATACAAGCCTGCGATTATGCTCTTAAGAATATGAATAATAAAATCGAAAACAAGTAATTTAATCGATTATTTATTGTTTGGATATCTTATATTATTCTTCAATTGATTATTCGATTTTATTAATCCTTTTGGCAAGAACAGCCTCAAGTTTCTTAAATTCCAAACATCTTCTTTTAAGATTATGATTCGCCTGACCGTTAACAATCATTTTATATAGTTTTTTGGCTTTACGTATTATTGCATCCTGATTCTTCTGAATCCAGTCTAGTTCTTTACTACAAAGAATTTTGTACGCCTTCTCTGCTGCAGAATCGTTAGGATTGATTTTAACGTTAAGAACTCTGATTAGACTCTCCTCGACAGGAATCATAGTATTAAAATTCATAACGCCAATTAATCTTTCACCGTCATATATACGGGTAAAATCTATATCGTTATTCATTGTCTTATGTTTTTCTTTCGGGTGATTCAGCATAATGCAATACTTTTGGGTATCACAAACTACCACAACACCGACAAATGGTCGGTTGCTTTTGTGAATCTGCGGAGATACAGATTGAACTCGATCATCGGCATTATGCAGATCTCGAACATATTATATATCTATGGTATATAGTTTAAGTTTATCTTGTTTCATACTATCCCTTTATAAATAGGGCTGCACAGCCCATATAGTTTCCACTCTACGGTAGGATTCACCGCTTTTATCGTTCCCACTCTCAGTAGGGTTCACTGCTAAGATGGGTATAACGGGTGATAGTATCAAAGTCAATGTACACTAGTTCTAAATCAATATGTAATTAAATATCTGTTTTTTATTTCGCCCAGTTTCCTAATCGAAACTGTGCCTCTAGTCAGAAAGTGGAAGGCTTGAAAAAGCCTTACTACTATTAACAAGGAGAATTAGCATATGCATAATTCCTCAACTCACAACACTAACAGAAAAACAATCTCAACGAACCTCAAGAACGGTGCACCTATCACTCTTCGTGAGTACGACCGATTTACAGTACGTGGCGAAGTCGCGTACAGCCATTTCATGTCGTCCCTATCGCCAAAGCTGATTGAAAACAAGAACAAGAGACGTGACGAGTGGGCTAAGTCAGAAGGAAATGTAGGTCCATACTATCATGATGATCCCAGTGTTCCGTACGGAGAGCTAGTCATCAAGAACGCTGACATTGTCAGCAGATACCCCGGTCAGACTACTAATGCCGAATTGTTCGCGATGGATCATTTATTCGAATCAACCAATCATGATTACGGCATCAAGAAAATGAATATGAAGAATCATGTCGCAACTGTATCGACAGGACTTTATTCATCAGAAGGAGTAACGCTGTGCCAGAATGCCAATGTAGATCTCACGGTACTGAAGCCGTTTGTGGGACATTCGGCCTCGATGGATACATACGGCACCTACGCACGTACTACGGACGCCCTGAGGAAGAGGGCTGCTCATGATGTTGATGATGCATTCAAGCATCTGCTTTCTTCTTAATAAATATACTTATATAAAAATCAGGTTCTAACCGCGTCTACCACCGCGTCTTTAAAAATCAAAACGCCCGCAGTCACAATGACTACGGGCGTTCCCTTATGGTCGAGGTGACAGGATTCGAACCTGCGGCCCCATGCTCCCAAAGCACGTACGCTACCAACTGCGCTACACCTCGTTGACCGCCAATGATTATACCATAGTTTCTTTCCTTTTTTGAATCGAAAACGATATAATAACTTGAATAAGCGAAAAGGGAAGATTTTTATGAAAAAAGACAAACGGTTGGATGCTGTGAGACTTCGCAGCAGACATATAGTCGGTCCTATCATCGGAAACATCATAGTCGTATTGACAGTTGCGGCTCTTTTGGTAACCGCTATCCTTGCGATCTTCGGATATATCTGTTATTTCAAGACTGATGTCGCAGTCGATAATTTTGAGAATGTTATCAGGGTATATGAGACTGACGGACCTTCGATACTGTCAGGGTGGGGTATAGATTCATATATCGAAGATGCAGACGGAAACGTTATATTCAGTTCAGGCACTGATACATCAGACCATGGTAATCCGGTAACGCTCATGCTTATCGACGAGTTTGTAAAGCATTCTGACGGTAAACAATATACGGCATATCCGGATAGCGAAGGGACCCTTATCAGACTGATGCCTTCAGGTTATATATTGTTCGATTTCAGTGAGATAATCGGGATCGATGACCCTGACAGCATCTCCAATGACAGAGGCGAGTTATTGATGCCGTTCTGGCTCAGCCGTAAGCTGGATGACGGAAGCGTCTTTTATATGAAGTCAAACCTCGGCATTACCATGACGGATATAGTCCTTCTTACCGCTGTTACCGGCATAAGCGGTTTTATAATTCTTTTTGCATCGATAATCATACATGCAGGCTTCATATCAAAGATCATTCGTGAGAACAAACTGGTAAAACTTCTGTTTGAGGATCCCGTTTCGCATAACCATAACTGGCTTTGGTTCTTAAGTAAAGGGAAAAAGCTTTTGAAAAAGAGAAGTAATGCTGATGTTAAGTTTGCAGTTGTAAGCCTTACGTTTGTCAGGTACCGTAACTTTGTACTGTGTCACTCTCTTGAAGAAGGCGAGATCATGCTCGGTAAAGTATACGATCAAATTGCCACTCATCTTTCCAGAAATGAGATAGTATCCCACAGCACATCCTCCAATTTCCCGATGCTTATGGAATACAGCGAGAGGGAAGCACTTCAAAAAAGATTAGAGGATATCATCTGTGAACTCGAAGGAATCGATCAGGACCACAAGTTCTCGTTCCAGGCAGGTGTAAGTTTTATATCGGATCACTTTGCACGTAATAAAGACTCCGATCTCGATGAAGAATACAATAATGCAAGTGCAGCCAGGATGACTCTGTCGCAAAAGAATGACGAGTCCGGTATCGCATTCTTTGACAGTGAGTTGGTTGAACACCAGAAGTGGATCGATAAGGTAAATGAGCTTCAGCAGAAGGCGGTAGATAATGAGGAGTTTCAAGTCTATTATCAGCCTAAATACGATCCGCGCACAGATGAATTGAGGGGAGCGGAGGCTCTTATAAGATGGCAGTCCCCGGAATTGGGATTCGTTCCGCCCGGACAGTTTATCGATATATTCGAGAACAACGGTTTTATCACCGAGATCGATCATTATATGTTGGAACATGTTTCCCGTGATCAGAAGAAGTGGCTCGATGAGGGGCTGGACTTAGTACCGATATCGGTAAATGTTTCAAGGGCTCATTTCGTGGAGATAGATCTGGCAGAACAGATAAGGGATATCGTCGCCGGAGCGGGGTGCCCGTTTAAGTACATAGAGATCGAACTTACCGAGAGTGCGTTCTTTGATGATAAGAAGGCTCTCACGAGAACTATATCCAAGCTCCAGGAATACGGGTTTACCGTATCGATGGATGACTTCGGCTCAGGTTATTCTTCTCTTAACTCTCTTAAGGATCTTCCGCTTAACGTGCTTAAACTTGATGCAGGATTCTTCAGGGATTCAAGTGAAGACGACAGAGCGAAGATCGTGGTGTCCGAGGCAATAAAACTTGCGAAGCATCTGCACATGAAGACTGTAGCCGAAGGCGTAGAGCTAAAAGACCAGGTGGACTTCCTCGCAGACGAAGGCTGCGACATGATACAGGGATACTACTATGCCAAACCTATGCCGGGTCAAGACTTTGAAGAGCGAATGAGATCTTCTTCAGACTCTGGCGAGGCAGCTGACACGGAGACTGATAAAGAGTAATTATTCTGTCAGTTAGCGGCGCTCCAGCCGATGTCGTGGATGAAGTTATCGGTTCTTATATCTTCCTCGGATGCATAGTAGGGCATAGGGAGCGTTCCCGTCATGGGGACCTGACCTGTGATAATGTCTGCGATGCCGTGACCGCCCTCACTTCCGGGCAGATAACAGAAGTAGCAGGAGTCCCAGTTGTTTATATAATTCTCGACGCTCAGATTACGCCCAGAGATCACCAAAGTCATCGTGGGGATACCTGAGGAGGCGGCGCTCTCGATGGCGCTCAAGTTATCGGGTAGAGCAAGCTCGCTGTAGGTAATGGAAAGGTTGGTTATGTCTCCGTTCCACTCTGCATACGGATCTTCGCCTATGCAGAGGACGATAAGATCACATGTGCTCATCTGTTCGGGGTCGGTCACTACTTCGAATCCGATCTGCTCGGAGGCTTCGATAAGACCGTCCAGGATGGTAACGCAATCCGGTACAAAACGCGTGCCCATGTTCGCATCGGACATGCCGTTCCAGAAGTAGGTCCAGCCTCCGCACTGAACACCGGTATCGTTCGCGGCGGGACCCGTAACGAAGACTCTCATTCCAGGTTCGATAATGCTGTGTTCTCCGAGCTTAATGGGTACTACCGATTCGGCTGCAAGTGTTCTCGCGACCTCGTGTGATCTGTCACTGTTGTATTCGTAAGTCGGGTCAAATTCTTCGATATAGGGATCGTCGAAAAGGCCGGTGGCGAGCTTGACTCTGATTATCCTCGTAACAGCGTCGTTTATCCTCTCCATGGATATCTCGCCGGTTCCTGCGGCTTCGATGATTATCTGACGGCATTCCTCGAAGTTCTGCCATTCCATTAACATATCTACGCCTGCGTTTATACATAGAATGACATTCTCTCTTAAGTTCCCGCCCGAACACTTCTCGATGGAATCCCAGTCGGATACGATAAAGCCTTCGAACCCGAGATCGTTCTTAAGATAATTAAGATATTCGGCATTCTCGTGCATCTTTGTTCCCCACAGGGAGATATGGGAGACCATTATGGTCTGCGCGCCTGCGTTGATCAGATCTTCGTAGACTTGAAGCATCTGCTCTATCTCTTCATCCGTAGGTTCCGAATCACCTCTGTCGATAAGTCTGTCGACTCCTTCGGAATCTTCACCGGTTCCGTAAACCACGTATCCCTCACCAAAGAAGTGCTTGGGACAGACAATGACGCCCTCCGAAAGCATTCCGCTTACAAATGACAGACTTAGGTTACCGCACATTCCGATATCAGAGGAATAGCACTCGTAGGTTCTTCCCCACCTGGGGTCCGTGGAATTGGAGACGACCGGACCGAAGTTCCAGATCATTGCGGTGCGGACCATCTCGCTTCCGACTATGCGTCCGTATTCTTCAGTGAGTGCCGGGTCGTTCGCCGCACCGATATTGATGTTCTGCGGGAAAATGACGCATCCGCTCGCATAGTTTATTCCGTGGACGCTGTCCTGACCGAAGATGTAGGGGATGGGGCAGTCTGACGACATGGCTGATTCCTGATAGGAATTAACGAGATTTCTCCATTGACGCTGTGTCGGGTTCGGCCATGAGCCCGTCTGATGGAATAACGATCCGTAATCGTATTCCTGCATGTCATTTTGTCCGACATTGTAGTAAGCCCCCTGTACCATCTGGGCTGCTTTCTGCTCTAAGGTCATTGTGGCGACGATCTCTTCCGCGGTCATGACCGAATAGTCGGGAAGATCCGCGGTAATAGATGCTTCCTGCCCCTGTGAGGCTTCCGAAGTCTCGTTATAAGAAGATAATACTCCTGTTTCCATAGTCTCGGAGACAGGAGGTATAGATGAAGAGCAGGCGCTCAAAACCAGCGTAAATATTGGGATTAACACTGTTAAATTACGTTTTTTCATATTATTCGTACCTCTTAAGCAGGATCGTTTTGGGGTTTTCTCTCATTATGCGCAAAAACTTGTCGCGTTTCCACTTTTTCACCAAAATTAATCGGATTATTTTTACGTCTTGTAAATTGTTGCCAAATTGTGAATTATGTTATCTTAAATTGAACAACCGGTTGCGCAACAATGTTGCGCTATGAAGATCCTATATATGAGGTGAGATATGTCATTGTTTAAGATCCTACGTAAACCTATGGCCTGCATCACGACCTTTGCTGTTCTGATGACTCCGATGGCCGGTTCCTTGGTACTTGCCGATGAAGACGAGTATCGTGTCGAAGTCACTCCCGTGACCGTAACGGCAGGCGAAGAGACCACTTTCTATGCAAGCTTCTTTAAGAACGATGAGGAGTTTGACCCGTCTTCCGACGGTCTGAAGATCTCGTGGTGGAGCGAATCACTCGTGACCGGCGGCTCGTCTCCGGAAGGTACGTCCAGTGCTTTTACTTATACGGAAGCAGGTACTTATGAGGGCGACCTCAAAGTAGAACTCTGGGACCCGGAAAATTCATGGGCTTGGGTAGCAGGAGCCTATGAGACTGTTACTGTAGTCGAGCCTGAAGAAGATGAAGAGCCTGAAGCACTTGAGGACGGAATAACGGTCAGCATTGACAGCAATGAAGTTCATCCCGGCGATACAGTGCCGATAACTGCAAGCGTTGTTATGGACGGTCAGAAATTGACGGAGATCCCTGACGGATATTATCTCTGGTTTTGGGCTGACATATGGGCGGAAGGACACGAGGACGGACTAAATGACGCGAGTGCCTTATCCAACAGCGGTACGACCTTAAGCGACAGCATCACTTTCAACTCGGAAGGAACTTATTATATCGCAGCGGAACTTAAGGACAGTTCCAATAACAGGATCGATATCACTTATATAACGGTATCTGTAAGTGAAGAGCAGGCTCCTTCTTTGGAGGAAGGACTGAATGTAAGTGTAGATCTTCCTGAGGTTCATACATCGGACACGGTTACGGTTACGGCAGAGTATGTTGTAGACGGACAGGTTCAGTCCGAACTTCCGGAAGGATACGAGCTTTGGTTCTGGGCTGATATCTGGTCATCAGGTCACGAGGACGGAAGCACGGATATAACCGTGGGAACTAACAGCGGAACAACTCTTACGGATACGATCACGTTTAATTCCAAGGGTATGTACTATATCGCTTGTGAGCTTAAGAACGGATCCGAGAGCGTGCAGACGGTATTCCTGACGTTTAATATCACCGACAGACTTTCTCCTGTCGAAGGCGATCTTAATTTTGACGGAGTATCTACGCTTCCCGATGATTTCTATATGGGTGTTGATATCTCGTCGGTAGTATCGGAATTGAATGCCGGTGTAGTCTATTACGACTATGAGGGCAATGCTCTTACTACTGCGGATCAGTTTATCTCATTCCTCGCATCGCAGGGTGTAAACTCAGTCCGCGTACGCGTATGGAATAATCCTTACGATTCGAACGGAAACGGTTTCGGAGGCGGTAATAATGATGTTGCCACGGCAAAGATAATTGCTGATGCCTGTGAAGCGGCAGGGATCTCGATGCTCGTTGATTTCCATCTTTCCGATTTCTGGTGTGACCCCGGAAAGCAGTTTGCTCCGGTTGCCTGGAGTTCTATGTCTGTTGATGAGAAAGCCTCTGCGGTCGCTTCATTTATAACGGATTCACTTAACGCCATAGATCCTAACCGCAATACCGTGGCGATGGTACAGGTCGGTAATGAGACAAACGGTGCGGTCTGCGGCGTGTCGGGCGATTCTAATATGTGTATCATCTTTGATGCGGGATGCGATGCGGTTCATGCATGGGACTCATCTGTACTTGCGGTAATACACTTTACAAATCCTAATAACGGTTATATAGGATCGTGGGCGGCGAAGTTAAGTAACGCAGGCGTTTCCGCCGATGTCCTCGCGACGTCCTACTATCCTTACTGGCACGGTTCGCTGGAAAACCTTACGTCGCAGCTTATAACGGCCCGCTCCTACGGGTTTGACGTAATGGTCGCAGAGACATCTTATGCATACACTCTTAACGATTCTGACGGTCACGATAACACGGTAAGATCGGGAAATAACGATACCGGAAGCGACCTTCTGCAGCCGTTTACCGTACAAGGTCAGGCGAGGGCAGTGCGCGATGTCGTAAATGCAGTCAACAATGCGGGCGGTATCGGAATGTTCTACTGGGAGCCTGCTTGGATAACAGTAGGTGATACGACAGGTCTTGAAGGTGACGAATTGGCTTCGCGGATTGCTTCCAACAGCGCGTTGTGGGAGCAGTACGGCTGCGGTTGGGCAGCATCCTATGCGGCTGTTTACGATCCCAACGATGCCGGAAGATGGTACGGCGGTTCCGCAGTCGACAACGAGGCTCTGTTCTATGCTGACGGCACTCCTACCGCGGCCTGGGGCGTATACGAGAATATAAGATCCGGCGAGTATTCCGGCGACATAACGGCAGAGGCGGTCGAGTCTTTCTCGGTAACGATCACGGCAGGTCAGGAGTATGAGCTTCCGTCATCGGCCCTCGTCACATACAGCAACGGTTCGACTTCCGAAGAACCCGTTATATGGGATCAGGAAGCGGTCGATGCGATCGACGGCGCTGTCGGCACATATGTTGTTACGGGAACATGTGCCGAGCTCGAGACTTCATATACTCTCGTTATCCTTCCCGTTAATCTTATCGATGAAGATATCGCAGGATTCGAGACGGATGATCCTTCTTCGGCATATACGGTTGAAGGTAACGGAATATCCGCTCATGATACGCACGACGTAAGGAATGGTTCTTACGGTGCGCACTGGTGGGCTTCTGAGGCTGTGGAAGGTACGATAGTCCTTAATGATACATACGTACTTGATACGGCGGGAACATATACGTTTACATGCTATGCCGAGGGTGATTCCGATAAAGGTTCATTTGTGACATTGATGATTACAGATGCCGCAACGGATGAAGTTCTGGCTCAAAGTGACGCTGTTCAGACTGACGGCTGGATGAACTGGGTATGTCCCGAAGCAACGCTTACGGTTGATGAGCCCGTCGAAGTCAGACTTGTGATTGGGATCTCATATGCGGCAAACGGCTGGGGCTCGATAGATGACCTTATGCTTTGGCTTGATGAAGCCGATTCGACACCGGAAGAGCAGGAAGAGGAGCCGGCTGAGCCTTCGGTCGTTACTCCGACACCTGTCGTGACAGAAGCTCCTGCGGTTGAGCCTTCCTCCGATCAAGTCACGGAACAGGCGGCTTCTTCTGCAACAACGGTTCCCGTAACTTCAGATAACGAATCTTATGATATAGATTCGGTTGTGACGAGTCTCTACAGGATATTGCTTGACCGTGATCCTGATGAGACAGGTAAGGCTTATTGGATCGGAAGATTCGAATCGGGTGAGATCACCATGATCGAGCTTGTTGACGGGATCGTTAGAAGTCCCGAGTATGCTGCCGGATCCCGTAACGACGCCGAGATCATCAATGATCTCTATGAAGCCTTGCTCTCAAGGGAAGCAGATGAGACGGGGCTTAACCACTGGCTCACCTTCGCCGGTAATGAGGATTTTTCCGTCAAGGTAATAACGGGGATTATCTGTTCTTCCGAATATTCCAAGATCAGGGAAAGATCCGAGAACTAAGAAATACTTTCTGTAAATGACCCCCCTTACATCACTTCGGCCGTCTTCGGACGGCCGTTGTTAATATAGAGAATATGAATGTTATAATACTTATTGATTTTAAATAATCGGAGGAAGTATGTCCGCTAAGTCAGTCAACAAAACGGGAGCATTTGTGAGCAGGAAGCGCTCTCTGGAGGCCAAGGCTGTCAGATCCATATTCGTAAGCTGCATCATCATCGGATTATCGACGCTCCTGATAGGATTGGCGATATATACGCTCTCCCTTGTAAGACAGTATATCGATAATGCTTTCTCTGTATCTGTCTATGCCTCCCAATCGGTTAACACGGAGACTGAAGCCGTCGGCTTGGCTGAAGCGGTAATGGCGATATATGATGATCTTTCCGAAGAACAGAGGCAGACGATCGGTACTGATTCATACAGATCGCTCTTCGAACATCTAGAGAGTGACCATACATATAATGAACTTCTTCAGTTGCTTTCGCAGTACTACAGGTCGGATTCGATCTCGGATATTTATCTGGCAATGTATGACGAGCGGACAAGCGCGCTTGTTTATATAGCTGATCCCGACGACAGCAACAGGCTCAGTATCGGCGACTGGGAGCCGGTGAGTGAAACGGAGACAAGAAAGTTTCTTAACTGGGACGGACAGGGCAAACTTTACGATGTAAGTTATACAGAGAAGTACGGATGGCTCTGCACTGCGGGGGTACCGATAACGGACAGTGAAGGTAAGGTATGCTGTTTTGTTCTTGCCGATGTCTCTACGGAAGAAGTCTGGGCGGGGATGAGGACCTATGTGCTTCAGATCACGCTTGCCATGACTCTTATAGTGCTCGTTCTCATATTAGTGCTCTATAAAAAGCTGATGAGCAACATCGTAAATCCGATCAATCTTATTGCCCAAAGAGCAGGTCTATATGCCAGTGACAAACTCGCGGGGGTGGAGGAATCTTCCCATTTCGCGGATCTTCAGATACATACCGGTGACGAGATCGAGAATCTTGCGAATACCATGTCTGACATGGAGCGTGACATGGTAACTTATGAGCGGAACCTCGCTAAGGTGTCTGCGGACAAGGAGCGTATCGAGACGGAACTTCTCTGGGCCAATCGCATTCAGAGCGCGATGCTTCCGAGTTCTTTCCCCGCTTTCCCGGACAGAACGGATTTTGACCTCTATGCCAGCATGACTCCGGCGAAAGAAGTCGGCGGAGATTTCTACGATTTCTTCCTTGTTGACGATGACCATCTTTGTATGGTTATCGCGGATGTATCGGGGAAGGGAGTCCCGGCGGCACTGTTTATGATGGCTGCGAAGATCATAATAGCCAGCAACTCAATGCTCGGGTACTCTCCGTCAAAGATCCTGTCTCTTACCAACAATACGATCTGTTCGAATAACAAAGAGGAGATGTTTGTGTCGGTATGGCTCGGGATCCTGGAATTGTCTACAGGCAAGCTCGCGGCCTCTAATGCGGGTCACGAGTATCCTGCCATACTTGATGACAGAGGTGTGTTCCGTGTCTTCAGGGACCGTCACGGCCTCGTTATCGGTGCAATGGAGAATACTCCTTACAAGGATTATGAGCTGACACTGAAACCAGGTCAAAAGATCTTTGTTTATACGGACGGCGTTCCCGAAGCGACGAATGCTTCCGATGAGCTTTTCGGTGAGGAAAGGATGACAGACGCGCTTAATCAGAACACGGATGCGAGTGCACGCGAGATCCTCGACAATGTTACCAAGGCAATAAGGGTGTTCACCGAAGGCGTGGAGCCTTTCGATGATCTTACGATGCTCTGTATTGATTACAAGGGAAATAAGTAATCAGACGCCTGCTTCTCTTACGATCTCGAGGAACTTGTCCTTGGGGACCGGCTTGGAGAAGTAAAAGCCTTGCAGATAATTTACGCCCAAGGGCTCGAGGAGTTTGATCTGTTCTTCTGTCTCGACTCCTTCTACAAGGATATCGCGCTTCATCTGATGTATCATCCTTATACTGTTCTCGAGGATGATGAAGCCGAGATCACTCTTCTGCGCTTCCCAGAGGATACTCTTATCTATCTTAATGCAGTCGAGGTTCATCGAAGCCAGGGCCTTCATATTGGAATATCCTGTTCCGTAATCGTCCATTGAGAACAGGAATCCTTCCTTCTTAAGATCGTTGATAACGGAATTCATTATCTCGTAGGAATCCGCTGACAGCGATTCCGTTACTTCGAAGTTGATCATCTTCTTGTCTATACCGCTCGTCTCGACGATGCCGTTGATATGCTCCACAAAACCGGGCTTCATCAGCTGGATCACCGAGAGGTTTACATTGATGCAGTCGATATCTCTGTTCTCGAAGTTCTCTTCCTTGATCATCTTGCATACTTCGATCAGCACAAAGTCATCGATCGCATCTATAAGCCCGATGTTCTCGGCAACCGGGATGAATTCATCGGGATAGAGAAGTCCCATCGTATCGTCATGAAGTCTCACAAGTGCTTCGGCACCGTGCAGTTTTCTGCCGTCAATGTTGTACGTCGGCTGGAAGAATACCTCGAATTTCCCCTCGGCAAGTCCGTTTGATATGGACTTCTCGATTGCAGAACCGCGAAGGATATTATCGAGGTCATCTCCCGACAGAAGTTTCTTGTTTTCTTTTTCCGGCTTAAAGCTGTCGAACATGTAGATCGCATCATTGAGGTTGTCGAGCTGCCTCGGAATGTCGGCTACGAGGATAGAAGGGGACAACAGGACGAATGTATCTACAAGATGCCAAGGCCTGTCAAATCTCTCGAGAATAGTATTCGCGATCTGAAGGGCCTCTTCGTCGGTCTTTTTGAAGAACAGAAGAACAAAGGTCCTTCGACCTATCTTATAAATGTTGTACTTCTTATGGAGCGTCTCGAGGTATGAAGCGACTTTCTTCTCTGCGAGCTCTCTGTTATCCGCTCCTCTTTTCCTCGAGATTATCTCAGGCGTATTGATCCGCAGGCTGATGGCATGAAGCGGGATCTTATTAAGAAAGTATCCCTGAAGATCCATGACAAAAGCCAATCTGTTGTACAGTCCGGTCTCGTTATCGATCCTGTCATCCTCGTTCTCGATAATCATCATCACGCCGGTCAGGCCTACGGACTCGGCGAAAAGCTCCACTCTGAAATTCGAATACAAAAGCTGGCATACGATTCCGAGGAATGTAATTGCCGAGAAGATGATCATTCCCGTTCTTCTCTTTACGGTAAGTGCGCTCCATGTCTTGAACAGCATTGCTACCGCGAGGAAGAAGAACACTGCGGAGATAACATAGATTATCATCTCTCCCCAGTTTCTGTGGAACTCGTTATTCTCATCGACCAAGTAGACCCACTTGGTGAACGGGTTAGTAAGCGCGAGAACCTCTGCGATTATAGTGAGTATAAAGTAAATATATCTGTTTCTCGGTCCGACCTTAAAGACTCTTCCGCAAACGTGAGAGATATAGAAGAAAAAGGCCGGAGCCAAAGCCGTATGAAATGCAAAATACAGATAACGCGTAATATTGCATATCATTACGGCTTTTGAAGAAGTCTCCATCATAGGCGCATAAAGCGCGGTAACCGTATTGCAGGCACCGTTTAAGGCGACGATCCACAAAAGAAGCTCGAAGAGCTTATTCTGTGTCTTTCCCATTCTGCCCTGAACATGAGTAAAGATGATGTTCGACAGACAGACAAAGGAAGCACATGCCGCGAATGCGAATGACAGATTATAAAGATCGTACATAAAAAGATCAGAAGTGTGTGTTCAGCATCTGAATGATATTGGGAAGCTCTCCGTCGACCTTATCATTATCGAGCTGACATGTACCTGCGTTAGGGTGTCCGCCTCCGCCGTAGTCGAGACAAAGCTGACCGATATCCATGGTTCCTGCTTTGTTGACGATAGACTTGCCGATCATGACGGCTGTATTCTGCTTCTTGAAGCCCCATGCAACGTGTACGCTGAATTCGACTTCAGGCCACATGGCATATACCATGAATCTGTTTCCCGAATAGATGGTTTCCAGAGGTCTTAAGTCGATGACGGCAACCTTGTCGTGGATAACGACAGTATCCTTAAGCTGCTGCTTGAACAATTCCTGCTGCTCGAAATACAGATCTACTCTTTCTTTAACGTCGGGGAGTGTCAGGACTTCATCTATCGTATGTGATGTGCAATAATCAATAAGTTCCATCATAAGATCGTAGTTGGAGATCCTGAAGTTGTGGAAACGTCCGAGACCTGTTCGCGCATCCATAAGGAAGTTCATGAGAACCCAGCCTGTAGGATTAAGGATCTCATCTACCGTGAAGTCGGCGGAATCACCCTTGTCTACGGCTTCCATTATCTCGGAGGTTACGGTCTTAAACGTATCTTTCCCTCCGTAATACTCGTATACGACGCGGGCAGCAGACTTAGCGACTATACAGATATACTGATCCTTGATCTTCTCCATGTCGTTACGGGCAAGCTCGCTCTCGTGGTGATCGAATGCAAGACCGACCCTGGGGTCAAAAGGCAGATTGGTGGTAATGTCGTTGCTTGTGATATCGACTTTGCCGTCCTGTACATCTTTGGGATGTACGAACTTGATCTCATCGATAAGATCGAGCTCTCTTAAGAGCATCGCGCATACCAGACCGTCAAAATCACTTCTTGTAACAAGACGCATTTTTTCTTCCATAGAGGCCTCCATTAAATATTTAATCACTACTCTCATAATAACAGTATATTTAAGGGAGGAAAGAAAACAGAGTGTTAATTATCTTGGATATTTGATGAATACCGTGTTTACTCGAGATCGGGATCCTGATGGAGCTTCTCCATATCGTGCATCCACTTGCTGAATGCGTCCGTGAGTTTGTGGGCGTCGTTGTCGTAATCCTTGCCGTAGAGAGGCTCTCCTACATAGATGCGAAGCTTTCTCCTCTTAAATGGTGCCTTCCAGGGATGAGGCCATTTCTGTGTCCTCGGCCAGATCTGATAAGCGCCAGAGATGTAAACAGGGACGAGAGGGACTCCGGCCTTTACCGCGATATAAGCGGCACCGTCCTTCATGGGTCCCAAGTAACCATTGTGAGTCCTTGTTCCTTCGGGGAATACGAAGCAGATGTTGCCTTTCTCGACTTCCTTCTTGGCCTTGATGAGACCTCTTACGGGATTGCCGTATCTGTCGACGGCGATGCCTCTTCCGACCTTCATGATGAGCCTTCCGAGGTGTCCGTAGTCTGTCTCGAGATCGGCGCCTACAAGAGCGCACATCCACTTGAAGTGTCCTCTGGGGAGGAATTTATCGATAAGGACGCCGTCGGCAAAACACTGGTGGTTGGAAGCGACGACATATGGATTATTCTCGGGAAAATTATCTCTTCCTACACACTTAAAGTCTGTAAGCATACTTGTAAGCCAAAGGAATCCGATCTTGGCAAGGTTACCCCTTATGCCTCTTTTGGTAGGATACTTCTCATCAAGATGCTTATGATGATCTTTGGTATTGGCTGTGTTCTTATTGTCTTCCGGCATTTGGCACCTCAACTGCTGTGAAAATATATACTTATAATATCGTTAATAAATGTTAAGTCAAACATTATAGACTTCAAAAAACCAAAATGGTATTATCTTATAGTTTTGAAACGGAGGCTTTAATGCGCGAGATAACGGGTACAGCTATTTACTCAGCGGATTATTATGATAATTTGCGCGAGCTCATCATGCATGCATGCGACAAACACGCTGCTCTTGATGCTTTTATATTCAGAAGAAATCCCAAACAGTCCGAGATCCACAGGACTTTCGCCGAATACGGAGATGACATCAAAGCTCTCGGAACATACATCCTTAACAGTCCGTACAAGGGTGAAAGGCTCGCCGTTGTCGGAGCCAACTGTTATGAGTGGTTCCTGTCTTACACGGCGATACTTTCGACCGACAGTGTAGGTGTTCCTCTTGACAGGATGCTTCCTGAAGATGAATTGATAGCGCTTCTGGAAAGATCGCAGGCTAAGGTCATCTTCTACCAGCCTAAGCACCACGCGATGATGGTATCGGTAGAGAAGAAGCAGAAGGAAGGTTCGATCAAGTCCTGTATCGAGAGATTCATCTGTATGTACCCGGAAGGACTCGGTAAAGACGAGTCATTCCCGGATGACAGCTTTGTTGATATGTATGATCTTATCGCTAAGGGCAGGGAGCTTATTCAGAACGGCGATGACTCGTTCATGAAAACTCCCATCAATTCGGAGGAGCCGAGGATCATCCTCTTTACTTCCGGAACCACCTCGATGAGCAAGGGTGTTCTTCTGACACATAAAAATATCTGTTCCAATGTTTATTCCATTGCGCAGACACTTCTCGTAATGCCCGGCGACAGGGCTTTCTCGATACTTCCTTTGCATCACACGTTCGAGAATACCTGCGATTTCTTTATCCTTTTTGCGGGAGGTTGTCTCTGTCTTTCCGACGGCCTTCGCTATATTGTTAAGAATCTTAAGGAGTGGCACCCGGAGGTCTGTATTTCGGTTCCTCTTCTTTATGAGAATATCTACTCCAAGATAGAAGAGGGTATCAAGGCTTCGGGCAAAGAGAAACTCATCAGCATAATGATACCCGTGACGAAGTTTTTGAAGTCTGTCGGTATCGATGTCAGACGTGCGGTCTTTAAGGAGATCATCGACAACATCGGCGGCGATATGCGTATGATCGTAATAGGCGGTGCCGGTATCGATAAGAAATATGTTGACGCATTTACCAATTTCGGTATCGATTTCTTTATGGGTTACGGTCTTACCGAGACGAGCCCCGTTATTTCCGTTACCAACGAGGCCGTAAACGTTCACGGCAGCGTAGGCAAGCCTCTTGTAGGCATTACGGTTGCAATAGATACAGAGGAGAAGGCTCCGAATACTATAGGTGAGATCATAACCAAGTCTGACTGTATAATGACAGGTTATTTCGAGAACGAGGAAGCGACGAAGGAAGCTATCGATGAGAACGGATGGTTCCATACGGGTGATATGGGATACATCGACAAGACCGGATCCATACATATAACCGGACGAGTTAAGTCCATGATAGTCCTGACTTCAGGCAAGAAGGCTTTCCCCGAAGAGATAGAGGCTCTGATCGCTGAGATCAAGGGAGTCTCGGAGGCGTTCGTATGGGGTGCCGGAAACGACAGGGGACAGGTTGATATAACGGCCAAGCTCCTTATAGACAGGGCGGTTATCGGCCGTGAGATCGGTATCGACCGCGATGCGACCGATCCGGAAGTGTCTGATTACCTCTCTGAGAAGATGAGGGAAGTCAATCACAAGATGCCTTCCTACAAGATCGTCCATACATATATGTATTCTGAGACTGACATGATCAAGACCACCACGCTTAAGATCAAGAGATCTAAGGAGCAGGAGGCTATCGAGACTAAGATCGCCGCTGCCGGTCTGTCAGTCAAAGACCTGAACGGTAAGAATCTGGACAGGATCTGAATCGTCCCATAAATAGTACTGAGCTCTGACCGTCATGATGTATAATCGTATTATCACATCATGGCGGTATTTTTATGATCAGAATAATTCCCTACAAATCATACAGACCGGTCACCGGTTTTGCCGTAAAGGAACAATTGGATTCCGGATACGAAGGCCGGATGGTGTTTATCGTTCCCGAATCAGTTAAGGCGTCAGTTGAACGTCTCGTCTTTGACGAGCTTGTGAAGGGTCGGGATCCGGAAGATGATAGAGTAACCTCGGCAGGTTCCGTCAGTGCGGGTACATTGGATACGGATGTATTGAGTTTTGTGCGCCTGTCCCATAAGATCCTTACGCTTACCGGCAGGAAGGTCTCTTCGGATGACATTCTGCTCCGTAACGTGATATACCGCGTTCTTACGGACTCTCCTTCCGATTTCCCGAATCTTAACAGACTTCGCCATTATTTCGAATACATAGATCTTCTGGTCGATCTTGTCGGGGATTTCAGAAGGTACGGAATCGGTCCCGACGGCATAAGGGAGAAGATCGGATTAGGTGCGGGAAGCGATGCCAAGCTTTCTGAAGTGGCGCTTCTTATTGAACGTATCGATAAGCTTGGCAGCGAATTTGATCTTCCGGTCAATGAGTCACTGCCCGATATGGCGACAGAGACGGTCAGATCGTTTATGACGGGGACGGCTCCGAGACGTTTCAGGGAACTTAAGTCTTTTCTGAATTCTAAGTTTGTTGTCATCGGGCTCGGAAGTTCGAGGAACCTCACGCCTCAGGAGATCAATCTTATCAAGGTCCTGTCCGATGCGGGAGCGGAGGTTGTCGTTTATGCGGCTGCCGGAAGCGGGGAATATGACAGTAAGTTCAGTGAGTTCGGTGAGAATACCATATCCGTTATGAAGTCGATAGGGGGGAAGGTCGAATGTGAACCGAAGATCATTTCCGATATTCCTTCGAACGATATTAACCTTATATCCCGGCACTATGCAGAAGGTGATATGGATTATCATATCGGTCGTCCGAACGACGGCTCGATAGATCTCATCTCCTTTACTATGCCGGATGATGCCGTGTCTTTTATAGCCAATGAGATCAATCGTCTGGTAAGGGTGGAGGAGAAGTACAGATTCAGCGATATCCGTATCCTCTGCGCAGATGATGAGTACAAGGACAGGATCAAATGTATCTTCGAATTATTCGATCTTCAGATGTTTATCGATAAGAAGGTTATCCTTCTTAACACTCCCGTGGTAAGATTCGTCCTCGGTCTTTTGGATGTGTCGCTTCATGATTATGATGTGTCCGATGTACTTAAGCTTCTTAGGACCGGCGTATTTACGGGTGTCAGGAATGACCTTACGGGCATGTTCGATAATTATCTTTTAAGAGAGAACATCAGAGACGGAAGAAGGCTTTTCGATCCGGATTATTATTCCCTTACGCTTGCTTCCGACAGCGAGAAGGAAGTCAGGAAACCTTTTACTATCCTGGATGAAGGGACGCTGATCATTGACGGAGGCAGTTATCTTTATGAGAACATAGTTAAGCGTGTTCTTGTGCCCATGAAGGAAGTTACCGATGCCATTGACCGCGAGAAGACGATCAGCGGTAAGGCCGTTGTTCTTGCAAGGTACATCGGAAGCCTGAAGGGCGAGGTCGAGGCGCTGCGTGATGAATACCTTAAGCGTAATGAGTCGGATACGGCTCTCGCGATAGTTCAGGGTTATCAGGAGATAATGAAGCTTCTGTCATCCTTTACAGGAGACTTGAATAATGTTCCGATATCACGCGAACAGTTTGCATCTCTTGTAAGGACCGATATGAAGAATAAAGCCTCCGGAAGTATCCCTCTTTCTGCCGATTCGGTTCAGATCACATCCATCGAATCTTCGATCTATACCCCTTGTAAGGTGCTGTTTATCATAGGAGCCGACAGCGGTAATTTCCCTCATTCGCCGTCTCGGGAAGGTATAATATCATCTGACGTTCTTAAGAGCCTCGGACTGCCCGATAAGGTTCAGCAAAGATCCCGGCAGGAGACTGTCGCCGCTTCGCTGTTGCTCAATGGTGTTGATGATAAGTTATATTTCATTACGTCTTCTACCGAGATGCCGAGTTCGGTATTTACGTATATCAGGTCGGCATTGAGCTATGAAGACCATGAATTTCAGGTAAAGCGCGGTGATTATGTAACTCCCGTTTACGGAATTCCGGTTAACAGAAGGCATATTGCCGATGATTCACAATATACATACATAACACCGGAACACATGAAGGCGCTCCTGTCGCACGGAAGGGAGAAATGCAGCGTCTCATCCATTGAGATGTATAACGGCTGTCCTTTGCACTATATGCTCGATTACGCGCTTCGCATCAGAGTACGTAAGGACGGAACACGTCAGGAATCGGGAGAATTGGGACTTCTGTGTCACAAGATGTTTGAGGACTCTATGGCAGACGTTAAGGCTCAGTTGGATACCCGTTCGATCGATGAATTGATATCCGAAGCAACTCCCGAACGCCTGAAGGAAATGTCAGATCGTCTTTTCAGAGAGGCGATCAAAGAGGATCAGATAACCAATCCGGAGAAGTATTCTTCCCGATATGCCGTATATCCCGGTCTTAAGGCCAGGAGAATATTCGAGAGTGCATATCCGGTCTTCCTTAATTACTACAAGACGACCGGGTATCGCCCGTACGATTTTGAGAAGAAACTTGAGAGCCTTGACAGGAAGATCGATATAAAGACGACCGTAAAGACCAAAGATAACGATGACATCGAATTCGATTTCAAATTCGTCGGGTCTATTGACAGGATCGACAAGAATCCCGGTGACGGGAACATCAGGATCGTCGATTATAAGACTTATCTTAAGAGTATCGATCTTAAAGAGGCGGCGGAAGGTGTGCAGATCCAGCTTCTGGCATATGCTTACGGACTTGAACAGGAACCGGGAGTTCATGTTCAGAATGCAGGTTATATAAAGACTTATCTGCCGACCAAGAAGAAGAAACCCTCGGAGAGCGGTCCGTTTGAATATATCGCATATGATACGGAGAAATACAAGTTTGATGAGATCAAGGCACATGCGTACAAGAAGCTTCAGGAAGCATGTACGAATATATCGGAAGGCAAGTCAGCCGTCCGATTGACTTCATCTGAGTTTGATAAGGCTTGTACGTTCTGCAGTTTTAAGGGCGCATGCGGAAGGAAGCCCGATAAGAATAAACCCGATGCAGCGCCTGCCAAGAAATTGTCGGAATCCTGGAAGATAGAGCAGAAGAAGGGAAAGAAGGGGAAGAAATAATATGTTTGAACCGATAGGAAATCAGAAAGATGTAATCGAAGCTTCCAGATCCAATATCCTTGTTTCTGCGGCGGCAGGTTCCGGTAAGACGACTGTTCTGTCTGCGAGGATCACTTCCAAGATAGTCAGGAAGGAACTTCGTATAGATCAGCTGTTGGTCGTTACTTTTACTAATGATGCCGCAGCCAATATGAGAGAGAAGATCGAGGACAGTTTTCGGAAGGCTATGTCCGTGCCGGGCGTTGACAAAGAATATATTTCCGAGCAGATCGATATGTTGCCGGGTTCATATATACAGACGATGAACAGTTTTTGTAACCGCGTCGTCAGCGAATCCGGTCATATGTCGGAAAGCAGCGACGTTATGGAGCCCGGAAGCCAGGTCCTGGATGATACTACCTTGAAGATGCTTAGGGCTCAGGCCGCTCACGAGGCAGTTATGCAGTTATATGACGGGATTGCTGACGGAAGTTTGCCGGAAAAGGACCGCGAGGATTTTCTTAACCTTGTCTTCTCCACCGGTGACGGTAAGAAGGAGGGACCTCTCGAGGAGTCTGTAATTGAATCCTATCTTAAGCTTCGAAGTCTGCCCGATTACATTACTATCCTTGACGGGATCGTTGATCAGAGGCAGAAGACTGATGACCTTCATGTCATTACGGGACTTGCCCGTTACGTTCATGATCAAGACGAACTGTTGCGTAAGGCTTATGCCGCTTGTCTTGACTCTGAACCTATGATTCCGACTATTACTCTTAAGGATGAATCCAAGGATATACTCAAGGAAATAGTCGCCTCTTTCAAAACAAATCTGGAAGAATATAACAATGCTTTTTCCGGAGAAGTTACCGATGAAGAGAAGTTAGCGCTGATCCGACGATTCTATAAGTCGATATACGATGCACCGCATCCTTCCGAATATCCCCGGCTTTATAACAAGAAAGAAGAAATAGATCCGGATTTCAAAGATGCTTTCGGCCCGATAGCGGCATTGTGCCTTATCAATCGTAAGAATCATATCCATAACGGAGAGGATCTTCCCAGGACGCCTAATGGTTATACGAACTACGGTAATGATCTTCTTCCTAATGAGGATTTTGATATTCTCGGTTGGAATGATGCGGATGAATTGTACAAGATGCAGTTGAGGAGGACTTCCTGTGCCAGAGCTTTTGCCTCGCTGTTAAAGCGCATGGATGACATATACAGCAGGATTAAGAGGAAGCTTCACGGCATTGATTATTCCGATCAGGAGCATATGTGCCTTAAGGTCTTAAAATCTCCCGAGGCAAGGTCTTTCTATAAGGATAAGTTCAAAGAAATCTATATAGATGAGTATCAGGATAATACGTCTTTGCAGGATTCCGTCGTAGCGTTAATAGCTGACGATAATGTTTTCTGTGTAGGTGATGTTAAGCAGAGTATCTATAAATTCAGAAATGCCAACCCGTCTTTGTTCATAAGTAAGGCTGACTCATATCGTAAGGATAAGAGTAAAGGAAACCTCATAGAATTGAATCTCAATTTCAGAAGCACTCCGCAGATCCTTGATTTTGTTAATGAGGTGTTCGGGCAGCTTATGAGCGGCGGCGCTGCCGAGATCGATTATGAAGGTGAGAATCACATGCTTAATGCATTTGATAAAACTCCTCCCGGCAACATACCTGAAGTCATTTTTATAAATGCCCGGGATAAGAAGAGTGGCTCGGATTCTGATGATCAGTCTGATGATAATGTGTCTGACGAACAGAAGCAGATCAAGGACATGGAGTTGCTCACGTTTCAGATAGGAAAGAAAGTAAGAGATTATCTGGATTCGGGTTACAGTTATAAAGATATATTCGTTCTGACCAGGACTAATAATGCCGCACGTGCGGCAGCCGATTTCCTGCGCTCGAAGAATATCCCGGCCCGTTGTATCGACAGTAAGCCTCTGTTCTCCGACAACGAGATAATCGGTATCTGTAATCTCATTAAAGTTCTGGCTAACGAATACAGGGATGAGTGTCTTACCGGAGTTATGCTTTCCGCATACAGGTTTTCAAATTTTAAACTTGATGAATTGGCGGAGATTATAAGTTACAACTATCCCGAATACAAAGAAATGAATCTTATCGTTAAGATCAGGAACTATTCGAAGACAGGACCTGATGAGGAGATTAAGAAGAAGTGTAACTTCTTGTGTGATGCTCTTAATGAATTAAGATCCGACAGTGTCGTTAAAGATATCGGAGAATTAATCGAGGACATCTTCATCAAGACCGGTATCAAGGCAACTCTTATGAAGGAATCTTCATCTGAGATCGAGAAGCTCAACGTGTTCAAGAACTGGCTTATCAGTAATTTCCTCAAGAGAGGAAGCGATCTGTCTGAGGTGTCTTCGGTGATCGAACAGATGCAGAGCAGGCTCGATGATTCGACCGCGATCGAATATGATCTTGGAGGAGAGGATCTTGTCCGCTGCTTAAGCTATCATAAGAGTAAGGGACTCGAGAGGAAGTGTGTTATCGTTGCCGATGTTGATCCTTCAAACAGAAAGGATACAGATTCATTTATCAGCTTTAAGACCGGCAATACGCTTTCGCCCTATGATCCTGCCGGACCTCGTTTTGTTATCGATGATTATGACGAGGAGAGAGTGGAACGTTTTACGTCCGGTGAGATGGCTCTGATCCGCGAGGAGAATAAACTCGAGTCGAATGCAGAAGATATGAGGCTTCTGTATGTCGCTCTCACGAGGGCACGGAATGAATTGTGCTTTATAAGGAGAATCAATCTGTCATCTGAAACTCTTGATGAATCTGTCTTTAAACCTATACTGAAAGAGGGGAGACACTTCTCTCGTGAATACTATCTTAAGTGCAGCGGTATTTACAAACTGATGCTCAGTGCTCTTTTGCGAATGAAATTGTCTTCGGATTCGTCTGATCTTCTGTCGATATGCACTCCGGATGAAAAGCCTTCATACAGATCCCCTTTTGAAGGTGTCCGATTAAGTATCGTAAGTGAGGCTGAATATGACGGTGCCGCAGCCGATGATACGACGGGTTCCTCTGATCAGGGCAATGAGGATAAGTCTTCTGATAAGAAACCGGAATATGTCATTCACGGATGCTCGGGCAAAGACGATAACGGCTTGCCTGTATTTGATCATTATAAATATGAGGACGCCATGTACGCCCCTGCCAAGACATCGGTTTCTTCCCTGAAACAGGATGAAGAGGCATCGGATCTCGGAAAGGAATTATCTGATGACGGTAAGTCAGATGATGAATCATCTGAGATGAGAGTTGCCATAAACCTGACTGTTCCTGATGCTGAGAGTTATATCGGGATCAAAGGATCGCTGTCCGGAGCCTCTCTCGGTACGGCGGTTCATAAGACCATGAGCTTTATCGATCTTAAGAGTATTATGGATGGTACATCTGTTAAGGAAGAACTTGATCTTCTTGTAAAAGACGGGATCTTGTCTGCTGATGAGAGGAAGGCCGTTAACAGGTTTGCCGATAATATAGTATTATATGCGAAGACCGATCTGTGCCGAAGTTTTGTTAAAGCAGATGAATCGGGGAAGGCATTCAGAGAGCGCCCTCTGACCTGTTCGATCAGGATCGCTCCTGACCGCGATGACTATACGTTGGTTCAGGGTACCTTGGATGCCATGTATATCGATGAAGACGGCAAGGCAGTCATCATAGACTATAAGACCGATTATATTAAGACTGATGATACGGATGCGATCGTAACGGAAGTCAAGAGACGTCACAGTGAACAGATCGAACTGTATGCCGCTGCGGTTGAAGCATCGGGTATACCTGTTAAGAAGAGATATGTTTATCTTCTCAGGAAGAATATGGCGATCGAGATATGATCGAAGGGGGACTTCAAAGGTCCCTCTTTTTATTTCTTTCTCTCATCTCACGGAAGAAATCCTGCATCAATTCGCTGCATTCTTTTTCCATGATGCCGCCTTCGAATTCGACATAATGATTATGTCCGTGTTCTACGTTGAAGATATCATTGCATGAACACACGGCTCCTGATTTAGGTTCGTAAGCGCCGAAGTAGACTTTCCTGATCCTTGATTGTATGATCGCACCCGAACACATGGTGCACGGCTCAAGCGTCACATACATATCCATATCGTTAAGTCGCCAGTCTCCGAGTTTTTTACATGCCTTATCGATCGCGATGACCTCCGCATGACAGAGTGCATTGGATCTCGTGAGTTTAAGATTGTGTGCACGGACAAAGACCTTACCGTCTTTTACGATCACACATCCTATCGGACACTCTTTCTTCTCATATGCTTTCTTCGCTTCTTTGATGGCGACTTTCATGAACTTGTTATGTATATCTTCCATGCCGTCGATTATAACATGCGTTTTAAGTTCATGTTATTATTGGAAAAAAGGCGGATCGGTCTATCCGGCGAATGATCCGCGGACTGACGAGAGATTTATTAGAAAGTGATCATCCCGTTATCTTGTAGATGATAAATCCCGCGACCGCGATGTTGAAGACGAGCGCGGCCGGTATCAGTATGCGGAATTTGATCTTACGCGTCTTGTGGTGAAATACCTTCATACCTGCCAACGCTCCTACAGCGCCTCCTAAGAAAGCGAACAGTATCAGTGTGCTTTCAGGTATCCGCCACAGGTCATGAGACGCCTTATACTTATCAACGCCGAACATAATAAATGCGATCAGATTCATAAGGCATATAATGCCGATCATTATCAATAAATATATATTCATGATCTGATTATCTCACAGACTCTTTGACAGTGCATTCCTCTGCAGATGTCACTTATTAAAATTATCGGATTAACGAACTATATCCGCTTGCTTTGCCATACCTTTAAAACCGGTCAGTTGATCGAATGATCCGAAAAAAAGAACAAATAATCAAGAAAAATCGATAAAAGTGCTTGCATAACAAAAATGTTACATATACAATACAGAAGTGTGGAGGAAAGTGGAAAAACGTTACACTAAGGTGGTGCAGCTGATCAGTATCTTACCTCTAAGTAACACAAATAACAAATCTGACAGGGGTTATGGCAAGAGACATTAAGAAAATCGATGCCAAGGGGAGGTTCTTCATCCCCTCTAAGCACAAAGAGAGTCTTGGTGACAAGCTGGTGGTAACAAACAGCTTGGATAAGGGCTATCTTTGCGTTTATCCGGCTGAGGCTTTTGCCAGAGTTAAAGAACAGCTTGGCAAACTCAATTCGATGGACCCCGAGGTCAGAAAGATGAGAAGGATCATCATAGGCGAGGCTCTGGAGTGCACGGTCGACTCGCAGGGAAGGATCAGCGTATCCCGCGAACTCTGGGATCGCATAGGTGCTAATCCCGGTGAAGAGATATGTGTATTTGATATCGACGGTAAGCTCGATATCTGCACGAAGGTTCACTACGATGCCGAAGACTTTGATCTGAGTTCGATAGAAGGACTTGAGACCAAGTACTATGTAGAGGGTCTGTAATGAACACGAAGGTCAATGAGTTCTCTCATATACCTGTACTGTTCAACGAGTGTATGGAAGCACTTGCGATAAGACCGTCGGGAATATATGTGGACTGTACTGCCGGCGGAGGCGGTCACAGTGAGGGGATCTTAAGTCATCTGGGTCCCGAAGGGGTTCTGATATCCCTTGATAAGGATGATGAGGCGCTTCAAGTCTGCAGGGCAAAAGCTGCAGGTCACGCCGATAAGAACTGGAAAGTGATAAAGTCAGACTTCTCTTCCATAGGGAATGTGCTTGACGAATTGAACATTGACAAGGTTGACGGAATACTGGCGGATCTCGGGGTATCCTCACATCAGATCGATACGGCCCAAAGAGGATTCTCTTATGCGGTCGACGGTCCGTTGGATATGAGGATGGACAGTACACAGAAGCTGTCTGCTTATGAGGTCGTGAACGCATATGATCAGAAGAGGCTTGAAGAGATCTTCAGACTCTACGGTGAAGAGAGATATGCGGGAAGGATCGCGGCAGGGATCGTCAGGGACAGGAAGGACAAGCCGTTTGACTCGACCTTAAAGCTTGCTTCGAGCATCGCTTCGTATATGCCTTCGAAGGCGAGATATGAGGATCAGCATCCTGCAAGAAGATGTTTTCAGGCGATCAGGATCGAGGTCAACGGAGAGTTGGATGCAGTAAGACGTCTGCTCGAAGACGGTCCGGAAAGATTATCCGAAGGCGGAAGAATGGCAGTAATAAGCTTCCATTCTCTCGAAGACAGGATAGTTAAAGAGGCGTTCAAAACGCTTCAGGATCCGTGCACTTGCCCGAAGGATCTTCCCGTATGTGTGTGCGGTAAGAAAAGTAAGGGGAGAGTCATTACAAGAAAGCCCGTTACGGCAACCGAAGAAGAATTAAAAGTTAATAACAGATCTCACAGCGCGAAGCTTAGGGTCTTTGAAAGAGGGGGGACATACTGATGTCTTCAGTAAAGGAACAAGAGTATTATACGGAAGTGTACATGCCGATCGCAAGACAGGTGTATAAGTACCCTGAGCTTAGTATGTCAAACCCTCCCGAAGATAAGACGGAAGAGATCCGTAAGGATAGAGAGAAGATAAGAAGAGCAACGAGGAACAGAGTGTTCGAGACGATCATCGCCGTCGGACTCATTATGTTTGTAGGTGTATTCTTTATTCTCCTTATCAATCCTCAGGTAGGACTTGCAGAGCTTGCGAAGGATAATTCGGATCTGAAGGACGAGATCGCAGTGCTTAAGAGGAATATCCTCGATTCTGAGGCGGACGTTAACGGCATTACGGATATGGACAGCATCAGAGCACAGGCTCTGGCTCTCGGTATGCAGGATCCTAATGCAAATCAGGTCGTAACGATCCCTATGCCCGAAGATGATAAACTCGTAACTATGGTATCATATGACGAGGAGTACGGAATCAGCGAGGAAGCGTATGACAGTGCAGTCGAAGCACTGACAAACTACTACCTCGAAGCACAACAGGATGGCTGAAGAAAAGATAGTAAACAATACAGACGATCTTAAAGAAGAGAAGACCGGTAAGAGTAGAAATGAGAGGGTGTCCCTGGGATTTACCCTCGCTATTTTTGCTATGATGGGTCTTTTTTCTCTTTATCTGATATATGACCTTTATAAGACCACCGTTTCAAATTATGATGTCTATGCGAGGGCGGCCTCTAATCAGCAGTGGAGGATGATGTCCTATGAAGCGGATCGCGGCGTTATCTATGATGCGAACAACATGCCGGTCGCATCGAATACGTATAACTACACGGTGGTAATATCTCCTAAGGTCCTTATGAGTTCCGATGAGATCGAGGACGGTACGCTTACAAGGACTCAGCTTATTAATGATATGGCTGAGCTTTTGCAGCTTACATATGATGACATAGATGCAGTTCTGCCCGTAGATCCCGAGGATCCTAATGATCCCAGAAATGATGTTGCGGGAATGGATCTCGTCAGAAATCTCGAAGCCGAATTGGCAGAGCCCGCCAAGACATACTGCACTCAGCATGATCTCGCGGGAATATCCTTCCTGGCGGTTCCTCAAAGATATTACAATTACGGAAGCCTCGCGGCGCAGATTATAGGATATGCATCCAATGACGGTGTCAGTCTGCGAGGCATATACGGTCTTGAGGCTTACTATAATGACATACTGTCCGGTACGGACGGTTACAGATATTCGGAAGTCGATCAGGGCACAGAGGGTGTTCTTCCGTATTCGGATGCCATAACGCAGCCTGCCGTGAACGGTAATAACCTTGTACTTAACGTGGATATCAATATACAGAGGATCGCCGAGGAGGTATGCCGAAGTGCTTATATTCAGTACGCTCCGAGGGACGGTATCTGTGCCATAGTCATGAATCCTTATACCGGAGCGATCCTCGCAATGGTATCCTTGCCTGACTATGATCTTAATGATCCGTACGGTATTCCTTACGGTATGGATCCTATCGTCTGGAATGCATACAGCGACGAGGAACAGGTCGATTATCTTCTCGGAAACGTCTGGAGGAACAGATGTATATCCGATACTTACGAGCCGGGTTCCACATTTAAGGCCCTTACGACGTGTATCGCTTTCGAGGAGAACCTGACAAACGAGAATGAGGAATTCTCCGATGCCCCGATCCAGGTGTCCGACATCGATACGATCTCCTGCTGGCTTCAGAAGCAGAACGGCGGCAACCACGGCACCGAGAGTTTAAGACAGGCGTTCGAGAATTCATGTAACCCTATCTTCGTTCAGCTGGCACAGAGGATCGGCGTAAACAGATACTACAGATACGTTCACATGTTCGGATTCTATGAGACGACCGGTATCGATCTTCCCGCAGAAGGAACGGGTATCTTCCATACCGATCCTTCCATAATCGATATGAGCTGTTTGTCATTCGGCGAGTCCGCGACGGTCACTCCTATTCAGCTTCTCAACTCTTACTGCGCGATCGTTAACGGAGGCAATCTCATGGTTCCGCATATCGTGCATTACATTACCGATGAGAATAATAATATCGTCGATGAGATAGAGCCTGAGGTTATAAGAACGATCTTCTCCGAGAGCACATGCGAGAGAGTAAGACAGCTCATGGTTAACGTTGTTGACGAAGGTACGGGTTCCGCGGGTCAGGTTCCGGGTTATTATGTTGCGGGTAAGACTTCCACATCCACGATCGAGAACGGTGAGCTGGCAGGTGCGCACGTTCTGTCATTCTCGTGTTTCGCTCCTTCTTACGATCCTCAGATCGCAGTCCTCGTTGTTCTGAATAAGCCCGCCGAGAACTCCGTTGGTTCGTCTGCAGCGGCTGCGACAGCGGCTCATATAGTTGAGGGAACTTTAAGATATATGGGTGTTCCGAGGGTACTGACTGCCGAAGACTACGATCAGCTTACGACCAGATACTGGGTTCAGCCCGTCGTCGGACTTACGGCTACAGAAGCCGCATCGAGGATCGGTTATAACGGCATCTCCTGTGTATACGGTACTACGACGATGACGGCTGATACGGTCGTCGGTGCTACATATCCTTCGACTGACGCTCAGCTTTACAGCAGCGGAATAGTAATGCTGTACCCCGAAAGCGACAATATACAGATGCTTTCGAGCACTGTTCCGAATCTGTCGGGTAAGACCGCGATCGAGTGTATGGAGGCATTGAGAGACGCCAATCTCAATTGCTATATCGAAGGCGATGTCATGGGCATATGCGTAAGTCAGAGCGAGCCTTACGGAAGTACGGTCTTCTCGGGCTCGATCGTAACCGTCACGCTCGAGGATACTCAGATTGCTCCTGATGCGGATACTCAGAGCACGGAACCTGAAAGTGAAGACGGTGTTGTCTCAGATGACAGCGAGACTGAAGAATCCGAAGGAATGGTCGGTTGATATGATTATCGATATTGAACATAAGGTGATAACAGGCGTTGAAGACAGGGAGTATACATCTGTCGAATTCGATTCGAGGAAAGTCATCCCGGGAAGCATATTTGTTGCCGTTAAGGGGTTTACATCGGATGGTCACGTCTATATAGATAAGGCGCTCGAGAGCGGTGCCTCGATGATAGTCGCAGACTCGAACGATTGCCCGTTTACGGATGAGGAGCTTAAGGCCAAAGGAGACAGATATGAGGCCTGTATCATAAAGGTTTCAGATTCCCGTAAAGCATCTGCTCTTATCGCCAAACAGTTCTTCCAAGATCCGGAGAGCACGATGAATATGATCGGTGTCACCGGAACGAAGGGTAAGACTACGATCACGTTTATGATCGCGGATATGCTGGAGCATTCGGGGATAAAGACAGGGCTTATCGGAACCGTTTACGATATTGTGGACGGGGAGAAGAAGCATGCCGCTCATACTACTCCGGAAGCGCGGGATAATTATGAATTGTTAAGGAAGATGGCGGACTGTGATACCAAAGCCTGCATAATGGAAGTCAGCAGTCAGGGGTTGAAGCTCGACCGCGTGTGCGGAATAGGTTTTGATATCGGCTGCTATACCAATTTCTATGAGGATCATATCGGCGGTAACGAACACCCGGATATGGAGGACTATCTTAACTGTAAGCTTAAACTCATGGAGATGTGTGATACCGCGGTCATAAACACGGATACACCGGTGAGCGGAAGATTCTTAGACAGAGCAAGAGAGCATTGCTCGAAGATATATACCTACGGAATGTCGGACGGCTGTGATGTTCGCGCCGTTGACATAGTTCACGGGAACCGCGACGGTCATGCGGGCACTTCATTCAGACTGATAAGTCCATGGTACGAAGGAGATGTATTTGTCGGTATTCCCGGTGTGTTTAATGTTTATAATGCTCTTTGTGCCATAGCGGTCGCGTTTATTTCGGGGGCGGATAAAGATTCCGTCCTGGACAGTATTGCTCATATCGAGGTTCCCGGAAGGCTTCAGCCTGTTAAAAACGATCTTAACATCACTATACTCGTTGACTATGCACACAATGCTGCAAGTCTCGAGAATGTGCTCGATACGCTCAGAGAAACAACACAGGGGCGTGTCATAACCGTATTCGGATGCGGAGGGGACAGATCTCATACGAGAAGGTTCGAGATGGGAGAAGTCTCCGGTAAGAAGTCAGATTATACGATAGTTACTTCGGATAATCCGAGGACCGAAGATCCGATGGTCATCATCGGGCATATCGTGTCTTCTATAGAGAAGACGGGCGGTAAGTTCGAGATCGTCGCCGACAGAGCAGAAGCGATCAGGAAAGCCGTCCTCGCAGCGAAGCCCGGTGACATCGTCCTGATCGCAGGTAAAGGGCACGAGGATTATCAGATATTCAAAGACAGGACCATTCATTTTGATGATGCCGAGGTCGCGGCAGAGGCGGTCCGTAAGATACAGGAGGACAGATCATGAGACGGATGTTCTCGTTTGATGAAGTCGTATCTGCGGTTAACGGAACGGTAGTCAACCGTAAAGGTTCCATCTCCGGTACTCTGTTTATATCCGGTGTGTCGACCGATACCAGAACAATCAAAGAAGGCGACATCTATATCGCTCTTAAGGGTGAGAATTTTGACGGGCATAATTACACATCTGATGCCATCCTTAAGGGGGCTTATGCGGTTGTCGTAAACAGCGCCACGAAGGTTCCTGACAACGCCGTCGGGATCGTCGTAAAGGATACCTGCACAGCGTTGGGAGATCTCGCGAGGCATTACAGGTTTAAACTCGGTGCGAAAGTCATCGCGGTTACCGGTTCCGTCGGAAAGACTACGACAAGAAACCTCATAACTGCGGCTTTGGAGCCGTCCTTTAACGTCTATTCGACTAAGAAGAATCTTAATAACGAGATAGGACTTCCGACGACGATACTTCAGGCGCCCGATAATACGAATGTGCTGGTGCTCGAGATGGGCATGCGGGGAAGAGGGGAGATAGAGTATCTTACAAAGATCGCGAATCCCGATATTGCCGTAATCACCAATGTGGGATATTCGCACATAGGAAGGCTCGGATCGAGAGAAGAGATCAGAGCGGCCAAATGTGAGATCATAGACGGATTGACGGAGCAGGGGATCCTCATCGTAAACGGAGATGACGGTTTCCTGTCAGATTATGTGAGAAATATAATTCCTCTTAACAACGGACTTGCCGAAGTCTGTTCTGATAAAGCCGTTACGGGCCCTGTCGGGATCCGTGCATATGACATCAAGGATAATGACGGAACTGATTTTAGTGCCGTCATAACCGTAGGCGACAGGAAGAATGTTTATGAGAATATGCACATAAGCTTAAGCGGCAGCCATAATGTCCGCAATGCCTGCTTCGCTCTGTTCATCGCGGATTTTCTTAAGGCTGATATGGATCTTACCCGTAAAGCCATTGCTTCGTACACTCCGATGGACGGCAGAGGCAAGACATATTACGGAAAGAAATATACAATAATCAATGATGCTTATAATGCGTCACCCGAATCGATGGCGGCTGCGTTCCCGTCCCTTCAAAATGTGAAAGGCAAGCGTAAGATCGCGGTCCTCGGAGGTATGCTCGAACTCGGAGATCAGTCTTCTTTTCTTCACGAGAAGACCGGAGAAGCGGCAGGCGGATTTGCATTCGATAAGGTGATCGTCACGGGTGAGGATCGCGATGCTTTCATAAGAGGATTCAGAAAGAATAACAAAACGACGGAAATCATATCGTGTGAAGACACACAAGAAGTGAGCAGAAGATTAAGCGAGATCATCAGGGAAGGAGATGCGATTCTTTTTAAGGCTTCCCATTCGTTCGGATTCGAGACGCTCGCTGAAGGATTGATCAACGATGACAAAGATTAGTGTTTACAGAAAAAGCAATATACCTCTGATACTCATGATGTTCGCGATAGTCGTGTTCGGTCTTGTCATACTCTATTCCGTATCGGGACCCGCAGGTTATGCAAAGACGGCTCACGATTCGATGTACTATCTCAAAAGACAGATCATATGGACGGTCGTAGGACTTATAGCCGCCCTGGTCATATCGTTTATCCCGGTCAACTTCTTTAAGCATCCGGCGATCTTTACGTCGGCTTATCTCGCGAGCCTCGGATTCGTTATCCTGGTCCGTCTCGTAGGTACCGAGATCAACGGTGCTAAGAGGTGGATCCTTATAGGTCCGTTCGAGTTCCAGCCTTCGGAGCTGTGTAAGGTCGGTCTCATAATCGCGCTCGCAGGTTACCGCGAATACATCGTAAAACTTCGCGCCTCAGGAGGACTTAAGGCTAAGACTCCCAGGGGACAGGTGTGGAATCACGCCTTCTTCGATTTTATTCTCCCCGTAGGTGCTGCCTTGCTTGTAGACGTCTTTATCCTTGCCCAGCCGCACGCATCGTGCTTCCTCATAATCGGCGTCATCGTATTTATCTGCATGGTTAATTCGGGCGCAGGCATCAAGACCTGGATATTAGGCGGAGGCGTTATTCTCATCGCAGGACTCATATTCGCCGGTATATTCATAATGGTCAAGCCCGACTTCCGTAAGAACTTTGCTCACGTTTATCAGAGAATAAACATCTTCGCGGCAACGAGCGGCGACGAAGAGGTTGATGTAACTGAAGACGAATTGCGTCAGGTTACGAATGCTCATAACGCATTGGGCTCCGGCGGAATGTGGGGCAGAGGTCTCGGCGCATCCCGTGCGAAATACAACTATGTGTCCGAGGCTCAGAACGACTACATATTTTCCATCTACGTAGAGGAGACCGGATTTGTCGGAGGCGCGGTCCTGATATCCATGTACCTTCTTATGTTTGCCCTGTTCGTGATGATAGTCATAAGGGCTAATTCCGTTTTCGCGAGGATGCTTGCGACGGGATGCACGTCGCTTATATTCGTTCAGGTCGTGCTGAATATAGCGGTTGAGTTACAGGTTATCCCTTCGACCGGAGTTACGCTTCCTTTCGTAAGTTACGGCGGAACCGCGCAGTTGTTCCTGCTCATCGCTTACGGCCTCATCCTGAGTGTGTCGAGGTACGGGACGTCTCCCAGGATAAAGAAGAATTCGGAGGCGGTCTTATGAAGCGTTTTATAGTGACGGGAGGAGGGACCTCCGGACACATCAATCCCGCGATCACGATAGCGGATGCTCTTTGTAAGCATTATGCGGATGAAGGATGCGAGATCATCTTCACGGGGCGTAAAGAAGGGCTCGAGGGCGAGCTGGTACCCAAGGCCGGATATGAACTTAAGAATATTACGGCCAAGCCTTTCCCGATGAAGCCTTCGATCCGCCTCGTTAAGGCTATAGCGGCTTTTATAAAAGGCAAAAAGCAATGTGCCGCGATAATAAGGGAGTTTAAGCCCGATGCGGTTATCGGCACGGGGGGATATGTCTGCGCGCCTTTACTCGAGGCCGCGTCCTCTCTTCATGTCCCTGTCATCATCCATGAAGCCAACGCGTTCCCGGGAAGAGCGAACCGCATGATGGGTCGCAAGGCCGATCTCGTTCTGACGGGCTTCCCAGATCTCGAGAAGGATTTTCCCAAGGCATCCAGAGTCGTTTATACGGGTAACCCCATAAGATCCGTGATGACGGATACCGATATCGCGGAATCAAGAAGAAAACTGGGTCTTGGTGATTCGGATAAGCTGGTCTTCGCCATGGGCGGAAGTCTCGGATCCAAGACTATAAATGATTTTATAATCAGCGCCGCTTCCGACCCGAGGTTCAAAGATGTAAAGTTTGTTCTCGGTACGGGCAAGCAGCAGACGGCTAAGATACTCGAGCAGACCGTGATACCCGACAATCTCGAGACACACGATTATATCGTCAACACCAACGACTATATGACTGCTGCAGATGTATCGATCACGAGAGCCGGAGCCGTTACCTGCGCGGAGACGGCGGCGCTCGGTTCGTGTTCCATTCTTGTTCCGTACCCTTATGCGGCACATGATCATCAGACTTACAACGCTTCGTCTTTTGAGAAGATAGGCGGATGTATCCTGATGCCTGACAAAGATGTTGTTGACGGTAAACTGTTTGATGTCCTCTATGATCTTCTTCAGGATGAGGACAGAAGGATGAATATGAGGCGCAATGCCAAGAAGCTCGCTGTATTGGATTGCGACGAGAAGATAGTAAAAGCAATCGGAGACTTGATCGACGGTGAATGAAGACAAAGACAATAAGGAGCCTTTAAAGGCTTCGGATGATTCCGACAGAACCCCGAAGGATTCCGGGGAGGAAGTGTCTTCGAAAGAAAAAGAAGGATCTTCTTCCGAGGAGCTGAAGGGATCAGATGAGACAAACTCTTCTTCTGAAGAAGGCGTTGTCGTGTTGTCCGACGAGCATTTTAAGGAAGACGATCATGCAGAGAAAGAGCCTTACGAAAAATCCGATAAGCCTGTCGTAAAGAAGAAAGCTACCGAGAATAAAAAAGAGAAAGCGGAGAAGAAGAAAGAGAAAGTATATCTTCCCGATTTTCCGTATGATTTCAAGACTGTCATGGCCGTGCTGCTGTCACTTACTGCGGTCGTGCTTATATGGTTTATTGTGTTCCATCCGTCGATGAGGATCAGCGCTATAGAAGTGAACGGCAATTATGAGTTCACGGATCAGCAGATCATGGATGCACTGAATCTTCACGTCGGCGATCATATCCTGAAGCCCACGTTCGGACGGGCCAATGCTTTGAGGAACAGCACGCCGTATATCGAAGACATAGATGTTCACGTAAGATTTCCTTCGAGGATCGTGATAGAGGTGACGGAACGCCATAAGCTCGCTTACATTAAAGTGCCCGACGGATATGCGGTTATCGACGCCGAAGGAATCATTCTCGATTTCAGAACTACGGGCGGAGAGGATGTTCACCCGGTTCTTGCGGGACTTGAACTCAACAGTCTTGTGGTCGGAAGCAGAACGGATATAACCGAATCTTTGAAGTTCCGTAAGCTGATCCTGGTGCTCGGCGCGGTCCTTGACGCCGACAGAGGATCAATAAGGAACGACGGCTATCACTTCTACGACAGCGTAAGGGAGATCAGGATAGTGTCATCGGGACTCATATTTCTTACGGTCGAGCTTCCCGATTCGACTGTCCTTCAGGTCAAACTCGCGGGCGTAGAGAATATAGACGAGAACATGCAGTGGCTCCTTTATGCCATCCGTGCGGACGCGTTCGAAGGTCTGCCTGCTGGTTCATTGGATATGACGGAGGAAGAAAAGATATACAGAGCCTATAGTACTTAAGTTGCAATAATAAGAAAAAAAGTTTAACATTAAGCGGTGAAACTGAAAATTTCTATTGTGGATGTACAACATTTAGTTTAATATTTATTTGATTGTACTATATATAGTAGATGTTTTAGTACATTAAACAGATACATGGAGGATCTGACGATGTCTGATAAAAGAGGATTTGTTCTGGACGAGGATCATTTCGCCACGATTAAGGTAATCGGTTGCGGCGGCGGAGGCTGTAATGCAGTTGACCGAATGATCGACAGCGGAGTTCAGGGAATAGATTTTATATCAATAAACAGTGATAATCAGGCACTGGCCAGAACCAAGGCAACCATAAAGGTACAGATCGGCGAGAAGGTTACAAGAGGACTCGGCTGCGGAGCGGATCCCAGCATCGGCGAGAAGGCTGCTGAGGAATCCAAGGATGAGATCGCCGAGGCTATTTCCAATACGGATATGCTCTTTATCACGGCAGGTATGGGAGGCGGAACCGGTACGGGATCTGCTCCGGTAGTTGCACAGATCGCTCAGGAGCTCGGTATTCTTACGGTAGCCGTAGTTACAAGACCGTTCGCATTTGAAGGTGCGAGAAGAGCTCAGAACGCCGAGAGAGGCATACGCGAGCTCGAGAAGTACGTAGACGCTCTCGTAGTAGTATCGAACGACAAGCTCCTTGAAGTAGTCGATGACGATACTTCTTTCGAGGAAGCATTCAATATGGCAGACCAGGTACTGAAGTTCGGTGTAGCGGGTATCTCTGATCTCGTTGCCATCCCCGGACTTATCAACCTCGACCTCGCCGACGTAAGAAGAGTAATGACAAAGGCCGGTGTATGCCACATGGGTATCGGCCGTGCGAGCGGAGAGGGCAGAGCGACAGCCGCAGTTAAGCAGGCTATCAATTCACCTTTGCTCGATACAACTATCGAAGGCGCTAACGGCGTAATCATCAATTTCACGGGCGGAAGGAACATGAAGCTCCAGGAGATCGATGCTGCAGCCAAGCTGGTTCAGGAGTCCGTATCTCCCGAGGCCGAGATCATCGTCGGTGCGGTCATCGATGCTTCTTTGGAAGACGAGATCATGATCACGGTAATCGCTTCCGGATTCGACAATACCGTAAATGCTTCCTCTAACCACAGAGCAAGCACATCCATACTCTCAAGAAATAATCCTCAGCTCGTAAGCGAACCCAGAGCGCAGGCTCCGGTAACAACGACGAGCAGAAGTTCATACGGAAGACAGGAGCCCGCTCCTGCACCCGCACCTGCACCGCGTCAGCAGGCGGCACCGGGATTCCTCTTCGGTGATGATTCAGTAAATTCAAGAGTACAGGCAGCACGTGAACCCGAGCAGCCTGCCGCTCCCGTTGCACCTGCTCCGGAGCCCAGAGCCAATCAGCCTGTTTCTCCGCTCCCGGTTCAGCAGTCCTACAACGCACCTGCTCCTCAGGCAGGTCAGTACGGCGGAAAGCCTCAGGTTAATGTAACACCTTCCGAGGCTCCTGCTGCTCCGAGAACAGCCAAGCCTTGGTTCATGTTCGGAAATAAGGATAATAACCAGTAATGAAGTGTCCCAAGTGCGGAGCAGATAACGATAAAGTGATTGATACACGCCCCTCTGATGAGGGGCGTGCCATTAGGCGGAGAAGAGTCTGTAACGAGTGTGAGTACAGATACTCGACTACCGAGCGCGCCGAGATCCTCGGAATGAAGGTCATTAAGAAGGACGGTACCCGTCAGGATTTCTCGAGAGAGAAACTTATGGCAGGTCTCGCTTCCGCGTGTTCCAAGCGTCCGGTATCCAATGCCAACCTCGAGAAGATCGTGGATGAGGTCGAGAACAGACTGAACGATCAGAGAAATCACGAGATCTCCACCAACGAGATCGGTGAGATCGTTATGGAGAAACTTAAGAAACTCGATAAAGTCGCCTATGTAAGATTTGCTTCCGTATACAGGGATTTTACCGACATCAGATCGTTTACAAGAGAAGTAGAAAAAATAGATAACGAATAACAGCGGAGGACGGGTCAATGAAGAAAGTTCTTATAGTTGATGATGATGCAGATATTATCGAGCTTCAGAAACTGTATTTCGAGAAGGAAGGCTATGAAGTAGCAACCTGCATGCAGGGAGACAAGGCAGTTGCCACTTTTAATGTTACGAAGCCTGATATCATCATCCTTGATCTGATGCTTCCCGGTATGGACGGCAATGACATCTGCCGTGAGATCAGAAGGACATCCGATGTTCCGATCATAATGCTTACCGCAAGGACCGATACGCTCGACAGAGTAGTAGGACTTGAGCTCGGCGCAGACGACTATGTACCTAAGCCGTTTGAACCAAAGGAGCTTCTCGCGAGAGTCAAGGCTGTCTTAAGAAGGACCGAGAAAGCCTCTTCTTCCGGTTCCGATTCCGGTTCGGCCGAGCCTGAATCTCCGTCTGATATAGTCACTTTCCCGGGTCTTACGGTAGATAAAGTGAAGTATGTTGTAACGGCTGACGGCAAGGAGGTATACATGCCTCCGAAGGAACTCGAGCTTCTCTTCTTCCTCGCGTCTAATCCCAACCGCGTTTACAGCAGAGAACAGCTTCTCGAGAACGTATGGGGATATGATTTCTTCGGCGAATCGAGAACCGTAGATGTCCATATCAAGAGGATCCGTGAGAAGATCGAGATCCCGGGTGTAGACAGAGACTGGTGCATACGAACTGTCTGGAGCAGAGGATATAAGTTCGAGACAAAGTAATCATGGCCCTATTCAACAGAAACAGACCTGTCTCTACTGATTTTGCCGTATTCCTGAATACTTTTCTTATAATAAGCACGGTGATAGTTTTTGCTGTGCTTGTTTTTATTTCATATCAGAATATAAGCAATGAATATCTGAACAATAACATGGCGGATGCGGGGAAGATATGTGCCGATGCCGCTTCGGATTATCTGCTCCTTAAGAACGCGTATTCCGATGAATCGGATGTCAGTCGCCTGATGAATATATATCTTCATTCGCATCTTTTTGAAGACAGGGGAGCGATATTCCTCACTGATCACGAAGGTAATATTATTTATTCGAACGGTCTGTCGATCTACGGAGAGGATACCGGTTCATTCCTCCGTATGGTCATAAATTCCGTCGATACGAATCTCCGAGGAGGCATGTATCAGGATGCTAAGGAATTATCGGGAACGTCTACGAGGATCATAACGGCGCTTAAGATCGAGCACGAGGATATGTATTCCATTGTCGTCTCTTATACGGAAGCGTCAGAATTCATCAATCAGTATGTTTCTATCATCGTCTTTCCGGTGCTTGTGTCGATGATCGCCGCCATAGCATTGTTTATAGGGTTTACCGGACTCACGATAAGACCTCTAAAGGACATATCGAGAACAGTATCCAGGGTGTCTGAGGGCGACCTTACTGCCCGTGTTGACAACAGATATACCCAAACAGGTGACAGCACCGGTATGCTTACACTCTCTTCCGACTTAACCGAGATGGCGAGAGATGTCAATTCCATGATAGAGGTTCTCGAGAACCAGGAGAACGACAGGGCGATCTTTATATCGAGTATCGCACATGATATCAGGACACCTCTTACGTCGATAAACGGATTCGTAACGGCCATGATGGACGGCACGATCCCTCCGGAACTTCACGATAAGTACTTAACGAGGATCAAATCCGAGGTCGACAGGATAAGAAGCCTTGTCGTATCCATGACCGAGGCCTCCTCTTTGTCTCATGTCGATCCCGAACTTATGGAAGAATTCGATCTTAAAGATGCGCTCTCCGATCTTATGGCTGAGGTCGAGCCTCAGATGAGGACCAAGAATATAACGTATGAACTTAAGATCGATGAGACGGGCGGAACGATGGTGTACGGGGAAGCCCAGATGTTGTGCAGAGTGCTGCTTAACATTGTTACAAACGCAATAAAATTCACGCCTGACGGCGGAAAGATATTAATATCCTCTTATCCCGATAAGAAGGAGGCGAGGATCATTACGGTCGAGGATTCGGGTCCCGGCGTCGAGCCCGATAAGCGCAGCCGCGTGTTCGAGAGCTTCTATAAGGCCGATCCTTCGCGTAAACAGGAAGGCTTCGGCTTAGGTCTTTATATCTGCAAGCAGATCCTTACCGGTCACGGTCAGATGATAAGGCTCGATGAGAGTCCGACGCTCGGCGGAGCCATGTTCATATTCTCATTCCCGACTCCGCCTGAAGGATAATATGCGTAAGAAAGAGCGTAAAGATCTTGCCCTTAAGACATGGGACTTATTATCCGAAGCATTTCCGGATGCTTCGTGTTCTCTTGACGTCGACCGCCCCGAGAGGCTTGCCGTAAGGGGGATACTGTCGGCGCAGTGCACGGATGTGAGAGTCAACATAACCGCAGCCGAGCTTTTTGAGAAGTATCCTCTGATGAGTGATATCGATGCTCTTTCCGAGGAGGCTCTCCAACAGATTATAAAGCCTTGCGGACTATATAAGATGAAGGCAAAGTCGATCAAGACGTTCGCGAATCTTTACTGCCGCGAGTGGGGAGGGAAGGTCCCGGATGATGTAAGGAAACTTATGAAGTGTCCCGGGGTCGGGAAGAAGATCGCGAATCTTATCGTAGGTGAGGTATACGGCATTCCGGCCGTTGTCGTTGACACTCACTGTAAAAGAGTGATGTACCGCATAGGAATAACCGACAACACGGATCCTCTGAAGGTCGAGAAAGATATTACCGATGTTTTCCCGAAGGAGTGCTGGATATCCCTCGGACATAAGGCGGTGGAACTCGGAAGGACGTTCTGCAGTTCCAGGGCGCCGTCCTGCGATACCTGTCCTCTCGGGGAAATCTGCAACAAGAGGATAAAGGTTAAATGAGCCCGTCAGTTATAACACTCGGAAGTCCCGTTACGGACCTTTACGGTATAGGACCCGAAGCCGGAAGAAAACTTCAGAAATTGGAGATCAATACGGTCTTTGATCTTCTGACCTTTATTCCGCGACGGTATAACGACTGGTCTTCCATCGGGAAGATAGAAGACAGCGAAGACGGAAAAGAACTCTCGTTTCTCGCTCAGGTTACTTCCAATCCGGTCAAGAAGGGGATCAAGAAACAGGCGCCTGTCTCATTCTACGTAAGTGACGGAACCGGGCGGATAGAACTGTCGTACTTTAATGCTCCTTATATTCTGAATAAGTTCGTTGTCGGAGATAAGGTCTTTGTTCACGGTCAGGTCTCGTATTACGGCATGCATCCTCAGATCGTGAACCCTTTCTGTGAGAGAGCCGATTCGACTGATGATCTTAATCTCGTAAGGCCCGTTTATCACTTAACTTCTGGTATCACATCCAATATGATCAACAAGTGGGCCCGTTATGCTCTTAAAGCCGTAAAGGATACGATCCCCGATATCATACCTGAGTCGCTTCGGATCAAAGAACATCTTTGCAGTGCCTCCGAAGCATATGAATACGTTCACATGCCTTCTTCTCTTGAGCAGGCGGCCGAGGGCAGAAGAAGGATCGCTTATGAAGAACTGATCCTTCTCGGGATCGGTATGAAGCACTTTATGTCAGCAGGCGGAAAGGATGAGATCGCTCCGGTCGTAATACCTTCGGGAAAGTTAAGCGAAGATGCGGCACTTCGGTGGAAGACCGTCGTAAGTAATCTCGGATTTAAGCTTACGGGTGATCAGAAAAAAGCGATAGCGGACATACAACATGACCTTATGAAGGATACGCCGATGAACCGCCTGGTTCAGGGAGACGTAGGATCGGGCAAGACCGCCGTCGCGATATTATCGATGGCGATGACGGCGATAATGGGCAAACAGGCTGTCCTTCTCGCGCCGACATCGGTGCTCGCGAAGCAGCACTACGATTCCGCGAAGGCTCTTCTTAAGGGAAGCGGTATAAATGTCGCACTGCTTTTGGGAAAGACAAAAGCGTCGCTTAAAAAGGAGATCAAGGAACAGCTTCGCGAAGGCGAGGCATCGATAATAATCGGAACTCATGCGGTGTTGACAGATGATGTTAAGTTCAACGAGTTAAGTCTCGTTATAGCCGATGAGCAGCACCGGTTCGGAGTTAAGCAACGCGAGAAACTCCTTATCTCGAGAGACGGTTCTGACGGCATAAACAGCGTACACAATCTCGTTATGACGGCGACCCCGATCCCGAGGACTCTGGCGATGGTTATCTACGGAGACATGGCGACTTCCGTTATCCGCGAGAAACCCGCCGGGCGTAAGGAGATCAAGACTCATTTTCTGCCTTATACGGACGGTGACGACATCTATAACGTGCTGCTCGCGAAGCTTCGAAGAGGAGAGCAGGCATACATCGTATGTCCTCGTATCGATGATGATTCCGAGAACCTCGCTCCGGACGAGTTCTATTTTGATGACTACGGCTTCCTTTCCGATGATAAGAATCCAGAGGCCGTAAGCGTCAAGGAGATGAAGAAGAGACTTGATGCCCGGGGCATATCCGATAAGTATCCTACGGAGATCCTTTACGGTTCCATGAAAGAGACCAATAAGCTCGATGTAATGGAGAGATTTCTTAATAATGAAGTCAAAGTCCTTATATCGACTACGGTTATCGAGGTCGGAGTTAATAACCCGAATGCCACGATGATGATCATCATGAATGCGGAAAGATTCGGACTTTCCACACTGCACCAGTTAAGGGGAAGGATAGGAAGAGGCGACAAACAGTCTTACTGCGTTCTTTGTTCCGACAACAAGACCGAGAGAGCGCTCGAGAGGATGAAGCTTATGTGCGAGTGTTCCGACGGGTTCGAACTCGCAGGCAAGGACCTCGAACTTCGAGGACCGGGTGACTTCTTCGGAACTCGTCAGCACGGTATTCCGACTTTACGGGCAGCCAACCTGTTTACCGATGCGCCTCTGGCTAAGACCTCTTGCGACGAAGTCAACAAGGTCTTCGAAAAGGGCGGAGAAGACGCGGCGAGACTGATGGATAATATCGGGCGTATGTTCAGATTAAGATTCGCAGATAAGATGGGGACACTGTAATGCCGAGAGTTGTAGCAGGTTTGTATAAGGGTATCTCGTTGGATGCTCCGCGGGGTGATAACACCAGGCCTACCGCAGATAAGGTTAAGGAGGCTCTGTTCTCGATTATTCAGACGCGCGTTCCCGGAGGTAATTTCCTGGACCTGTTCTCGGGAACGGGGGGGATCGGGATAGAGGCTTTAAGCCGTGGAGCGGATATGGTGTATCTTGTCGAGAAAGCCGGACAGGCGTGTGCCGTGATCAGGAATAATCTGGCGAGATTAAAGATTCAGGACAGCGAAGACATTAAGCTTTTGAGGATGAGTTACGATGCCGCGCTTACTTCTCTTTCAAAAGAGGGTATCAAGTTCGATGTCATCTTCATGGATCCGCCGTACAGGATGGCCGAGAAAGCGGCGAAGATCGCATCAGACATAATCGTCGCGGAAGATCTTCTGACCGATGACGGAATCTTCATAGTCGAGCATTCGTCCGAACTGCCTTTTGTAACAGATGTAATGAATATGAAACTCAATCGTTCTTGTAGGTACGGGCTCGCAATGTTAACATTTTTCTCGAAGAATGGTTAACATAGGAGGAGTATGTAAGTGATATCACTTCTGTTTCCGGGAAGCTTTGATCCGTTTACAAGGGGTCACAGGGATATCGCGAGAAGAGCATCAAAGATATGCGATAAACTCTATGTAGCCTGTATGAATAACAGCAAGAAGCATTATTCATTCTCACTCGAAGAGCGTATCAGTATGACGAAGATATCGTTAAGCGAGTATGATAACATTGAAGTTATCGGAAGTGACGGGCTTCTGGTTGACATATTCAAAGACTTAGGATGTAATGCAGTAGTAAGAGGCATAAGGTCCGAGTCCGATTTCAGATATGAAGCCGAGATGGCAATGGCCAACCGAATGCTCTATCCGGCATATGATGTGACACTCCTTCCATGCAGGGATGATCTGTCTCTCATAAGCTCGAGCATAGTGAAAGAAGTTGCATCTTACGGAGGGGATATATCAAGGATGGTCCCTTCGCAGATAGTTGAACAGGTAACAGACAGATTAAGAAAGGATGGAAATTAATATGGACAACAGCAATTACGGACAGGCTCCTGCACCGAGGAAGGTCGAGAGGTACGATCTTATCAGCAATATCAACGATATGATCGAGACATTAAGAGCGGCGAGCGGTGTTCCTTTCTCATCGAACTGTGCTGTAGACAGAAACGAGATGATCGCTTCTTTGGAAGAGCTTAAGAATCATCTTCCCGCATCTATCGCTCAGAGCAACGATATAGTCGTAAGAGCGCAGGAGATCATTACCACTGCCCGTGAGAAGAGCAAGAAGATCATCGATGATGCGAATATCAAGTATGCTTCAAAGGTTAACGATCACGAGATCACAAAGGGCGCGAGAAACGCAGCCGACGAGATCCTCGCAGCAGCGGAGAATCAGGCAGATGAACTTCGCAAAAGCGCACATATATATGTTAAGCAGTTGTTGTCCGATGCCAATAATACTCTCTCGGAGAGTATCGCCAAGATCCAGACGAACCTGTCGGAGATCGACTCTACACTCGATACGATGTGATCTCATATCCTGTAGTTACAAAATACCTGACCCGGGACTTATATGTTCCGGGTCTTTATTGTTCATCGTTCATTTAAACCGAACGGTACAATGGATGTTATAATTAGCGTGTAGATGCATTTGGAGGACAGGTATGATCGATAAGATACCCGTGAAGAAATCATGGATTTCCGGTACGATATCAATCTGTATCGGAGTCGTTCTTTTCATTGTGTTGTGGAGGTTCCCCGAAGTCTGGGGCGGGTTTAAGACTTTTCTCGGTTATTTTGATACTTTGATCTTCGGCTGCATAATCGCATATGTGGTAAATCCCCTTACCGTCTTTTTTTACAAGGTCTTCAAGAGTATCAGAAGCGAGAAGATTAGAAATGCTGTCTCCATAGGTCTCTCGTTCGGAGGCGTAATAATCCTTCTGGCGGTCGCGCTTGTCACGCTCGTTCCTCAGATAATAAACAGTATAAAGAGCCTTATAACCAATTTTGACGGATATGTCGATTCTCTTACCGCGATGCTCGTAAACTTAGGCGTATCGAAGAATGTGTTCGATCTGTCGAGCTTCGTTGAATCTTCGGAAGATATCCTGCAGTCCGTGTCCGATTATGTATCGGCGAATTCTGCCGTCATCCTTGAAGAGACAACGAATATAGGTAAGGGCGTTCTGCAGTGGGTAGTCGCTCTGATCGTCGCGATCTATCTTGTCGCCGATAAACCTAAGCTTAAAGCGGGACTTCGCCGCCTTCTGAAAGCGCTGTTTGCAGAAGATAAATACATGACCGTGAGCACCTTCCTTAAGAAGTGCAATACGATCTTTACAAACTATATATTCTTCAGTCTGATAGATGCTCTCATAGTGGGAACGGTGAACTTCGTATTCATGTCATTAACGGGCATGGAGAATGCGGGTCTTGTCTCCGTTCTCGTGGCGGTCACGAACCTGATACCTACATTCGGTCCTTTCGTCGGTGCGGCGATCGGCGGATTCGTAGTGCTTATGACAAGTCCGAAGAATGCACTCGTATTTGTCATTTTCACGTTGGTATTGCAGCTCATTGACGGGTATGTCATCAAGCCCAAGCTCTTCGGCGATACATTCGGAGTGTCCGGCCTTTGGATCATTGTGGGCGTCATTATCGGAGGAAGTATGTTCGGGATCATCGGGATACTTTTGGCCATACCGGGTATCGCCGTTATCGATTATATCTACAAAACATACCTGATCATTGCATTGGAGAACCGGAGGAAAAAGCATGATACTGGGAGTTAATATCAGGAACTTCGATGTATTCGAAGACGATACGATCGGACTTCTCATAGAGGATTCCGGCAAGTATGTTGGCAAAAGCCGCGAGGATAACGGGATAAGGCTTCGTAACTTAAACGCGCTGATCGGAAGGAACAACACCGGCAAGAGCGCATTTATAAGAGCGCTGTCCTTCGTAAAAAGATCATTGGTAACGGATGTTGCCAAGGCGTCAACGACCGATAACAGGCCGGGGTTCATGAACCTTCTTATCGATAAGAACAAGCCGTGTGAATTCCGCATATTCTTCAGGATTCGTGATCAGAAGACCGGGCATTCGGAGTTCCTTCAGTACGAACTTACGATCGGAGCGAGCGAATACGGAAGTCCTTACATAGAGTGTGAGAAGGTCTTATCATCGGTAAGGAATGAGGACGGAAGCCTCTTCATAAAAGAGGTATATGAGAATTCGTCCGAGGCGAGGCTCATAAGCGACGAGAAGGTGACCGCATTAAGTGTTCTTGGAAAACTGAACGGCAGCGAATCGGAGATCCGTCAGGTGTTCGAGGAGATAGACGGATGGTTCTTCTGCGCATTCTCTGCAGAAGAATCTTCAGACTACTATTCCGCGGGAAATGCCCCCGGTGCGCATAAGCACTTGAATTCCGACGGTTCGAATGTCGGCAATGTCCTCGACTATATCAAGTCATTGGGAGAGGGTGAATACGAGTCCCTCATGAACGAGATCAATTCCAAGATCCCTGCATTAAGAAAGAAGAAAAAGAATCTTCCACTCAATCTGCAGGGCAGTCCGGAGAAGCTTTTCAAGTATCTTTTGCTGTTAAGGGATCCTCACCCCAAGACCACGATCTTTATCGAGACCCCCGACAGGGATCTGTATCACGACATGGTCGACGTTTTGGCGGACGACATGAGGGAGTTTACATTGAACCACCCGTATTCGCAGATAATCTTCTCTACTCACAACCCTTATATTGTCGAGGCGATGTCTCCGAAGGAGATATGGGTTTTCAGCCGGGATTTTGAAGACAATGACGATGCGGTAAGGATAAGGTGCGCAGGTTCCGATCCGGTGGTCATGGCGCTCTTTGAACAGGGGGTCGGCATGGGTGCGATCTGGTACGGCGGACATCTGGATCAGGGATCATCCGAATACGATGAAGACGGTGTGAACAATGCACATTGAAGTGCTGACTGAAGACAAATCGGGTTCCGTTGTAGTCGAGAGGCTCGTTACAAGGCTCCTCGAGGAAGAGAAGACAGAAGCGACTGTCTCGGTAAGGCCTCACCGCGGCTGCGGGAGCCTGCCTTCTGACTGGGATGACAGACCGTCAAAGTACGCGAGTGCTCTTCTCGATCTTCTCCCTGCCAAGTGCCGCGCGTATAACAAGGTCTACGGCAACTCGGATACCATACTTGTAGTGATAATGGATTCGGATTCAAATGATCCCGACGAGCTTCGTACCGAGCTTTACAGGGTCTGCAAGAAATATGCGCGCGACGTAAGGTCCGTTATAGGACTTTGCACGGAAGAGATCGAAGCGTGGCTTCTCGGTGATATAAAGGCCGTGATGAAAGCCTATCCGGATCTTGATCTTGAAGCGTATAAGGATTATGTCCAGGACAGCGTCTGCGGTACATGGGAAGCGCTCTGCCGCATTACATTCCCCGATAACTATGAGAGCATCATCGAGATCGGTTATCCTGCCATAGGACACTATAAAGCGAGATGGGCCGAGGTTATATCCGAGTATATGGAGCCCGGCAATAATGTATCTCCGAGCTTTATCACGTTTAAAAATGCGCTTCTTACCGCGCTTCGCAACAGTACTCCGATCCCGTCGTCTCCGAGACCCGGAGTAAGACGGATCTCATTCTGATGCATATCTATGTTCACATCCCTTACTGTGCCCGTAAGTGCCCTTACTGCGGCTTTTATTCGGTTCCCGGCAATAAGGATGCCAAAGCTTATTTTGAAGCCCTGCGTCGTGAGATATTGAAACAGCCCGTTATCTGTTCTGCCGAGGCAGAAGGCGATATTCATACAGTTTACTTCGGAGGCGGTACTCCGTCTTATGCAGATCCTTCCGAGATATGTGAGACTTTCAGATCATTAATTTGGCTGTTCTCGATAGATGACGGCGAATTCACTATAGAGGTGAACCCGAATTCTTTTGATGAGAACAAAGGCCGTATGTACCGCAATGCGGGCTTTAACCGCATATCGATAGGCGTTCAGTCGCTTCACGATGATGTTCTTAAGACTCTCGGAAGGCTTCATAACAGGCGTGAAGCGCTTGATGCGGTCGAGGCTTCCAGGCGGGCAGGGTTTACCAATATCTCGTGTGATCTTATGCTCGGTGTCCCGGGACAAAGAGAAGAAGACCTCTATGAGGATGCGATGCTTTTGATCGATGCCGGTGCGAAGCACATAAGCATGTATTCTCTTATGATCGAGGAGGGCACGCCTTTCGAGAAGAAGTACGGGAACAGACTCGAAGAGTTCGTTGATGCTGACCTCGAGCGGCGGATGTATCACGGCTTAAGATCTTTCCTTAATAAGCGCGGCCTGATCCCGTACGAGATCTCCAACTGCGCTTACGACGGATTCGAGAGCCGCCACAATCTTGCTTATTGGCAGGGACGTGAATACTACGCATTCGGTGCAGGTGCGCACGGATATCTTAATTCCGTCAGATTCGCCCATCCCGAAAGCATTGAAGAGTATATAAGTGACCCTGTGAAGAGGATAACCGAGGAAGTGCTCTCCGAAGAAGACAAGATCAAGGAGAAATGTCTTCTTGCCCTTCGCACTAGCCGGGGGATAGATAAGAAAACGGCAGAAGGCTTTATGGATATCATTAACAAAAACATAAGCCTTCAGTACATAGAAGAGACTTCGGAAGGCTACAGATTGACGCCCAAAGGACTCGATTATGCGACCATCGTAATGATGGACTTTATCTGATACCTCAAATTTCATTCAAAGTTTGTTTTGACTTTTGTTGACTTTCCTTGACCTTAATGCTATCTTGTATTTGGCACTCGAAGAGCGAGAGTGCTAATCGTTAGGAAGGAGCGTTAAGAAATGTCGGTTAATGACAGGAAAATGAAGGTTTTACAGGCTATCGTAGATGATTATGTAACTACGAACGAGCCGGTCGGATCCAAAGCTCTTATTGAGCGCCACAACTTCCCGGTAAGTTCCGCGACGCTCCGTAACGATATGGCAGAGCTCGAGAGAATGGGGCTTATCGAGAAGCCTCACACATCTGCGGGAAGGATCCCTTCCGACAGAGGATACAGGGAATATGTCGATTCGCTGATGACTGTAGATCAGTTGAGCGAGGCGGAACGGGAGGAGATCTCCAAGAGGATCGATGAATGTGTAGATGAGGCCGGAGATCTTCTGAAGAATGCTTCGACGGTACTCTCGGATGCGACAGGTCTCGTATCGCTCGTCATGACTCCGAGACTTGCGGGAAGCGCTCTGCTTCAGCTTAAGCTTCTGATGATCGAGCCCGGCAAGGCTCTTGTCGTTCTCGTGCTCTCAGCGGGAGTTGTTAAGGATAAGGTTGTAAGGATCCCGAATTACCTCACACCCGATCAGCTTAAAGAGATCTCCGACTCGGTAGAGAAGAGCCTTAACGGTAAGCCTCTCGATGAGATAACTCTTATCACTCTTGCTACCTCCGTAAAGGAGACGAAGATCCCGGATTCGATACTTAATCAGGTTCTTTATGAGACCTATACCGCGATCAAGCAAGCGGACAGACTCGATGTCTATCTTGAAGGTGAACACAATATGCTGAAGCTCCCCGATTTCTCCGAGCTTCAGAGAGCGAGAAATCTTCTCGGCACTTTGTCCCACGACGGCATGGTCGCAGGTTATGTCAATGAGATAGAGAAGGAGAAGATCGGCAATGACGATACTTACATGATAAGGATCGGGCAGGAGATCGCACTCGAGGGACTCGAAGACTGCAGCTTCATTACGACTACATATAAAGTCGGAGATACGATATCCGGAAACATCGGCGTCATCGGACCTAAGAGGATGGATTATTCGAAGGTAATATCACAGATCGATTTTGTAAGATACAAGATCAACGAGAAGATAAAGAAGATAAACGGTTAAAGGGGGAGAATATCTTGAAGAAAGATAAAGACAATCTTGATGATCTCGAGAATGAGAATGAAGGTGCATCCGAGCCTGAAGAAATCGTTTTCGATGTAGAAGATGAGGACAAGGCTTCAGAAGGTGAAGACGATAAGACTTCGGATTCCGGTGACGAGGCAAGAGTAAAGGAACTTGAGGACAGGTATGTAAGGCTTTTCGCCGAGTACGATAACTTCAGGAAGAGAACTGCCAAAGAGAAGGAAGACCTCTACAGCAGTGCCGTAGTCGAAGTCACGAAGCAGTGGCTCTCGGTCCTCGATAACATAGATCGCGCTATCGAAGCGGCCAAGGCGGTCGCAGCCGAGGACGGTAAGACGGAGGAGTCCGAGGACAAGATGCTTCAGGGGATCGAGCTCATAAGAAAGCAGGCTTTGGATGTGCTCTCCAAGATCAACGTAACCGAGATCGAGTGCGGCAGAGGAACGGCATTTGACCCTAATCTTCATGAAGCGGTCATGCATATAGAAGATGATACTCTCGGAGCAAACGAAGTTGCTGCGGTATTTCAAAAGGGCTATATACTTAAAGACCGTGTAGTAAGACACGCGGTGGTTCAAGTAGCAAACTGATATAACTAATCAATAAAGGAGAAAAACAATGGATAAGATTTTTGATCTGAGATCTTCACTGGTACCTACAGTTATCGAGTCCTCATCAAGAGGCGAGAGAGCTTACGATATCTATTCAAGGCTTCTTAAGGAGAGGATCGTAATCCTCTCGGAGGAGGTCAATCACGTAACTGCAAGCCTTATCACGGCGCAGCTTCTGTTCCTCGAGGCAGAGGATCCCGATAAGGATATTCAGTTCTACATCAACAGCCCCGGAGGATCCGTATCCGACGGTCTTATGATCTACGATACGATGAAGCTCATCAAGCCTGATGTTCAGACCATCTGCATGGGCATGGCGGCTTCCATGGGTTCAGTCCTTCTCGCGGCAGGCACCAAGGGTAAGCGTTGCATTCTGCCTAACGCAGAGGTAATGATCCACCAGCCTTTGGGCGGCGCTCAGGGTCAGGCAACAGAGATCCTCATCGCGGCAGAGCACATCAAGGATACGAGAACAAAGCTCAACCAGATTCTGGCAGATGCTTGTAACAGACCTTTGGAAGACCTTATGAAGGATACGGACAGAGATCACTGGATGACAGCCAAGGAAGCACTTGACTACGGTATCGTAGATAAGATCCTTGAGAGCAAGAAATAAGTAAAAAAAGTAAACGGAGGCAAATAAAATGTCAAAAGTAATAGGAATTGATCTTGGTACTACAAACTCATGTGTAGCAGTTATGGAAGGTTCGGAGACGGTCGTAATACCTAATCCGGAAGGAAACAGAACAACACCTTCAGTCGTAGGTTTTACAAAAGACGGTGAGAGACTTGTAGGTCAGGTTGCAAAGCGTCAGGCCGTAACAAATCCTGAAGGAACGGTTCAGTCCATCAAGAGAGAGATGGGTTCCGACTATAAGGTAAACATCTCCGGTAAGGCTTACACACCTCAGGAGATCTCCGCCATGATCCTCACAAAGCTTAAGAACGATGCCGAGGCTTATCTCGGACAGCCCGTAACACAGGCAGTTATCACCGTTCCCGCATACTTCACGGACTCACAGCGTCAGGCTACAAAGGACGCCGGTAAGATCGCAGGTCTCGAGGTTCTCCGTATCGTAAACGAGCCTACGGCTGCATCTCTTGCTTACGGTCTTGATAAGGAAGAAGATCAGAAGATACTCGTATTCGACTTGGGCGGCGGTACGTTCGATGTATCCATCCTCGATATCTCCGACGGTGTCTTCGAGGTTCTTGCAACTGCCGGTAACAACAGATTGGGCGGTGACGACTTCGATAACAAGATCATCGATTATCTTGTAGATTCATTTAAGGCTTCTGACGGAGTAGACTTGAGGGGCGACAGGATCGCTATGTCGAGAATCCGTGAGGCCGCTGAGAAGGCTAAGATCGAGCTTTCCGGTGTTACGACAACTAACATCAATCTCGCATATATCACTGCTGATGCTACAGGCCCTAAGCACATGGACATCACTTTGACAAAGGCGAAGTTCGATGAACTTACATCCGATCTCGTTGCCAAGACGATGGAGCCCGTAAAGAGAGCTCTGGCTGATGCAAAGCTCAATACAAGCGATATCAACAAGATCCTCCTCGTCGGCGGATCCACAAGAATCCCCGCAGTTCAGGAAGCGGTTAAGAATTATTTCGGTAAGGAGCCTTTCAAGGGTATCAACCCTGACGAGTGCGTAGCGATCGGTGCTGCTATCCAGGCTGCTGTTCTTACGGGTGATGTTAAGGGTCTCGTACTTCTCGACGTTACACCTTTGTCACTCGGTATCGAGACAGAGGGCGGTATCTTCACGAAGATGATCGAGAGAAATACTACTATCCCTGCAAAGAAGTCGATGGTATTCTCTACAGCCGCTAACAACCAGACACAGGTTGACGTACACGTCCTCCAGGGTGAGCGTGAGATCGCAGCTTACAACAAGAGCCTTGGAAACTTCATCCTCGACGGTATCGCACCCGCACCCCGCGGCGTTCCGCAGATCGAAGTTACATTTGATATCGACGCGAACGGTATCGTTAACGTATCCGCTAAGGATAAGGGAACGGGTCGCGAGCAGAAGATCACAATTACGGCTTCTTCCAACATGAGCGAAGAGGATATCCAGAAGGCTATCAAGGAAGCCGAACTCCACGCTGCCGAGGATAAGGAGCGTAAGGAGAAGGTTGATACCAAGAACAAGGCTGAGTCGACCGTATACCAGACAGAGAAGGCTCTTACAGACTTCGGCGACAAGGTAACCGAGGAAGATAAGGCTCCTATCAATGAGGCTCTCACAAAGCTCAAGGATGCTATTGCCAAGGATGACACTGAAGCTATGAAGACTGAGACCGAGAACGTCAGCAATGCCCTGATGAAGCTCGGAGAGAAGTTCTATCAGGCATCCGGCGCTGCAGGTGCACAGGGTGCTCCTAATCCTGAAGACTTTGCAGGATACGGCAATGCCGGTCAGGAAGGTGCAGCGCCCGATAACGGCACTGACGGCTTCAAGAGTGCAGGCGGAGATTTCTAAGGAGATTTAACCGATGGCTTCAGGCGATTATTATGATATTCTAGGCGTTTCTAAAGGGTGTTCCGATGAGGAACTCAAGAAAGCCTATCGTAAATTAGCGAAGCAGTATCACCCGGACTTAAATCCGGGTGATAAGTCCGCAGAGCAGAAATTTAAGGATGTAAACGAAGCGTATTCCGTTTTGTCTGATCCTGATAAGAGAAGGAAATACGATCAGTTCGGTAAGGGGGCCGTTGACGGTTCCGGAGGATTCGGAGGAGGATACAGCGGATTTGGCGGAGCCGAGTTCGATCCTATGGATATCTTCAATTCGTTCTTCGGAGGCGGATTCGGAGGATTCGGCGGTTCGTCTCGAAGGAGAAACGGCCCTGTCAAAGGAGCGGATCTTAAGTACGGAATGTCTCTTGAATTCATGGAGGCCGCTTTCGGATGTGAGAAGGATATCACGTTCTCCCGTGAGGACCTCTGTCCTTCTTGTAAGGGTTCGGGTGCACAGCCCGGAACCGCTCCGGAGACGTGTCCTTCATGCCGCGGATCCGGAAGGATCCAGACTCAGACGCAGACTCTGTTCGGTATGACCATGGTAACCAAGGATTGCCCTGCATGCGGCGGACGCGGAACCGTTATAAGAACACCTTGTCAGAACTGTTCGGGTAAGGGGCGTAAGGTCACAAAGAGACAACTGCACGTCAAAGTCCCTGCCGGAGTCGATACCGGTGATCTTCTTCCTATATACGGCGAAGGCGAGCCTGGCAGAAACGGCGGAAATAAAGGTAATCTCTACATAGAGTTTAAGGTCAAGAAGCATGACGTCTTTGTAAGACAGGGCAGAAATACTTTCTGCGAAGTACCTATTACTCTCGCCCAGGCTGCACTCGGTGCTGATATCGAAGTTCCGACGATCGACGGTCCCATGAGCTACCATGTAAAAGAAGGAACTCAGCCGGGCGATCAGGTAAGTTTCAAGAACAGAGGAATTATCGACAAGAATACACCTTCCATAAGAGGTGAACACACGGTCAGATTCGTCGTTGAGATCCCTACCAAGCTTTCAGAGGAACAGAAGAAACTCCTTAAAGCATTCGACTCATCCTTGAGCGATAAGAACTATGCAAAGAAGAATTCATTCTTCGAGAAAGTTAAGAATATTTTTAAGTAACGGGTTAAAAGATAATGAGATGGGCTGAATTTACGATCATAACAAATGAGCCTGCATCGGATGCTATCTGCGAGATGCTCGCTCAGATCGGTGCCGACGGAATCGCCGTAACCGATCCGTGGGAGATCAAGAGGATAATCGACGATCCGGCATCGCTTTCTTATGCAGACGGCGGGTTTGTGAACTCCCTCGGTGAGGATGTTACCGTTAAGGCGTATTTCGCGGAATTAGACGGCCTTATCCGCTTAGGTCCGAAGGCAGAAGAGTATGTCGATGAATTCGATACGACATCGATCTACGGGAATATAACCGGAAGCCGCGTAAGCGTCGATGAAGCAATGGATATCTTAAGGACACAGTTGTCAAAGATATCTGAATTCCTGGATATCGGCAAAGGTTACGACTCGTGGAAATATGTCGAGGATCAGGATTGGGAGAACGAGTGGAAGAAGGATTATAAAGCCTTCAAGATCTCGAACCGAGTTGTTATCTGCCCGTCTTGGGAGAAATATGAAGGAAACCCTTCCGATGTAGTCGTATCCCTTGATCCGGGATCCGCATTCGGAACCGGTACACATGAGACCACGGCGACATGTGCAGTTATTCTCGACGATGTTATCAAAGGCGGCGAGAAGATACTCGATCTCGGCACGGGTTCAGGAATCCTGGCGATCATCTGTAAGAAACTCGGCGCAGGCATTGTCGATGCGGTCGATATCGATCCTCTTGCCATAGATGTTGCTGTGGATAACTGCAGGATAAATGATTGCCCGGACATCAACTGTTATACCGGCGAGTTGAAGGACGTTAAGGACGGTTCATATGACATAATCGTCGCCAACATTATTGCCGATGTTATAGCAGCCATAGCCTGTGATATTCCCGCCAAGCTCGCTTCCGGCGGTAAGTTCATCTGCTCAGGGATAATCAATACCAAGAAGGACAAGGTCGAGAAAGCTCTCGCAGACGCGGGATTCAAGATATTAAGAGTCGAAGAGAAGAACGACTGGATGGCTTACGAGTGTGAACTCTCCGTTTGACGGAGAGTCACATCACGTGCTTATGCTGCAGGCAGATCGAATATATTGATATTCTCTTTCTTTTTAAATATATCTTCCGGTACTCTTACCGTCTTCTTTAAGATCATATCAAGATCATATTCGTCAACAAGACGATCACCATACATAAATTCTCTTACATAATAAGAATCGCCGTTATCATCCTGCATCTCAGATACTCTTCCGTATACCGGAACATGAAGTCCTCTCAACGGAAAACACACCCAATTGTCTGTTGTAAGATTCTCTTTCCAAGTATTATAACTATTCATTTTTACTGCCTCCGTTATTCATTGTTAAGGCAATTGTAGCACTGCGTTATAAAACAAAAGGGATAATAAACGGACAGAATGACAACAAAGTACAAATGTTTTGTTGTGACCTGTCAGAATGATCTTCCGTCTATATGTAAGAGAACAATAATCTGATAATATCGTTATATCTTAAGATGTTGTTCCGGGAGGATTAAAGGACGTGGAGAGGTTCAAGTTTCTTGTTATTATCGGCGCCGTTGTCGTGTTAGCGACATCTTGTGCCGATTTATCGGAACAAAGACGTTCCCGAGACGGCAGACGGAGTGTTCAGGAAAACTATACTTCACCTGACAGAGCATATGTCCCTTCTGAATCGACGATCAGTGATGAAGCGGATGCTTATAGTTTCTCTTCCGGTGAGGTTAACGGGAGCGTTTATACTAATGAATATATGGGGATCAGATTTGAAGCGCCTGTTGGTTGGGCTGTTGATTATACAGGTCCCCGGAACTCGGATGAAGCTCTTACTATGTTGGAATCCGGAACGGAGCTCAGTATCTTTCATGCCGAAAGTACTTCTGAAGAAGATATGAGTTTTTCCACATTTGATCTGACCGTTGAAACGATCGAGAGTTTGAACCTTCAGGATATGGCGGATCATGGCATGGACGCCGATGCGCTGGAGGTCGTTCTGGTGGCGAATGCGGAAGATTCTGTCATGGAGATTATCGAATCGTACGGATGCACTGATGCCGAATACAGTGAGGGGACAATAGATTTTCTTGACTCCTCATATCCGCAATTAACCGTAACTTCCGATATGACGGATGAATATACAGTGACTGTAACTATAGTTTGCGTAGTGAAAGGTGATTACGTCCTGTCCTTTACAGCCGCTTGCCTGTCGGCGGATACCGACAACACGATCCCGGGAATCCTGGGGCGGGTCACGCCGATATGAGAAGGGAAAAGGAAATGGTAAAGGGCAAGAGCAGAAAAAGCGGATATCTGATTCCTTTAATAGTATTCCTTATAATCATTGGACTGACGTTATCGGCGGTTCAGACAGTTCTGGTCGGAAAGTTCATTCGCGGTTACGGGAGTCTTATCCGTTCGAACTCCGAGCGGGATGTTTCCGAGGCACAAACAGCCGATAATGACGATCTCTCGAAATGGACTGTTCTCGTCTATATGTGCGGGACAGATCTGGAGACGGAGAACGGAATTGCTTCAATGGCGTTTGACTGGATGGATGACGAAGAGATCACTGATGATGTTAATGTCATTGTACAGACGGGAGGCACATTGTATTGGAATAACACCGATCCTTACTTTTCGGATGACGCAGTGCATGATGTTGATATCCCGATCGATCGGCTCGGGCGGTTCGAGATAGAACAGGGGGAAGTGATAGAACTCGAGTCGACAGAACTTCGATCCATGGGTTCTGCCGAGACATTATCCGACTTTATTTCCTGGGGTGTATCGGAGTATCCTGCCCAAAGATATATGTTTGTAATGTGGAATCACGGATATTCGGAGCCTTATGGCAATATGGAGCGCGACGAGATATTTTACGAGAATGACTCGGGCGATGTTATTAATTCTTTGAATTCATATGTGGATGAGTCCTCGTATTACAACGATTGCCTTACTTTAGATGAGTTAAGCGAAGGGTTCTTGAACGGCGGGGCGCATTTTGACCTTATTGCATTTAACACCTGCTTATCGGGATCCATGGAGGTGGCCTCTGTCGTGGCGCCGTACGGGGATTATATGGTCGCATCAGAAGAAGTGATTCCTGCCGTGATAGGACTTCCCGTGGAGTATATTACCTTCCTTGCTCAAAATCCGGATTGCACTGCAGATCAGGCAGGGAATGAAATACTGTCACTTTATGAGGCATATATAAATGCATATGAGGAACAGTATTCATCCGATAGGGATATAGCCGAGCAGTTTGCCACCGGAACGATGTCCATGATCGACTTGTCCTCTATGGATGAGATAAGTTCCCTGATGGAAGAATTCTGGGAGAGGCTTTATTACACCACATATGATCCTTCGGAATTCACAAGTGTTATTAACGGTGCATCGAAGTGTGAGAATTACGGGGCGGAGGGCAGCATCCCCGGTAATCTTATCGACTTTAGAGCGTTCCTTAGCGCCTGTTCCTCCGTGTTTACGGATACGAATGTCGATGAACAGTTAGCCGAGCTTATTGATTCGAGTGTCGTAAGCGTAACAGGCAGTGCCAGAACGAACTCGCACGGCATGTCGATCTGGTTCCCGTCCTCGCTTTATCCCGGAGCGTTAAGAAGCAGTTACGAATCAATGCTGAATTCCTATGGTATTGATTATTCCGAAAGCGAGATCCAAGAGATCATACAGCGACATATGGATCGTTCTTTTGACGGTTATATCGATAATATCGAAGCACTTGACGGTTATTACTGGTATGCTGCATTCCTTCAGATCAGATTCTCTGACTTCTGGTCAGCGGGAGATCTTGTATGGGAGAATATAAACGATCATATAGATTCATATTATTCTAACCAAAGTCAGGTCAACGATAATATAGATGAGATTGAATATGAGTTGAGTTACGACGATTACGGAAATATCTTCCTTGATATCAATTCGGATGATAACTCTGTTTTATCAGTGGAAGCCAATATCTGTTTGTATCTTAACGGGGACGGAGCAGAACGTTACTATCTTATGGGTTCGGAATATGTACATCATAATACGGACAGTTCTTCTTCCTATGATTTTAATCCCAATTGCGAATGGTTGAATATTAACGGCCTCGATGTTACCGTTTTTCGGATTGAGGATACAGTTGATCATTCGATACTTGCGATACCTGCAGATATCAATGATGTATGGTCATTCATCTATATTTATAACGATAAGGCAACCGGCGGGTATTCTCCTCTTTACTGCGCAGTTATCGATCCGATAAGCGGTGTTGCCACAAATGAGGTTTTCTATCTTAAAGAGGGCGATACTATAGAATTTATGTATTATGCACTCTTTGATTATGATCAGTTTGATCCGATACTCGCCGTAAGCGGACTGTTCGATCCGTTTGAGTATGACGGAACACTCGATATAGAGCGCGGTGAGATGTTCGGTAGCAACAACGGAGATAAGACTGTCCTTGTGAACTTCCTTATCAGAGATTCATTCGGAAACATAACGGAGACTTCTGTTGTGGAGATCATCTACGATGAAAACAACGAGATTGTCAGTGTGTCGGAAGCACAGAACTATATAGACTATACGAATTTGTATGAAGTGACATCTGTCTGGGGATGATAGTTATGGAGGGCGCGAAAATGGGGATTTTGTCCGGTTCTGATTTTTTGAGAACTCTTATGTATTGGGATGACTTGCCGGTGTTTTGCATTCTGCTGGCGATCCTTCTCGTCGGTATACTAATATCGAATAAGACGGGTGTTCTGGAATTTCGGAAAAGAACGGTAATATTGATAACGGTTATAGGCGTTGTTGCTCTGGTGTTATCTGTATCTTTATTAGCCATCGGAAAGTATGAATCGTATAAGGAGAGAAAGCAGGCTCATATTCTTCATCTTTACGTATGTCAAAATGCTGCATTAGGCGCCGGTGATTATGTAAAATATTACGTACCTTATTCCTTTATCAACGAACCTCGGTTATATTGCGCTTTACATAGATATGAGCAATATTCCGGGCTCCATCTTGACATTACGAATATACAGGAATACTTAAGCCGGGAATATTCTGAAGACGGAGAACTCATGGTAGAACACATCCCGGAGGATATTCAGGAATATATTGATTGGTATTACGACTCTCACGGGCACGTCTTGGGATATGGCGAAGATATGGTCGATGCGTATATTCGAGATGTAGAAGAGTATTATGTTGCTAATCAAGCGGAAGATAACATTTATCCAAGCTTAAGACACACGACTCTGACTGAGATCGAAGAGATCGTTCGCGCTTATGAGGCTGATGATGAGATAGATTATTCTGTATTTTTGCTCCCGTTTGATTATGAATATCCGGAAGTGGAGAATGCGTCGGATCTTTACTCTCAAGAACCGATACCGGCCGCTGAGTTTTACGTGGGGAATAGTATCGAGTTCGGAGTATATCGTGATAATCCTCTGATCTGGAATGTTATCGGGGTAGAGGATGACAGAGCGTTATTGCTCTTATCGGACGTATTGAGAACTGAAGACGGCGTTCCGGATGAGATGTTATATAACAACGAACCTGTTCGAACTACATGGGCGGAGTGTTCTTTAAGAAGCTGGCTTAACGGTGAGTTTCTTGAGAATGCCTTTGGGGAAGACAACGAAGCGGTTGCCCAAGTCCTTAATACCAATGAAGACCATGGGAGTTCTGAAGGCGGTGAGGATACATGCGATCATATATTTCTTCTAAGTGCCGAGGATATACGGCATTACCAAGTGAATAGGGATACAATATTTCTTGCTGACTCCTCTGTTAATAATTATTTCCTGAGGGATATCGGGTTTTCGAATGAACAGACGATTGTTATTTGGAATGTGGTAGGCGATATATCACCGGATGATCTCAGTCCGAGAATTGATTATCTGTATTTGCAAGAGCCTTCCTGCGTAAGACCTGCTATGTGGGTATATATAGATTCCCCGGAGAACTGATCCATAAGGAGGAGATTATGAGAAACAAGAACATATTAGTAATGGTAATGTTCTCGGTGTTGTTTCTTTCCTCATGCAGATTATATAAAGCAGACGAGATCAAACAACATGATGGCGTTATGTTAGTAATTGGCACCAGCAATCAAAGCTGTGTAGATTACTCTATAGACTCATATCTCGGACTGGAATATAACATCTACTATGATGGAACCATAGAGAGAGTTTTAATGTATTATTTGAGCGGGGATCACGTTGATGCAGCCACACTATCAGACGAAGATCTTATCACGTTTTATTCTTTCTGCATGAGATACGGTGACGGCAACGCTTTTACGGGCTATCGAGAAACAGTGGATGATGGCGAGACTCGCGGTTATTACTATTATGATGAACAAGGCAATCGCAATGAGATCTATAGCGGCTATTGCTACGATAACGAGACATTGCTGGAACCGTATGAACTGGCAGAATCATATTTTGAAGATGCAGAACCTGTTAGTATGACCGGGTCGACTATGGTTTATCGGGATCCTGACTCTACACCGACTCCTACTTGTACTCCTATTCCGGTGCCGACATTAACTCCTACTACTGCACCGACATCCTCTGACTATCATCCGAACTTTTATGTTGATCCCGATACCATCCCGATGGTTGAAACCGTGGCTGACGGTGTTTATTTTGGTGATCTGATCGGCATATCTGAGGATGGTACTCGAGTCAGATTCAGGATAGGAGAGCCTATAGAATTCACTCAGGAATTTGTCGATTCGCTGGAAGCAGGAAACGCCCTTGGCGTGTTTGATAATAACGGGACTGAACTTACGATTACGGGTGTATCCGACACTTCCTATGGAAGGCGTCTTTATATCGATGATTATTCTTTGTTTTTATCCGATGCTTACTCCGAGTATACAGATTCTGTATTGATATGCAGTGACGGTGTAAATCCGGTTACGATAAACAATGTATATGTCGAACTCCCGATATCAAGTAACTGCGATATAACGGATACTGACTCTGTGTTGGATAATGTCAGTGAAGAGCCGCTGTATGACGGATGGTATGATGTCCGCTCGCTTGCATATCCTGTAATTGTAAATAACGGCGAAGTAACAGGGCTTAACCTCGAGTGGCGATGATAAATGGAAGTATCGTTTAAAACAGAGTGCAGGGGTCGCTTTTTTCCCTTTTACACTCTGCGGTGTGCTCTGTCTGACGTAAAACAGAGTGCAGGGGTCGCTTTTTCCCCTTTTATACTCTGCGATGTGCTCTGTCTGACGTAAAACAGAGTGCAGGGGTCGCTTTTTCTCCTTTTACACTCTGCGGTGTGCTCTGTCGCAGTGTTGGATAACAGGATGAGCTTCCGGGGTTGACAGAAAAAAGGTAATAAGTGTATATTTACACGGTAAACCGATGAACGGGGAATAGTAATTGACCGGAAGGTGCGGTTAAGAGAGTCGCAGGCGGTGGGATTGCGATACGGACCGGGAAGATGAATGGACCTCGTGAGGGCGGGCAGGAAATGGCCCGACGGGAACTCTTCCGTTATCAGCAGAGCATGTTTGTTGGAACATGAAAGAGAGGACTGATCAGAGAATAATAAGAAGGATCAGTCAATACAGGTGGTACCGCAGTTAATCTGTCCTGTGTCGTTTATAAGACGGCACAGGATTTTTTATTGCAGCGGATCGTAAATAACACTAACCATGCGATCTGTCAGGCCAACATCTTACCGCCAATGAAAGGAGGCCATTATGGCTAAAGAACCTAAAAGAATATTTTTGACGGAAGACGAGATGCCGAAGACATGGTACAACCTTCGTGCGGACATGAAGAATAAGCCTGCACCGATGCTCCATCCCGGCACTCATAAGCCCCTTACACTCGAAGAGATGAAGCCGATCTTCTGTGAAGAACTGTGTAAGCAGGAACTCGATAACGATACGAGATTCATCGACATCCCTGAAGAAGTACAGGAGTTCTACAAGATATTCCGTCCGTCTCCTCTTATCAGAGCATATCAGTTGGAGAAGGAACTTCAGACACCTGCGAAGATCTACTATAAGTTCGAGGGCAATAATACCTCGGGTTCACATAAGCTGAATTCCGCTGCCGCTCAGGTCTACTACGCCAAGAAGCAGGGACTTACGAGCATTACAACGGAGACCGGTGCAGGTCAGTGGGGAACAGCGCTGTCGATGGCAAGTGCTTTCTACCACATTCCTCTTACGGTATACATGGTTAAGGTCTCTTATGAGCAGAAGCCCTTCAGAAAGTCCATTATCCAGACCTTCGGTGCCGATATAGTTGCATCGCCTTCGAACACGACCAAGGTGGGAAGAGAGATCAATGAGAAGTTCCCCGGAACAGGCGGATCGTTGGGATGCGCCATCTCCGAGGCTGTCGAGAAGGCCGTTACGACGGATAACTGCCGCTATGTATTGGGTTCAGTTCTTAATCAGGTTATCCTCCATCAGTCGATCATCGGCGAGGAGGCAGCACTTCAGCTCGCAAAGGTCGGTGAGTATCCCGATATAGTCATCGGATGCGCAGGAGGCGGATCTAATCTCGGCGGTATCATCTCGCCTTTCATGAGAGATAAGCTTACGGGAACGAAGGATCCCGAGATCATCGCAGTTGAGCCCGCTTCTTGCCCGTCGCTTACAAGAGGAAAGTTCGCATATGACTTCGCGGATACAGGTCATGTCTGCCCTCTGGCGAAGATGTACACTCTGGGATCGGAGTTCATGCCTTCTCCTTCACACGCAGGCGGATTAAGATACCACGGAATGTCACCTATCCTGTCTCAGCTTTATCACGACGGTTATATGAAGGCTGTTGCAGTCGAGCAGACAAAGGTATTTGAAGCAGCCGAGCTCTTTGCAAAGACAGAGACGATACTTCCTGCACCCGAATCATCACATGCGATCAGACAGGCCATCGATGAGGCGTTAAAGTGCAAGGAGACAGGCGAAAAGAAGACTATCCTGTTCAACTTGACCGGTACGGGCTTCTTCGATATGACCGCTTACCAGGAGTATAACGAGGGAAGGATGACGGATTTCATCCCGACAGACGAGGACCTCGAGAAAGGCTTTGCCAGCCTGCCCGTGATCGAATAAGACTGTATCGCACAGAATAAGGTTTATTTCAAATAATGATCGTCCCGGAATTGTTCCGGGACGGTTTTATTTAACGGTGTTAAATTTATGCCATTGTTAAAAGCACCAAATTGAAGCCGTCTTTATGGTGAAGATGTCGGTTGTTAGTATGGCTTTTTTGTGCAAAACTAACAATGAACGATTATCGTTCGTGAAGGAAGACAATGAAGACTGTACTGACTATATCGGATTCAATTGAAGGTACGATCTATGATCTTTTAAGATGTACCTCGACGATCAGGGACATGGGACTCGATCCTCTTTCTGTTGTGCCGAGAATTTCCTATAAGGACGGCACTTCCGAGACCAATGACGTTTCCGAGATGCTTGATTATGTCTTCGGAGAATGTGAGTTCTCGTCTATGGGAATCGGATATATTACGGATCCCGCCGTTATCCTTTATATTGCAGATAAGTTAGAGCAAGGGAAGAAGTGCCCTGTTATATGCAGTCCTTCGCTGATCTCGGAAGACGGTGAGATAATGGTGAGCGCCGAAGTTTATGAGGCTTTGTGTGACAGGCTTCTGGGCTTTGCCGATTTCCTGATAGTTAATACGATAGAAGCAGAGGCGTTCTGCGGATTCGAGTGTCCTGTCAAGAACGATTTTCTAAGGGCCGCCAAGAAAATATTTAATGTATACGGCTGTAAAGTCCTTATTACCGGTAATGAACGGACTGACGGACAGGACGTGCTCTTTGAAGGCAGTAAGCCGATGTTTATAGATGCGGTCTCTTATGAGCCCGGATTCGAGGATAAGTACAGCCTTCTGTCGGCACTTGCATGCGAATTCACGATCGAAGAACACGAGGAGCTCGCTGCTTCTCTGGCGATCGATTTTGTAAGCGGAAGAAGTTTCTCACGCGACCGCGTCGAGGCGCAGGAACATGAAGTTGATCCTGAGGTTTCTAACGAGCCGAAGATCGAGACGGTCGAAGAGGCAAAGGCAGAACCTGTTCAGGAAGAACCCAAGGCTTCTTATGAACCTGAAGTTAAGGCGTTTGATATCAGTTCGCCGACTCCGGTTCCGCGAATGACGTCTTCACTCGTATCTCCCGGTAAGTCTATCCGTGATATCGCAAGAGTCATCACACCTTCGGTAGTTGCCGAGGAAGTTAAGCCTGCGGTGACGAGCACTATCGAGAAGGCTCCGGATCCCAAGGGTGAAGTTACCAATCTTGCAAGTTCCAGGCTCATATTCGACAGTAAGGTCAAGGAGTCCATTACCGATCTTCAGTCGTTGAAGGACAGGCTCAATAATCTGAATAAACTGGCCGATTCCGGGAAGTAAGCATGACAAGATTATTTATGGAACATATTGAAGCCGGGAGCGGCACTATAACTCTCGGTAATGATGATTCGCGCTATATATCCAAGGTCCTGAGGATGAAGCAGGGCGAGAAGCTCACAGTGGTCCTTAAGGACGGAGTTGAGGCTCTGTGTGAGATCAGTAAGATCGACAGTGATGCGGTTACGCTCAGCGTTCTTGAGAGGAATTCGATAGTATCGGAGCCCCCGTACGGTATTACCTTGTATCAGTCGGTGTCTAAGGGCGAGAGGATGGAACTGACTATCCAGAAATGCGTTGAGCTCGGCGTTACGAAGATCGTTCCCGTATTCTCCGAAAGATGCGTCGTACGACCTGATGAACCCCGTAAGCAAAATTCCAAGACAGAGCGCTGGCAGAAGATAGCGCTCGAAGCCTCACGCCAGAGCGGGAGAGGTAAGATCCCTGAAGTAACGACTCCCGTTGCCTTTAAGGATGCACTCGTAATGGCGGCAAAAGATTCTGATATCGTTCTCTTTCCTTGGGAGGGAGAGCATGCGGTATCTTTGAAAGACGCTTTGAAGGATAAGAAATTATCTGATATCAAGGATATCTCGGTCTTTATAGGTCCGGAGGGCGGATACTCGGATCCTGAAGCGGATGCGGCACGTTCGTCCGGAGCCGTGACGGTTACTATAGGTAAGAGGATACTGAGGACAGAGACTGCCGGTGCAGCGGTACTCGCGATGCTTTTATATAATTACGAGCTTTGATCCTTATTTTTCCGACAAATTGATAAGGCGATGTTGATTAAGCGACAAACGCGGGCGATATTGCATATTGGCAGGCGTTTTGTACGGATGTTTAATCAGGTTAAAGATCAATGAGGAGGATAAGAAAATGAAAAAGCATTTAAGAATAAAAGGAACTGAACAGACTTCACTTGATATAAGAGCAGAAGCCAAGCAGCGTGCGAGAAGCATAGTTGTGGCTCACAGATTGAGAACATTGTTGATGGTAGGCATTGGAAGAAGTTACGCCTGATACATCATTTACATACCCGCAGAAGGGCGCCTGAGAGGATCGGGCGTTTTTCATTGCCGGAAATTATGTTTATCGGAACAACGGTGATTAAAGATATGCGGATTTAATGATATAATGATTTGTCATATATGACTCTAGGAAATATAAGGAAGGTTTGATCGGTATGTCTGAATCGATACTCGGTATGAAGCGCACGGATATGTGCGGCACTTTAAGAGAAAGTGACATAGGTAAGGAAGTTACACTCATGGGCTGGTGCCATAAGGCCAGAGACCTCGGAGGACTGACATTTATTACATTGAGGGACAGAAGCGGAGAGGTGCAGATCGTTATCACACCGGAAAGCCCCGAGGATATCAAGCAGAAGGCTTCTAAGATCAGATCCGAATTTGTTCTTGCCGTACAGGGTAAGGTGGAGAGAAGATCCGCTCCGAATGAGAAGATGCCTACGGGAATGATAGAGGTTACGGTCTCAGATCTGAGGATAATATCCGAATCCGAGACGCCTCCTTTCTATATCGAAGACGACAACACTGCCAATGAGGCGTTAAGACTTAAGTATCGTTACCTCGACTTAAGACGTCCGGTTATGCAGAATAACATGATGCTCCGTCACAGGATCGCCAAGTCAGCAAGAGACTACTTTGACGAGAAGGGCTTCCTCGAGATCGAGACGCCTATGCTCGGTAAGAGCACACCTGAAGGCGCCAGAGACTATCTCGTTCCGTCAAGAGTCAAGAACGGTTCTTTCTTCGCGCTCCCTCAGTCTCCGCAGCTTTATAAGCAGCTCCTTATGCTCGCAGGCTACGACCGCTACATGCAGATCGCGAGATGCTTCCGCGATGAGGACTTGAGAGCCGACAGACAGCCGGAGTTCACACAGATGGACCTCGAAATGAGCTTCGTCGATTGTGATGATGTCATGGAAGTCACGGAGGGCTTTGTTGCACGCGTATTCAAGGATGTTCTCAATATAGATATCGATCTTCCGATCAGAAGGATCCCCTGGCAGGAGGCCATGGAGCGCTATGGTTCCGACAAGCCTGACTTGAGATTCGGGATGGAGCTTCAGGATATATCCGATTGGGCTTCCGGTATCGATTTCGTTGTGTTTAAGAACGCTCTTGATGAGAAGGGTCTCGTTAAGGCTGTAGTCATCCCGGGCGGCGCGGCATTCTCCAGAAAAGAGATCGATGCGTTGGGTGAGGTATGCAAGACTTATAAGGCGAAGGGAATGGCTTGGGTCGTTCCTTCCGAGCAGCCGAGAGGTTCTTTCCTTAAGTTCTTAAAGCCTGAGGACATCAGTGCTCTTGCTTCTGAAGTAGGAGCCGGTGCGGACGATCTTATCTGCATCGTAGCCGATAATTTCAAGGTAGTTCACGACAGCCTGGGACAGCTCCGTATCGCTGCTGCAAACAAGCTTGGCCTTATCAGGAAAGATGATTTCAAGCTCTGCTGGGTAACTGAATTCCCTATGTTCGAATGGTCGGACGAAGAGGGAAGATATATGGCGATGCACCATCCTTTCACATGTCCCATGGACGAAGACTTAGATCATCTTGAGTCCGATCAGGGCAAGGTAAGATCCAAGGCATACGATATCGTATTGAACGGATGCGAGTTGGGCGGCGGTTCCATAAGAATACACGACAGAGACCTTCAGATGAGGATATTTAAGCTCTTGGGATTTACGGCCGAGTCCGCTCAGGAACAGTTCGGATTCCTGCTTGATGCATTTAAGTACGGCGTTCCTCCTCACGGCGGTCTCGCCATAGGTCTCGACAGATTCGTCATGCTCTTAACAGGCGCAGGATCCATACGTGAAGTTATCGCATTCCCGAAGGTTCAGAATTCTTCGGATCTTATGACCGATGCTCCGTCCCCTGTCGCCGAGAAACAGCTCGAGGAACTCGGCATAGAGGTTTCTGCCGGAACATCTTCCGAGGATGACGATAACGACAATCTGGTAATGGACTGAGATTTTTATGAAGAAAACTGATAAAAGTGAATATATCGAGGTTAAACCCGAGGACAGAAAGAATACGATAATAGCCTCTGTTCTCGACTGGCTGATCGCTATAGCGATCGGTGTCCTTGTCGGTGTCCTGCTCGTTGTATTCGTAGTACAGAGGGATAATGTTTACGGCGATTCCATGCTCCCGAATCTTCGGAGCGGTTATGTCGTAATGACAGAGAAGATATCAACGTACTTCAAGAACTATAACAGAGGCGATGTTGTTATCCTCGACGGTTCGGGTATGGAAGGTTATTACCACGATGAATACCTGATCAAGAGGATCATCGGTCTTCCGGGGGAGACGGTGAGGATCGCTGACGGTCACGTATACATTATGGAAGTCGGAGCGTCGGAATACACGCTTCTCGATGAACCTTATCTTGACGCTTCCGTCGAGACATATGTCATGAGCGGCGGCATCGACAGAGGTTATAACGAGATTACTCTCGGCGATAATGAGTATTTCTGCATGGGCGATAACAGACCGGTAAGTAATGACAGCCGTAACCTCGGACCGTTTACGGAGGATCGTATAAAGGGAATCGCCTTTATCGTTATCTATCCGTTCAACGAGATAGGGTTACTATAAGAAGCAGGTGAAGATGGAAAGACAGAAATTTATAAGAAACTTCTGCATAATCGCTCATATAGATCACGGTAAGTCCACGCTTGCCGACAGGATCATCGAGCATACGGGTGTTGTCGAGAAGAGGGATATGATGAGCCAGATCCTTGATAATATGGATATCGAGCGCGAGAGGGGAATAACTATCAAATCCCAGGCCACCAGAATGACCTATGAGGCCGAGGACGGCAACACATATATCCTGAATCTCATAGATACTCCCGGTCACGTAGACTTCAACTACGAGGTCAGCCGTTCGCTTAAGGCCTGCGACGGTGCCATACTCATAGTCGATGCTTCGCAGGGAGTTGAAGCACAGACGATGGCAAACGCTTATCTTGCCGTTGATGCGGATCTGGAGATCCTTCCTGTTATCAATAAGATCGATCTGCCCTCGGCTCGTCCCGAAGAAGTCAGAAAAGAGATAGAAGACGATATAGGAATAGATGCTTCATATGCACCTCTGATATCGGCTAAGAACGATATCGGAATCGAGGATGTGCTCGAGGGCATAGTTAAGTATATTCCCGCGCCCTCTGACCCTGAGGATGAACCATTCAGAGCGCTCGTCGTTGATTCCAAATACGATCCGTATAAAGGCGTTATCGCGAGTGTCAGAGTCCGTGCAGGTTCTATCAGGACCGGCGAATCTATTCGCATGATGCATACGGGTAAAGAGTTCGTTATAACCGAACTCGGATATTTCCATCCGGGACAGTATGTTCCCGCTAAGGAACTTCTGGCAGGTGAAGTAGGTTATATATGCGCTTCGATCAAGTCGGTTTCCGACACTGCTCCGGGAGATACGATCACATCTGCCGAGAATCCCGCTTCAGAGCCTCTCACAGGGTATAAGGGCATTCAGCAGATGGTCTTCTGCGGTATCTATCCTGTCGACGGAGCGCGTTACGGTGACTTAAGAGATGCACTCGAGAAGCTTCAGCTGAACGATGCGGCTCTCTCATTTCAGGCTGAGACTTCTGCGGCGCTGGGCTTCGGTTTCAGATGCGGCTTTCTCGGTCTGCTTCACTATGAGGTGATCGAGGAGCGACTCGAAAGGGAATTCAACCTCGATCTTATATCTACGGCACCTTCGGTTATATATAAGGTTCATAAGACAGACGGAACGTGTCTCGATGTCGATAATCCGACCAACATGCCGGATCCTTCCGTGATCGATTATATGGAGGAGCCGATAGTAAACGCCGAGATACTTCTTCCAAAAGAATATGTCGGCAATATCATGGAACTGTGTCAGAACAGACGCGGTGAGTATTCCGATATGAAGTATCTTGATGATAAGAGAGTCGTACTCCACTATAAGATGCCGCTTAATGAGATCATCTACGATTTCTTTGATGCGTTGAAGTCGAGAACAAGGGGTTACGCTTCGCTCGATTACGAGATCGCGGGATATCAGCAAAGTAAGCTCGTAAAGCTCGATATACTGCTTAACGGCGACCCTGTAGATGCCCTCTCATTCATTGTTCACGCAGACAAAGCGTACGAGCGCGGAAGGCGAATGGCGGAGAAACTTAAGGAGAATATTCCGAGACAGCAGTTCGAGATTCCCGTTCAGGCGTGTATTGGTGGTAAAATAATAGCCAGGGAGACGATAAAGGCTTTTCGTAAGGATGTTACCTCCAAGTGTTACGGCGGTGATATCTCCCGTAAGAAGAAGCTTCTTGAGAAGCAGAAGGAAGGCAAGAAGAGGATGCGTCAGGTCGGTTCCGTAGAAGTACCGCAGGAAGCGTTCATGAGTGTTCTCAAGCTTGATGAAGAATAAGGATTAGTAAAGAAAGGAATCTTAAAATGAAGAAGACATTGATCACAGCATTGGTACTTGCAGGCGCTGTTGCCCTTATGGGCTGCGGCGATAAGGCTGCAGAGGAGACTGAGGCTCCCGTTCAGGTTGAAACACAGGCAGTCGTTCAGACGGAAGCTCCGGTACAGACAGAGGAGCCTCTCGGACCCATCCTTGCAGGTGATAACACGGCTTCTGCTGACGCAGGTACGGCTTCGGCAGATCCTCAGGCATTTCCCACGGGAATCCCTCTTGATCAGGACAGTTATCAGGAGTTTTCCGAGCCCGTTATGTATGAGGTAACAGAGGACTGCATTACATGGTCCGGCAATGACGTTCAGACGTCCGGCGGAGAACTTGTTCAGGGCAGTATCGTTACGGGTGTTGCAACTGACGGACATTATCTGATTCTCGACGATCAGAGAGTAGTTGAGATCTCACACCTTCAGGAATTCGCCTGATCTTAAGACAACTTGCTGACGATTTTTTAATGGGAGCATCAGGCTCCCCTTTTTATCGCGTAAAGATCTTTGGGCATTAAGTTATAATATAGATATGCCGCTTCAGATAATACGTAATGACATAATCAAAGTTAAAGCAGATGCGATAGTAAACACTGCCAATCCCGATCCCGTGATCGGTGCCGGAACGGACAGTGCTATATATAAGGCTGCCGGAAAGCAGAAGCTTCTGGCGGCAAGAAAGCTGATAGGGCAGATCGCGCCGGGACAGGCGATAGAGACTGCCGCTTATAATCTTGATGCGAAGTTCATAATCCATACGGTGTGTATCCCCTGGACAGAAGGAACCGAAGCCCTGGATATACTCGCCGACTGTTATCTTAATTCTCTTAAGCTCGCGAAGGAGTTAAACTGCAGATCCGTCGCGTTCCCGCTTATAGGGACAGGGGCATATAAGATCCCGAGATGTGATGCTTTGGGCGTTGCGACAGATGTAATAAGAGGTTTTCTTAAAAACAGCAGTATGAAAGTTACCCTCGTGCTCTTTGATAAGGAGTCTGTTGATGCGGCTTCGGAGAATACGAGTAAGAAGATCAGATCATATATCGATGAGGTCTACGTTGAAGATGCCGTTGCAGGCGAGTATGAGATTCGGAGAGATATGAGTACGAGCCGTCTTCATTGGTCCGGCCTGAACCTTAGAGGTTCTGACAAGTCCTTCTCCGAGATGGTATTCGAATATGCGGATAAACGCGGCATTAAGGATTCCGAGCTTTACGGCGGCAAGCATGAACTCTATTTTCCGAGACAGACGTTAAGCATGATAAGAACGGATAAAGAGTACCATCCGAAGAAGTATATCTGCGTGATAATCTGTCTGGTCTTGAAGCTGGATCTGAATGAGACTCAGGATCTTCTCATGAGAGCCGGATATTCTTTGAGTATAAGCCGTAAGGCAGACGTTGCCGTGCGTTATTGCATAGAAAATCGTATCTTTGACGTTTATAAAGTCGACAGTATACTTCTCGAGAACGGGTGTGACGGGATAAAGAAGCTTAAGTAAATGTCAATCTCAGATTGACGTATCGCGTGATCGCTCCTGATAGAATCTAAACATAACCAAAAACTCATAAACGGAGGTAATGATAATGTTAGGAGCAATAATCGGAGATATCGTAGGAAGCAGATTCGAGTTTGATCGCGGAGATAAGAGCAGAGAGTTTGAACTGTTCACGAGAAGGAGCATCTTTACCGATGATTCCGTAATGACTGCAGCGGTCGCGGAGGCACTTATGGAAGCGGGTCCTGATGCGGGTGAGAAAGAGACCAAGGCCGCTCTTATCAGATGCATGAAGAAGTGGGGGCAGAAGTATCCCAATGCAGGATACGGAGCCAGGTTTATAAGTTGGGTCCTCTCATCTGATCCCAAGCCTTACGGAAGCTACGGCAACGGTTCCGGAATGAGAGTGTCTTCTGCAGGTTGGCTCTATGGCACTATGGAGCGTACCCGCGAAGTCGCGAGATGGACGGCCGAGGTTTCCCACAACCATCCTGAAGGCGTAAAGGGTGCGGAGTCAGTTGCCGCAGCGATCTTTATGGCAAGGAACGGGTCGACTAAGGATGAGATCCGTGAGTATATCGTAAATGAATTCGGATACAACCTTTCAAGGACATTGGATGAGATCCGTCCTTCCTACTTCCATGTTGAGGACTGTATGCATACCATGCCTGAAGCGTTCGAGTGTTTCTTGGAAGCGGAAGACTTCGAGCAGACCCTTCGCAATGTCATGTATATAGGAGGCGACACGGATACATTGTGTGCAATAGCCGGAGCGATTGCCGAGGGAGCTTACGGTATACCGGATGACATCTTAGCTTCGGGTAAGGCTTATATCCCTGAGGATATGATGAAGGTCATCGACCGCTTCGAGGCCGCTTGTAAATAAGGAGAAAAGGCATAAGGCAATTATTGACATCGTGTCAGAATGGGTTATAATGATATTGACGTGATGTCAGAATGGAGGGACGGATATGCCGAAGGGATCACCCGAGAGAACCGCTTCAAGGAAAGAAGAGATCATCAACGCATGTGAGAAGCTCTATAAGACAATGAGCTTTAAGGACATTACGCTTAAGCAGATAGGAAACGAGACTTCTTTCTCCAGACCTACGATATATAACTACTATCAGACAAAAGAAGAGATATTCCTGGCATTGTTCGAGCGTGAATATATCCGCTGGAACGAAGAATTGGAATCTATAATCCATGATAACGACAGTCTTACCAAAGCGCAGATCGCGGAGAAGATAGCGACCTCTCTCGCGAACAGGGAGCAGCTTTTGAAGCTTCTTTCTATGAATAATTACGATATGGAAGCTAACAGCAGACCGGAACTTCTGGTCTCCTTTAAGCTCGCTTACGGGGAATCCATGAAGAATGTAAGAAAGATCCTTACGAAGTTTTGTAAGAGAAAATCCGAGCAGGATATTCAGAGCTTCATATATGCTTTCTTTCCGTTTATGTTCGGGATCTATCCTTATACGTCCGTAACCGATAAGCAGCGTGAGGCCATGAAATCGGCGAACGTAGATTATACATATCAGTCGATATTTGAAATAACAAATAACTGTATTCTTAAACTCTTATAAACCCGGATACATAAGTTAAGATTAGAGGAGGTTAACAAAATGGCAGATCTACCTAAGGTCAGACTCGGTAATTCCGACCTTATTGTTTCCCGCATCTGTATGGGATGCATGGGCTTTGGCGATGCGGCAAACGGGCAGCACAGCTGGACACTTGATGAAGAACACTCAAGACAGATCATCAAAAGAGGATTGGAGCTCGGAGTTAACTTCTACGATACGGCTATCGCTTATCAGAGCGGGACAAGTGAGCAGTATGTCGGTCGCGCTCTTAGAGATCTTACGAAGCGCGAAGACGTAGTCGTAGCGACAAAATTTCTGCCGCGTACTCCTGATGAGATCGAGAAGGAGATAAGCGGTCAGCAGCATATAGAGAACATGATCAACACGAGTCTTAAGAATCTGGGAATGGATTACGTTGACCTTTATATCTATCACATGTGGGATTGGAATACGGATCTGTATGACATCATGGACGGTCTGAACCGCATTGTGAAGGCGGGAAAAGCCAGATACATAGGCATTTCGAATTGCTTCGCATGGCAGATTGCCAAGGCTAATGCTCTGGCACAAAGGGAAGGGTTCGCCGAATTTGTTTCTGTTCAGGGACACTATAACCTTATCTTCCGTGAAGAGGAACGTGAGATGGTCCCGTATTGCGAGGAAGAGAATATCGCACTCACTCCGTACAGTGCACTCGCGAGCGGAAGACTGTCGAGAAGACCCGGTGCGGGTGACACCAAGCGCGCAGCGGAGGACACTTATGCCAAGTTTAAGTATGATGCCACTGCCAAGCAGGATGCCGTGATCATCGATCGTGTGGAAGAGCTTTCCTTAAAACGCGGCGTGACCATGACGGAAATATCCATTGCATGGCTTCTTACGAAAGTAACATCACCTGTAGTAGGTGCGACTAAGCTCCATCATATAGAAGGTGCAGTCAAAGCCGCTGATCTTAAGCTTACGGATGAAGAGGTAAGGTTTCTTGAAGAACCGTATTCACCGCATCCGCTTGCAGGCGTAATGGCTCAGAACAGAAGGACTGATGTCTCGAAGAAGCATGTGTGGTCAACAGGTACACAAAAGATAATAGAAGGAGAGAAATAAAATGGCAGAGAAGATAGTACAGACGGCAGGAAGAGATCAACTTGGCGGATTCGCCCCGATGTTCGCACATCTTAACGATGATGTGCTCTTCGGTGAAGTATGGAATGAGGAAGCGATCGATGTTAAGACGAAGTGCATCATCACGGTGGTGTCTTTGATGGCATCCGATATAACGGATTCATCCTTGTCTTATCATCTTCAGAATGCGAAAGCACATGGTGTTACCAAAGAAGAGATCGCGGCGATAATCACTCATGCCACTATGTATGTCGGCTGGCCCAAAGGCTGGACTGTCTTCCGCCTTGCGAAAGATATCTGGAACGAGGAAGTTCCTGAGCTTACCGACAAGGACAGATATCAGAACACTATCTGCTTCCCGATAGGAGAAGAGAATCCTTACGGTCAGTTCTTTGTCGGACAAAGCTATCTGGCTCCTGTCTCGACGGAACAGGTTCCTGTATTTAACGTAACCTTTGAGCCCGGTTGCCGTAACAACTGGCACATCCATCATGCCGTAAAGGGCGGCGGACAGATGCTCATCTGTATCGGCGGAAGAGGTTATTATCAGGAGTGGGGGAAAGAGGCCGTAGAAATGACTCCCGGTACGGTCATCAATATACCGGCAGAAGTTAAGCACTGGCATGGAGCGGCTCCTGACTCATGGTTCTCGCATCTTGCCATAGAAGTTGAGGGAGAACAGACGAGCAATGAATGGCTTGAAGCAGTATCCGCTGAAGACTACGGTAAATTAAGCTAAAACACTAAGTTGCGAATTCCTCCCGTAAGCCTTATAATTATTGACGTTTGCGGGTGTGATGGAATTGGCAGACATGCCAGATTTAGGTTCTGGTGAGCGATCGTGCAGGTTCGACCCCTGTCACCCGCACCAAACTTTTAAACTCTTCATGTGTTTTCATGAAGAGTTTTTTTATCCAATATTGAATTGAACCAGGCTAATATTCACAAACCCATTCACAAATACTACGATTTTTGTGAATGAGATTGTGAAAAACGCCCTATTTTCGCAAACCTATTCACAAATCAGCTCATATTTGTGAATGACTTTGCGAATTGGCCGCTCGCTTTGAAGTTTTTCTTTGGCATAAAAATAGTGGCCGCCTCACAGATATGAGACAGCCACATTAATACCAAGCGTTAAGCTGTTATTATCTTGCCAATACGATAGCCTCTTCGCCTTCGCCGATCGTAAGTGTATCGCCATCGATTACATAAACGGCTCTGTCTGATTCGATGCCGTCAACATAAAGTGCCAGTGTCTGTCCGTCAGCAGAGAATGTGCAGTCGATTGCGGTAGGCTCCTCGAAGCCCTCGCCTGAGAACTCGACAACAGCAGTGTTGTCATCGTTGAATGTGTAAACTGTTACGATACCGTTGTCCTCGAAGCTCCATGTTCCGAGGATAGCCTCATCGATTGAATACTCGATCTCAACTGCAGCCTCAGTCTCAACAACTTCAGACTCAACAGCAACTGTTTCCTCAACAACTGTCTCCTCGGTTTCTTCAACAGTTTCCTCAGCAGATGTCTCGACTACTGTCTCGGCTGCTGTTTCCTCTGTCTGATTTCCGCACGCTGCAACGCTCATTGCCATAGTGGCTACAACAGATACTGCCAATACATTAGTAATGATTCTCTTCTTCATTTTCTTTATCTCCTTTCGCTCAAGCCTTCGCTTAAGCCTGTTTGATTATATTACTGCTCACAAACGGAGCAATTAACATAATTAACAATAAGAAACGGCGAATCGCGGTGTTAATCATTGAAATAGTGAATGGATTTATAACGGATAAAAGCCTTGCTGTTCTCGTTACGTTCCCACCTGTTTGGTGCAAATGAGGCTGTCTATACGCTGATATACTACTCATAGGATGGGAGGTAGATGATATGGACAGGTCTGAGAACGGTTTACTTGGTGCAAAGATTATGGGAATCGTCGGCGGGGCGATATACATATTGTCGCTTTTTCTCGATGCATATACGGGGATAGTACCTTTTCTCGGAAGTATATCGATAAAGATCAATCAGTATATCGGGACTCTCTCGATCGCCGTATGGGTGATTGGCATTGCCGGCATAGTATGTTCTTTTCAGAGGTACAGTATAGTATTGATCGTTGACGGTGTATTAGGATCCTTGCTATCGCTTCTTGTATATATGACAATACTGGATAAAGTGCGTGAGGATCTGACGTATGGTATTTCTATCGATATCGGTACTTATACCCTGTTCATAGGTTCCGGTCTTATTCTGGTATCGGGAGTCTGGCTTCTTGTCTTGAAAAAGCAACCCGGAAGAAAGAGGATCTCTTATGCGAGAATTATCCCAGATCCGCAAAAGATGGAAAAGCTTAAGAGATTCATTAAGAAATGGGGAATAATAGCTCTTAAGATCATCGTGCCGGTGATCGGGGCGACAGCTTTGGTCTTGTTAGGCTTATATATCGTAAACACTGTTATTCCGAGATTTCATTATGAGAAGGGGATGACAGCTTATGAATCAGGAAACTTCGAAGTAGCGGTACAGGAGTTTACGAAGTCCAAGCGTTATGAGAATACTGATATGTAATGACCTATGTCAATACCAAAATTAAGTTGTATCTGAAAACACCTTAGAAGAGCTATGGAGTATCAGTTCTCGGCCTTGGCCACTCTGATATACGTGGATTGGTTACCTACAGGTCAATGGTCCGCCGTGAGCTATACCCTCTAAAAGCGTGGATCACAATTACTTGTGCCGACATAGTATTCTCGTACATCACTCGAACCTTAAAATGGCCATAGCCCTTTCAAGATGTTTTCAGTGTTCCGAGCTTTATTTGTTGTTAAGTGCTGTCGTTAATCTGTATGTTCATTTTGTTTCCTCTTATCAATCAAATGTAATTTGCCGTCATCATTCCCCAGATGAAACAGGAAAGTTCACGTGCTATTGCGGTCTTGGCGACGTTGGCCCTCTTGTTGTTCCTCAGTGTCATGTTGTAGTATTTCCGTCGCAGTCTCTCGTTGGATCTGTCTGCATATGCAATTACTTCTGATGCATTTCCTTTTTGTCGTGCCTTAAGAGCTTTGGACTTATAACCGATCTGCCCTCTGCTATAACTCTGTGCCGCTTCTACCAACAATCGTCGGATGTGTCGATTCCCTGCTTTAGTAATTGACAGTCCGTTTCTCTTTGGTCCGCTTGAATTCTCTCCTGGAACCAGACCCAAATATGCCGAATAGGATCTTGCGTCCTTAAATCGTTTGAAGTCACCGGTCTCGACGATAACGGATAGAGCGGTATGTGTCTTAATTCCCAAAAAACATACAAGTTTATTAACCTTATCGTTATACGCTTCGTCTGATGCCAAGCCTTCTATTCTTCGATCCAATCTCTCAATCTTATCTACCAAGGTTTGATATGTTAGAAGATATTCATTCAGGATTTCTTTGTAAATCTCCTCAGGTTCTAATGCTCTGAGCCAATCGAGATGTTTTTGTGTCCAGTGCTGCTTACTACCTTCGTATCTGTAGTTATGGCGAAGACAGAACGACAATATCTGTTGCTTTATCTTTTTGAGGGCCAGATTGTGGTCGTCCCTCATCCTTATATACTCTTTCACCTGTTCATCGTGTTCTGTAGGAATATAGACAGACTTGTAATCGTGGTGAGCCAGGCAGCGTGCGATCAATGTGGCATCGCGTTTATCGGTCTTCATTTTCTTCTCGTTTGCCGGTTTTGACATAGTTGTCGGCGCAAGGATGACACACTTAATTCCATGGTCTGTTAACTGATGATACAGAGTATATCCGAGACACCCTGCTTCATAACCGCAGATAAACAACGCTTCATCACCATAGTGAAACCTCATAGCTTCGATATAATTCAAAACCTTGCTGTAATGAGCATCCATCGTCTGACAATATTCTGCTTCTTCCTTCTCATTGGTGTAGCAGCAAACAGAAAAAGTTTCCTTGTGTACATCCATACCTACATAAACCGTGTTATACTTCATATGTGACCTCCATTTGTATGCGGTAACTCCCATCACCACATTTTTTATTTGACGATTTGTAGTATATGGGTAAATCCACGGACCTACAAATCGGGGGTCATTACATATTGTCTA
>DJYK01000031.1 GCA_002450095.1 Mageeibacillus sp. UBA6980 | reverse complement strand
AAATCAAGATATATTTCAGTTTATCGATTTGTTGGGGGTGCGTTATATCGTAAAACGGGGCATTTTGGGGCTTTTCGTGACAGGAGATTTTTATGATTAAGATACTTTTTATCTGCCACGGCAATATCTGCAGGTCGCCGATGGCTGAGTTTATGTTTAAGGATGAGATCAAAAGAAGAGGGATGTCGTCTTTTTATTATGTGGAATCTGCGGCGACTTCTTCGGAGGAGATATGGAACGGGATCGGTAATCCCGTGTATCCACCGGCAAGAAAGATCTTAAGTGAGCACGGTATCTCTTGTGAAGGGAAGAGGGCAAGACTTCTTGTTAAGTCGGATTATGAACGTTTCGATCATATTATCGGTATGGACGAGATGAACAGAAGGAATATGCTTCGTATATTGGGCGGGGATCCTGAAGGAAAGGTGAGCCTTCTTATGGATTATACCGACCGTCCGAGGTCTGTTGCAGATCCGTGGTATACGGGGGATTTTCAGACTACATACGATGATATTAAAGAGGGGATCGAGGGATTTCTTCATCAACAGGCTTCAAGTTGTGTATAATCTGTTTCTATGAGAAAGAAGATCATCACAATAGTCATAATCTCTGTCCTTGCCGTTGCTGTCGGCGGGGGATATCTTCTGTATCAGAGATTCTACGGCGGTGCTTCTAAGATCGATGTTGATACGTCTCCGGTCGTAAGTTATGAGTGGCGTCAGATCGCTTCAGGTCACGGGATAGTCTCTGATTACCTGTTTATGAGGACTAAGGAACTGATGCTGGGCAAAGACGGTGATTCTCTTTTTATTCCGTCTTCTTATATGATCGCGGGGAGGCTTTCTTATCAGGAAGAAGCTTCTTCGGAAGAGTACAGGCTCTCGGATCAGGCTTTGCTCCTTATGATGTATGTTAAGAGGGCTGATCGTCTTGCCGCTATGAGATTAAAGGATCAGATATTAGGATACTATGATCTTGAATCTGAATCTTCCGGTGAAGTCGCGTCGTTTCTTTCGTCGTATCTTTTTTATTATCAGGCTTACGGCAGCGTGCAGGATATGGAGAATATCCGTAACATTACTGACGGGCTCTTTGATGAAGACGGGTTTATCAGGACCGAATCTCTTCACATTGCTTCCTATGAACAGGGCGCTTTTTATTCGTTGGATGAGCCCGGGGACGGAAGCTATTCATCTCTCGAGACTTTGGATGAACAGGGAAGTGCGGAATTTACCGATATTACCGGGATAAGGATCTCATCTGTGGATCTGAGGCTTATCAGAAATCTCGAGAATAACGGTCTTCTTCCGGAAGGAAGCTTCGACAGAAACCTCGATCTCGTTCTTGGAGCAAAGATATCTTCCGAGATCCCTCTGTTCGCTTATGCTTATGCCGACGGTATCTATATCTATTCTCATGATGTGGCTGCAGCCGTGGATGTTGAAGAGTCGATCGTGACCATGAGGCATCTGGCTGAGGCAGGAAGCCTTCCTTCGGAGTCTTTATCCTGGCTTCGGATGCAGCTTTATAATTCCGGAGTTCTCGCCGACGAGTATTACTACTCCTATGGAACGACTGACGGTACGGAAGCGGTGAATATATATCCGGATATAATGTTCATCGGATTGGAAACAGGGGATGAGGATATGTATGATCGGGCCTGCTCACTTGAAGGAAGCAGAGTGGCTACTTATTCTTCAAGCCCCGCGCTGTCGATGATATACCGTGAAGAGAACGGGCGATTCGTTTTTTATGCCCGAGAGAATCTGATGGTCTGCCTTGCCGTTACATAACCTAAGGTTTATAATTTTAAGGTTGTAATCTATTTAAGAACAGGAGATATAAGGCAATGGCATTTATCGATGAAATCAAGGCTAAAGCTAAGGCTTCAAAGAAGACTATCGTGCTTCCCGAGTCTATGGACAAAAGGACTTTCGAAGCGGCAGAGAAGATCTTGAAGGAGGGGATCGCTAACCTCATCATTATCGGTACTCCCGAGGAGATCGAGAAGAACGGTGCAGGATTCGATCTGACAGGCGCTACTATCGTAGATCCTTTCAATGATCCCAATAAGCAGAAGTACATCGATAAGTTTGTCGAGCTTAGAAGCGCTAAGGGCGTAACCCCCGAGATCGCCAAGGAGACGATCGAGAAGGATTATATGTACTATGCCTGCCTTATGTGCAAGTGCGGTGATGCTGATGGTGCGGTATCAGGTGCCTGCCACTCCACAGGTAATACGATCCGTCCCGCTTTGCAGCTTCTTAAGATGAAGAAGGGAGTTTCTTCCGTTTCAGGCTTCTTCCTTATGGAAGTTCCGGATTGCGACCTCGGTGAGAATGGTCTGTTCATCTTTGCTGACTGCGCTGTTAACGTTGACTTCGATTCTCCGAAGCTCGCTGAGATCGCCAAGGTATCTGCCGATTCTTTCGAGCAGTTCATAGGCAAGCCCGCTAAGGTCGCAATGCTTTCTTACTCGACCATGGGTTCTGCTAAGCACGATGATGTAACCAAGGTTTCCGAGGCTGTTAAGATCGCTCACGAGAAGTGGCCCGAGCTTGACGTTGACGGAGAACTTCAGCTCGATGCCGCTCTTGTAGAATCCGTAGGTGCTCTCAAGGCTCCCGGAAGCAAGGTCGCAGGTCATGCCAACACATTGGTGTTCCCTTCACTTGAGGCAGGTAATATCGGCTATAAGCTGGTTCAGAGACTCGCGAAAGCAAACGCTTACGGTCCTATCCTTCAGGGTCTTGCAATGCCGGTAAATGACCTCTCCAGAGGCTGCTATGCCGATGATATCGTAGGAACGGTTGCCATGACGGCAGTACAGGCTCAGGCTGAAGGCTGATACAGTATTACATTATAGGAGTAAATAAAAATGAAGATTTTGGTTATCAACTGCGGAAGTTCTTCTGCAAAGTTCCAGCTTTTTGACATCGAGACAGGCGATGTTCTTGCCAAGGGTAATGCCGAGAGGATCGGTATCGACGGTAAGCTTACATATAAGCCCCAGGGCAAGGACGAGTTCGTTTCCACAGAGCCCATGCCTGACCACAAGGTAGCGGTAAAGATGATCCTCGATGCTCTCGTAGATAAGGATCACGGAGTTATCTCCGATATTTCCGAGATCGCTGCCGTAGGTCACAGAGTACTCCACGGCGGTAAGTATTACAGCGATTCCGTTATCGTCAACGAGGATGTTAAGGCTGTTATCAGAAAGTGCTTCCCCTTGGGACCTTTGCATAACCCCGCTAACCTCATCGGTATCGAGGCTTGCGAGGACGTTCTGCCTAAGGGCACACCTCAAGTTGCGGTATTCGATACGGCTTTCCACATGACAATGCCCCCGAAGGCATATATGTATGCTCTTCCTTATGAGCTCTCCGAGAAGTACGACATTCGCCGTTACGGTTTCCACGGTACGTCTCACCGATATGTAAGCCACAGAGTAGCTGAGTTCTTGGGTAAGCCTTATGAGGATCTTAAGATTATCACATGCCACCTCGGAAACGGTTCTTCATTTGCAGCCGTTAAAGACGGTAAGTGTCAGGACACATCAATGGGTCTTACGCCTTTGGCAGGTATCTGCATGGGTACAAGAACAGGTGATATCGATCCTGCTATCGTTCCTTTCCTTATGCAAAGAGAAGGTCTTGAGCCCGAGGAGATCGATACTCTCCTTAACAAGAAGAGTGGTGTACAGGGTGTTTCCGGAGTATCTTCCGACTTCAGAGATCTTGCCAAGGCTGAGGCTGAAGGCAATGAGAGAGCTCACCTCGCACTGGAGATGTTCGCTTATCAGGGCAAGAAGATCATCGGTTCTTATGCCGCTGCTCTGGGCGGCGTAGATGTAATCGTATTCACTGCAGGTATCGGTGAGAATACGGATACGATGCGTGCTGCAATGTGTAAGGATCTCGAGTTCTTAGGTGTTGAGTTCGACGAGGAGAAGAACGCAGGCCTCAGAGGCAAGGAAGCTATCATCAGCAAGCCCGGCTCCAAGGTTACCGTATGCGTTATCCCTACAAACGAAGAGCTCGCTATTGCTCAGGAAACATACGAACTCGTTAAGTAATAACCGGATATAGAAAAGGCGTATTACTACCGGCGGTTTTTCCGCCGGTTTTTTATTGACTGAGCAAAAAAGCATTTGTATACTCTCGATATTCTTAGAATCGAGGCTTATAAAATGAGTTCAAGAAGTACCGATCTTCGTAAGATCGCATTCGCGGGAGTAGCGGCTGCATTTATATTCATAGGGACACAGATCCGTGTGCCTACCGCGATCGGTTACATAAATCTCGGAGATGCGGTCATCCTTATTTCCTCGTTTATATTAGGTCCGTGGGCACTGCTTCCGGCTGCTATAGGATCAGCTCTTTCGGATCTTCTTGCGGGCTATGCTCAATACATTATTCCCACGTTTCTCATCAAAGGGCTCATGGGCTTTGTAGCGGGTGTTCTTCTTAACAAATCCGGCGTAACAGTGTTAAGAAAACTTATCACGGGGATAATCGCTGAGATCATAATGGTAGCGGGTTACTTCGTGTTCGAGTCATTGCCTTTTATGTATGGTCCCGAAGCTGCGGCAGGATCGCTCGTTTTTAATCTTATACAAGGTATTGCGGCCATTGTCATATTTATACCCGTAACTTCTATCCCTGCCATCAAAAAACAGCGCTTAAAGGCATAGGAACCCCGCGTTACTATTCACAGCCTCTGAAGG
>DJYK01000012.1 GCA_002450095.1 Mageeibacillus sp. UBA6980 | reverse complement strand
CAAATAAAAATTTGAAAGCCTTTTGGCTCAATTACTTAATTAAACTCAATTCTTACGAATCAACTTAAGGCTCGTTGTTTTAAGTTCTGCATTCTATTCAATTTTCAAGATCCGCGCCTGTCGCTTGAAGTCCTTTTGCAAGTGCTTCTTGCGAAGTGCTTAGTAAGAATACAACGCTCCCCTCTCATTGTCAAGCGGTATTTTTGCTTTTTTTGAAAAGTTTTTATATGGCCCCGAAACGCTTATAAATAAGTATCTGCGGATATCAGTTCATCTTTACTGTAAATAAGTTTTATCTCGAAGACATCCGAATACCGATCGTCAAACAGATATTTAAAGATCTCTCTGTCGCCTTCCCATGTCGGTATATCGAATATATCCTTCCTTTTTACCCAGCAAAGTCTCCCTTCATCACAACTGCCGGGACAGGGGTCGGTGTCCCCCGTATATTCACCCTTATAGATATACATAACTTCATTGTCGCATGAGTCGTTGATAAAGGTCGCGACTGATCGTAACTTAAGACCTTTAATATCACCGGCCGTTATCCCGGTCTCTTCCCGTATCTCCCTTACAATGCATTCATAAGCAGATTCGTTATCCTCAATGTGACCGCCTACACCGAGATACTTTCCGACATTAAGGTTCTTCCTGTTCTTAACGGTATCTCCTTTTACGATAAAGAGGACCTCATCGTTTCTTGTAAGATAACAGAGCGTGGTAAGTTTTACGGGATTCATGTCGCTTTCCCTTCCGAGTCCTGATGCTCTTTGGAAGAAGCCGAAGCCTCCCGCCTTCCGAGTGTGATCCCTCCCTTGACCAGTTCGCTGTGAAGATTGACCCTGTATATGATATAGGAAGAGATATCTATCTTAAATGTCTCGCATATGGCACACCATTTATCGGCAAAGCAAACAAGCCACCCTTCGTATGAATGCGGCCATATAAACGTCAAAGGGAACATGTGATGCTTGATTATATCCTGCTCGATAGGAGAGATGTTAAAGTCTCTGATCGCATTCTCACAGGCGATAGAAGGATGCGTAAACCCGTGAAGCCCGCGCCTCTTATCACTCGGCTTATGCCAGTCGTAAAGGAAATAATCGTGAAGGAGCGCGCCTCTTATCAGAGCTTTCCTGTCGGCCTTGAATCCGAAAATATTCTCGAGATTTATCGCGAATATCAGGCTGAACTTGGCAACCGAAAGAACATGTTCAAATACCGACGTAGTACCGTGTTGAGTGAATTCCTTCATCTGTTGGGCATCGTCTGACAAGATAATGTCCCGCCCGAGGGCAAAGACTTCTTTGGCGATCTTATATTCGGTTACAGCCTTTTCCATAGATTTATTTTATTAGAAATCTGACAAATTACAATTAAATGTGATATAAGATAATTCCTATTCGGAATATAAATACACTATATGAGTACAAACAGAGCCACAACCGATCTTACAAAGGGAAATCCTCTCAAGATGACGATACTGTTCGCCATCCCTATTTTCCTGAGCAATATCTTTCAGCAGCTTTATAACCTTACGGATATATCGATAATCGGTCATGCTCTGGGCGACGATGCGCTTACGGCCATAGGCTCGGTATCGACTATCTACGGATTCTTCAATTCGCTGATGTTCGGAATGAGCAGCGGTTTTGCAGTCGTCATATCGAGATTCTTCGGAAGTCACGATGAGAAGGGACTAAAAAAAGCGATTGCCAATACGATCTTTATCTCCGTCATCTGGGGCATACTTGTCCCCGTCATCGGACTGATCTCGCTGAAGCCTCTTATGAGACTTCTTCACACTCCCGACTCTATCTTCGACACCGCCTACAGTTACGCATCGGTAGTTATCGGATTGTCGATGTTCATGTTTATCTATAACGTTTTAAGGGGAATACTTCAGTCGATAGGAAACTCCCGTGCACCTTTGTATTTTCTTATCGTCTCCGTAGCGACGAACATAGTCTTAGACCTTCTGTTCGTCCGTAAGCTCGGGTTCGGGCTTCCGGGGGCGGCGTATGCAACGGCGATATCGCAGGCTCTCTCCTCGCTCCTGACACTCATCTACATATGGATCAAAGTTCCTCAAGTCCATATTACGCGAGCGGACTTTGTTCTGAACAAAGGACTTATCGCCGAATTATTTACTTCGGGTATCTCTTTCGCACTGATGTTTACGGTAGTCAACTTAGGCTCCATGATCTTACAGGGTGCGATAAACAACCTCGGAAACACAACGATCGCCGCTCACACGACTGCAAGAAAGATATCGGAACTTTGCATGATGACGTTATCGACGCTTGCTAACGCCATGGCTACTTTCGCAGGTCAGAATCACGGTGCCGGAAGACACGACCGAATCAAGCAGGGCTTAAGGAGCGTATTGTTCTTCTCCTTCGGCATAGCGACCCTGTTGATCCTCCTGATCTATACACTGGGCGAGAAGATGGTCATCCTCATATCAGGCTCCGCGACAGAAGAACTCATAGACACCGCTGTCTTTTATCTGAGGCTCGATCTTCCGTTCTACTTTGTCCTGGCGGTGCTTCTTGTAACGAGGACAACGCTTCAGGGAATGGGTGCCAAATTCGTTCCCATAATCGCGAGTATTATGGAGCTTATACTGAAGATAGTAACAGCGAGAAAACTTGCCGTAGTCTTGGGTTATCTCGGGATAGCCTTATGCGAACCGATTATCTGGACGGTGTGCGCGATCTATATAATCATCGCGTTCAGGATAGCCGTAAAGAAGGCGGAAAAAAACCGTCTATCAAACGTGGCAGATCAGGACCTTCATCCTGCCGTCTAATATGATGGGAGCTTTGGAAGCCGGCAGGAAAGCCGATTCGCCCTTGGAAAACGAGACAGACATATCCTCACAGTATATGGTCCCCTCGCCTTCGAGACAGACGGCGGCATCGAATTTGCTGTCATCGGCAGGGACCTTAGTCTTGCCGTCAACATCATAGATAAGCGCTTCAAAGTACTTACATCTGCAGATCACATTCTCTTCGCCTTCAAGGTTCTGGGGCTCATATTTCCTGTAATCCGTAACCTCCAGAGCTTTCTTCAGATGAAGTTCCCTCTTGTTGCCGTATCTGTCCACTCTGTCGTAATCATAGAGCCTGTAAGTACAGTTACTCGACTGCTGAACCTCGCAGATAAGATTCCCTGCGCCTATGGCGTGAACGGTACCCGCAGGAATGAAGAATACATCGCCTTTATGAGTCGGTACAAAGTTCAGAAGATCGGTTACCGTGCCGTTCTTTACCGAAGCCTCAACTTCTTCTGCGGTGACATCCCGTTTAAACCCTACATAGAGTCCTGCTCCGGGCTTGCTGTCCAGAACATACCACATCTCGTTCTTACCGTAGGACGACTCATTCTCAAGAGCATAATCGTCATCGGGATGGACCTGGATGGACAGGTCGGACTTCGCGTCAATGAGCTTTACCATGAGCGGGAACGCCCTTAAAGATGAACACTTCCAGCCTAAGACGTCTTTACCGAGTGTCTCGATGTATCTTCCGAGATACATACCTTTATGTCTGCCGTTTACCACACGAGACTGTCCGTCAGGATGCGCCGACAGGACCCATGCCTCGGCTATGCTCTCCATATCGGTCTTTATGCCGAATTCAGACTTAAGGCGGCTGCCGCCCCAGATATACTCCTTAAGAGCCGGTCGAAGTTTCAGGACGGGCTCCGGCTTTACACCGAGTTCGAGTTCTCCGATATCGGCTGCGCTTCTCGCCTGTCTGTCATCTTCAAAGATATGACTTCCGTAAGACGTGTCAATAAACTCGAGGACGGTGTCTCCCGGATTCGAGATCTGATGGCGGACCATGGGCTTGACTTCCACATTGCCGCTTCCCGAGTATACCGTGCTTATTCCGTTAAGAGTAACCAGCGCTTTGCCTCTGATTATGATCCAGTTCTCCGTTCTTCTCTCATGCGAATGCTCATATATTGTCTTACCGGGACTGACATATACGTGTCTTACATAGTGATCGTTTGAACTTTCAAATTCATGGTAGTATCCCCACTGTCTGAAATGGATATCGCTTCCGTTTATAAAACGCGATATCTTCTTAATGTCATTACTGTCTTCGGCGAGGAGTTTCTTGATCACTTCGTCACTGCTCTTCCCTCTTGCCCCGACAAAAACGGCATCATCGGTATTAACGATCACCGAATCCTCCATGCCGCTTACAACGACGGCTCTGGAATCAGAACGGTTAACGATCATGGAACTTTTACTGTTTAATGAGACAACCGGTCCCAGGTTCCTGTATGAGAACTTCTCAAGATCCTCTATACAAGTCAGCTCATCCCATTTAAAATCCGAGTCGACAAAAGCGAGATTCGAGGAATTCTCCAGAACAAGTCTTTCAAACGAGATGCGCTCGATCAACTCAAGTGCATCCTTTGTAAACTCCAGAGCACCGTCCCTGTCCATACGCATGGAAAATGCCTTGCGACAGGCGTTATATATATCAGGGGATATGTTTTTAAGTTCGTTGAGATAATCACCGGCTCTTACGAGCAGCATACCGAGATTCCTGTAAAAAGGTCTGGTCACCAAAGATTCGTCTTCAGGTTTTTCCTTGAATCTCAAAGGATCGCCGTATATATACCCGTACCTGCTGTTGATCTTATCTTCAGCCTTGCCGAATACTACGAGTTTCCCCCCGGCTGCCAGCCCCTTGGCCTTTAATATCGCCTCGGAATAACCGCAGGATGCATCGATCATAACATCCGAAGGAACAATAAGGACATATTCCGACGGCTCAAGTGTCATCAGCGACAGCGTAACAGATGCAGTGGTCCTTCTCGGGACGTCTTCGTAAAACGACAGATACTCAAGCCCCTGAAACGCTTTAAGCTGACTTTCTATAACATGCTTATGCTCTATTCCCGCTACAATAAGGAATTCATCGCAGTACGGCATATTCCTGGCTATAGTATCCTGAAACGCAGAATGGTACAAAGTAAGCTCTATAAACTGCTTAGGATAATCCCTTCTGGATAATGGCCAGAGTCTTTCCCCCAGACCGCCTGCAAGGATCAGACATTTCACTTAAAGTAACTCCTTCGAATTTTGAGATTCCACCAGATACCAACGGTATCGAAGAACATCCTGAAGATATCTCCGATTCTTATTCTACCAAAAGAGCCTCCCCTTTTGAAAACGATATCGACAGGCATCTCCTCGATAACCGCTCCCTCGTGAGCACACAGAGCAAGAACCTCTATATCGAATGCATATCCTTTAACACGAAGCTTCGGAGCGATCTTACGGATCAGCTCGCCGCGGTACAGTTTGATCCCGGTCTGTGTATCCTTGATGCTCATTCCGAAGAGCACCTTGAGGATAAAGTAATACCCCCAGGAAACGAATCTCCTTAAAGCAGGATACTCGAGATTTGAATCCTTATGCATCTTAGACCCGATCACGACATCGGCGCCGGTCTCATCCATGCGCTTCAGATACCTTACAAGGTGCTCCGGAGCAATATCCAGATCCGCATCTATGAATCCTATAATATCCCCGGATGCCTGAGATATTCCGTGCTTTATCGCTCCGCCTTTACCGCGGTTGACTTCATAACCTTCATATCTGATCTCGGGGTTATCCTCGGAAGCCTTCAGGATCTCTTCACGGGTATTGTCGGGGCTCCCGTCGTTTACCGCCAGGATTTCAAACGAGTCCACATAAGGCGCAAGCGTCTTCTTTATCTCAAGGAGATTCTTCCTTATCCTATCCTCCTCATTATAAGACGGTACGATCACACTTAATCTCATCATCCGACCCCCGCGAAAGTCCAAGCTTCGGGGTCTAATACATCCCCGCCTTCAAAAGAGAACCATTCATCGACCGTAAATCTCACGGCATCGGCTCCGGCCTCGGTGTCGGTCACGTTGCTGTCGTATGAATGATAGACGCTTACCGGCAACCCGTAAGCATTATGATCGATTATGGGATTACCGGTAAAAGGATTAACCGGATCGCTGATGATCCCTTCGGTCGCAATATAAGGTACATCCGCATTGATCATGAATCCCGTGTCGATATTAAAACCCGAAGACCCGAAATCCTTTACCATAAGAACAGGATTGAATGCTTCCGTTCCGACCCGGCCGAGCGATGTCTGATCTCCGAACATATCAACGTCGAAGCTCACGGTACCGTGGTCGGCAACGATAATGATCCTCGTGTTATCCCATACACCCTGCTCCCTCAGATAATCAAAATATCTTCCGAGCAGGATATAAGTCGCGACATTACACTCATAATGCCTCATCGTATTGTAGTCGTCCATCTGAAGATACATCCCCTCCACGGGCTCACTGAATCTTCCGGCATTGGCCTCATCATACTCACGGTTATCAACATATTCCGAGGGCTCGTATTCCGGTTCGGAAAGAAGCATCGTGGTGTGAGGGGTCTCGTTATCTATATACATAAACGTATCCGTATCCGAATCCGTGATATCCGTAATATCAGCGAAGTTATAAAGAACGGTATATGCTTCCATAAAACCTTCATTGACGCCTGTCGAGACGGAAGGACCGTACTCGATCTGAGGTATCGTAAATACGGCTTCATCACCGGTTCCGGAATCGGCCATATTATAGTTTCCCTGGTCGTAAACGGTGTTCTGAATGATAAGGGGACTTACCTTGAGCACCGCATAACAGAAGAAGTTCCTGTCCCATATCCTCTCCTTGGCGCCGTTAAAGTTCATGGCATCTATTCCGGGATTTCCTTCGGTGATATATGCGTTTATTCCGTCATATTCGGGATCATCGAATACCCTAAGATCCGGCGGGGACATATATCCGAGATACGGCGGATCGCATACCGTAACTTCAAAGCCTTCATCCCTGAACATAACGGGGAGCATCGCCAGAGCCTCGTTCTGAGTCTGTCTTAAAGTCTTCGTCTGATCTTCACATATACGACCCGGAGTGTAATCATAACCGCCGAACAGGGACGGCGTGGCATGCTTCGTATGTGTTCCGAATGAAAGTGTATTCGGATAGAAAGTGAAGCCGTCGTACTGTTCGATAAGCTCAGGTCTTTCTTCAAAGATATACGGAACGAGATATCCCGGGGCTCTGTCCATCATGAGGACCATTACGTTTCTTCCCTCCCTCGACAGCGGGATCGACGGGATCTCGAGGTCCATCCTCTCGGATGTTTCCTTATATGACTTTGATATCATTCTGATATTTATAACGCTCATTACAAGACAGACGGCGACCAGAGCGATCGAGAGGATCTTCACGGCCTTCCTGAACTTTATGAACAGGAAAACAAAGACAAAAGCCGCCAAAACTACGGCCAGAAGATTAATCGTCTTCTGCGCAAGAGAATAGCTGAACGCCGTATCAAAGACCAGGCTTGTCGACAATGTACCGAGATCCGTCCCAAAGAACAGATATGTAACCATGCACGCCGGACAAAGAGCCCACCATATGCGGCTTATAAGAACTCTCCCCTTCTTCCCCGCCAGAAAGAAGAACACGCTTCCCCATACAAGGAAGAAACCTGCCGCGATAAGACAGGAATGGATCACATAGACATTCGGTGACTTAAGATCGATAAGATCCATGAATTCGGTAGGAGACGATCTTATCACCTGAGACGGTATCAGGACACCGAGAAGTACTGTCAGGAACAGACCGCTCAAATGAAAAATGATCCTGTGGTCGGATGTGTACTCTTCGCCGTTGCCGAATAAGGCAGGCCCTCTTCCCGTCTTCTTTCTTATAAGCATCACTATGAGAGGAACGATAAGAAGAAGTCCCGCCAAAGTCAATTTCAATTGTCTTCCGGGATAAGGCGCATCATAGATCGTGTTGACGAATATCACCAAAGCGCCCCCGGCAAAAGCCGACACGAGGCAGAGCGCAAATCCCGGACGCTTGAACCTGTAGAAGACGTTCTTAAGCATCGAGAACACGTTGTTGAGAGTCCAGTAGAATGCCAGCCCCGAAGGCGAGTTATAGAGCAGTACCAGGAATATAATCGCCATTCCGTATAACTGCAGTTTGCTCTTAAGAGGCATACCCTTCGTGTATATATATCCCGATATGAAATTGATAAGCGTCATCAGTATGGGAAGCACATTTATCGCGAGGCTTCCTATCACTATCATCTGATCCGGCGCACCGAGATCCTCTATCGGTCCGAATGACACTCCCCTCAGAAGCTTCAATCCCGACAGGAACCTGTATGCCGCCATAAAGAACGGGATCTGCAGAAGAAGCGAGACAGATCCTTTAAGGACAAAAAGCGGCGAATAGTTATTCTGCGCATAGTATGTGTTTAACATCATCATGCGCTCATCGCCCTTAAATGTCTTCTTTATATGCTCTATTCCGGGAGCAAGCTTATCCTCAAGCTCCCTCTCCTCCTTTTGCACCTCATCGGCTCTCTTATACAAAGGCAGGACCAGAAAGTTTACCGCGAGACTTAAAAGGATGATCGCAAGACCCGGATGTCCCGTCACTCTGTTTCCGATCGAGAACACTACTTCGAAAAACAATTCAAGAGGATATATGAATAATGTATACAACGCATTCATCTTGTTCCGTCAAACTCCCATGAATCCCTGTCGAGTATCTGTGTTCCGTTAAAAGCATACCAGTCATCTTCGGCAAAACGCAATGAATCGGGGCCTGCTATCGACCAGTCGTTGGAATCGAGTACGAGAAGAGGCATATCGTGAACGCCGTCCATTGTTATGGGATTTCCGGTAAATGGATTGACCGGATCGCTTATTATACCGTCAGTTGCCAGGAACGGTACGTCTGCATTCGTCATTATGCTCTCATCTGTCGTAAACCCGGAAGAACCGAAATCCTTGACCATCAGAACGGGATTAAATGAATCGATGCACATACCGCCCAGATCAAGCTGTCCTCCGAACATGTTCGCATCACCTCTGGCGACCGAATGATCGGCAACGATTATTATGCGTGTATTATCCCAAACACCCTGCTGTCTCATATAATCAAAATATCTGCCGAGCTGAAGATATGCGGCACAGTTGCTCGAATAGATCCTCATGTTCTCATAGCTGTCCATATCAAGATAGTATCCGTTTATGGGATCGGCAAATCTGTCGGCATGATCGATATCATACTGTATATTGTCGACATACTGAAAAGGGATGTATTCCGGCGCCTGAAGGAGCATGGCATCATGGGGCGTGTCGTTATCCATATACATAAAAGTATCGACAGACTCATTTGTTATTTCCGTGATCTCGTCAAGCTTGGACAAGGCTTCATATGCCGACATGAAATCCCTGTCAACACCACCGGAAGAAGACTCGCTGAATCCGACCTGAGGGATCGTAAATTCCGCTTCATAATCGACGGGCGCTTCAGGCCGGTTATAGTTTCCTTCGTTATAGACTGTCGTCTGGAAAAACAAGGGAGTGATCCTGAACATTGAGTAACAGAAGAAATTACGATGCCAGATCTTCGTCTGGTATTCATCGAACTTATAATAATCGTTCATTACCACACCCTTAGTGTGATAAGCCGATATCCCTTCATAAAGAAGCCCCGTAAAGACACTCAAGTCGGAAGGATTCATATATCCCGCGTTGGGAGGATCGAGGAGCGTTACCTCGTATCCTTCATCTCTGAAGATTATGGGCATGACTGACAAAGCCTCGTTTTGCGTCTGAACAAGAGTCCTCGTCGTATCTGCATTTATCGCTTCAGGCGTGTATTCATATCCTCCGAATATGGCAGGGGCGCCGAACTTGGTCCTGTTTCCGAAAGACAGAGTATTCGGATAGAACGTAAAACCGTCAAACTGGTCATAAAGCTGAGGAAGTTCGTCAAACACGATCGGAACGAGATAACCCGGAGCCCTGTCAAGCATTATGACCATGACATTCTGCCCTTCGGTAGATAACGTGAATTGAGGGAATTCGTTCTGAAGCTTGTTGAGATTGACTTTATAGGCCGCGTTTATCGGTATCATATTGATAATGCTTACGACCAGGGAAACGACGGCCAGTGTCAGTATCAGTTCCTCGCATATCTTGGTGAACTTACGGCACAGGAACAGAACCAGTCCGGAAGCGACCAGGATAAGAGCGAGATTAATGAGCTTCTGCTGCAAGGTAACATCAAAAGGTCTGAAGTAAACAAAGTTTACCGATATATCTCCGATGTCGTTATCAAAAAACAGATATGTGATCAGCGAAGCGGGGCAAAGAACGAGCCAGAGCCTGCTTAGGAGAACGCGCCACTTACCTCTCGCAAGAGCAAAGAATACGCCGCCCCATATAACGAAAGTGCCGAAAGCAATAAGAAATGCGTTCAATATATAGATAACGGGAGTCTTAAGATTCATAAGATCCATAAACTCATAAGGCGATATCTTTACAACGGCAGACGGTATAAGAAGTCCCGTGAGCACGGAAAGGAATATCCCGCTTATGATGAATATATTTCTGTCATGCTTATTATATTCCGGGATAAGACCGTTGATCTTGGAACCTCTTTGTGTCTTTTCCTTAATAAGACAGACGATAAGGGGAACGATCAGAGCCAAAGCGATCACGGTAAGCCTTATCCTTCTTGAAGTATACGGGGTGTAATAGAAAGTGTTCAACCAGACTGTCCCGAGAACGCCCGTGACCGCACACAATACGGCAAAGACGAACCCGGGTCTTTTAAGCTTGTAAAAGACGTTCTTTACAAGAGAAAACAGATTATTAAGAGTCCAGTAGAATGCAAGTGCGGAAGGTGAATTATAAAGAAGGAACAGGAATATCAACGCCATTCCGTAAAGCTGGAGCTTGCTCCTCAAAGGCTGACCGCGTGTATAGATGATACCGGAGATAAAATTGATCAAAGTCATGAGTATCGGAAGGACATTTACCGTCAATGATCCGATCTGAAACAACCTGTCAGGTGCACCGAGGTCGTTTATCGGACCGAACGGCGTCCCCTGAAGCAGAGCGAGATTGGAAAGGAAATTATATGCCGCTATAAAGAAAGGGATCTGCAGAAGAAGCGAGACCGAGCTTTTAAGGACAAACAGAGGAGAATAATGATTCTCCCTGTAGTATGCCTGAAGCATCATCATCCTCTCATCGCCTTTAAACGCTTTCTTGATTCGGGCGATCCCGTCAGCAAGGGCATCCTCTATCTCACGCTCTTCCTTTTGAACCGCATCCGCTCTGTTGTAGAGAGGCAGAACGAGGAAATTTACCGCCAGGCTTAAGATGATTATCGCGAATCCGGGATTGTCGATGATCCTGTTAACAACAGTGAAGAGAACTTCAAACAAAAGCTCGAGAGGATATATCAGCAATGTATATAACGCATTCATCTCGTTCCGGCAAACTCCCATGAATCCCTGTCAAAGATCCGGGTTCCGGTAAAAGAATACCAGTCTCCCTCGGCAAATGCATAAGCATCGGCACCTGCGATCGCATCCTCAACATTCCAGTCTTCCGAATCATATATTAGCATAGGAAGCTCGTACTTTCCGTTCATGGTAAGAAGATTTCCGGTAAACGGATTAACGGGTTCTTCGATGATCCCTGCTGAAGCAAGATACGGTACGTCGGCATTCGTCATAAAGTCTTCACACACATTAAACCCTGTCGAACCGAAGTCTTTTACCATAAGAAGGCAGTTAAAGCTCTCCATGTTTACATCGCGCACTATGGTGTGTCCCCCGAACATGTCAGTCGTAGGCCCGTGATCGGATACGAGGATTATCCTCGTGTTGTCCCAGACACCCATCTGTCTCAGATAGTCAAAATATATGCCGAGCTGTATGTAGGAAGCTGCGTTACACTGATAGTGCGAGAGCGCAGGAGAAGAATTCATGTAAAGATCATATCCCGAGACCGGCGTTTGGAACCTGTCCTGATGTGTCTCGTCATACTCCCTGTTATCAACTATCTGTGCCGGCTCATATTCAGGCTCCGACAGCATCATGGTATTGTGAGGCGTAACATTATTCATATACATGAAAGTATTGCGCGGCTCATCATTTACATCGGTGATGAACTCGAGGTTGGTAAGTACCGTATATGCGTTCATGAACACCTGAGAGACGCCCGTCGCCTGTGATTTATTGAAGACGGTCTGAGGCATGGTAAACTCCTCATCCTCCGAGTCCGATCCCGAGAATCCTATATCGGCCTGATTATAATTACCCTGGTTATATATACTCATCTGAAGGAATAGAGGACATGTCTTAAATACGCTGTAGCAAAAGAAATTTCTCTCCCACAAAGCATTCTGTTGTACGGAAAAATCCGAATCGATATCAACGAATCTGCCTTTTGTTATATACGCGTCGATACCCTCATACAGATCCCCCGTAAAGACATCAAGGTTCGGAGTCCACTCGTAACCTGCAAAAGGAGGATCGCATATCGTTACTTCATAACCTTCATCCCTGAACAGGACCGGAAGGACCGACAGTGCCTCGTTGTGTTTCTCGACGAGAGTCTGATCCGTGATGGTGCACATTGCCGAAGGCATGTATTCGTATCCTCCGAAAAGCGCCGGAGCGGCAAACTTGGTATGGGAACCGAACGACAATGTGTTCGGATAATAGGTGAATCCGTCAAACTGCTCCTCTAACCCGGGGATCTCTTCGAAGATATACGGAACAAGGTATCCGGGAGCGCGGTCGAGCATGATCACCATTACATTTTGCCCTTCCGTGGAAAGCGGAATGCTCGCAAGCCCGCTCTCGCTTCCCATTGAGACCTTGGAAAATGCTCTCTCGATAAGGTTCATGTTATATATGCTGAGCCCAACCGCAGAAGCAAGCATCGCGAATACCAGGATACTTGTGAACTTACGGAATGTGATCAACAGAAGAACAGCGACGATCATGATGCAGAACACGGCAATTCCGTTAAGGAACTGCTCTTTGGGGGTGAACATAAAGGGCTCATCGTAGATAAGATCCGTTGACAGATTGCCGAGATCGGTCCCGAAGAACAGATATGTGAGCGCACAGGCGGGGCAGGCGCACCACCACAATATGCTCATCAGGGATCTTGTATGCCGTCTTCCCAGAAGGAAAAAGACTCCTCCCCAGACAACGAAGAATCCGGTTGCGATAAGGAAAGCGGTTATAACATAGTAATTCGGAGATCTGTAGCTTATGACATCTATAAATTCCGAAGGTGATGTCTTGATTATCGAAGACGGGATAAGAAGACCCGTAAGTGCGCTCAAGAAGAACCCGCTCAAAATAAAGACGGTCTTATTGTGTTCTTCATATTTAAGCTTTCTTAACAGACCCATTATATAAGACGGGGATCTGCCTTTGATCAAAACGACGATCAAAGGGATCACCAAAGCTATTCCGAATATGGTAAGCCGGATCTGTCTTGCGGGATAGGGAGAATCATAAAAGGTATTAACATACAGCATCAGAACTCCCCCGGCAAAAGCCGACACGAGGCAGAGCGCAAATCCCGGACGCTTGAACCTGTAGAAGACGTTCTTAAGCATCGAGAACACGTTGTTGAGAGTCCAGTAGAATGCCAGCCCCGAAGGCGAGTTATAGAGCAGTACCAGGAATATAAGCGCCATTCCGTATAACTGCAGTTTGCTCTTAAGAGGCATACCCTTCGTGTATATATATCCCGATATGAAATTGATAAGCGTCATCAGTATGGGAAGCACATTTATCGCGAGGCTTCCTATCACTATCATCTGATCCGGCGCTCCGAGATCTTCTATCGGTCCGAATGACACTCCCCTCAGTAGCTTCAATCCCGACAGGAACCTGTATGCCGCCATAAAGAACGGTATCTGCAGAAGAAGCGAGACAGATCCTTTAAGGACAAAAAGCGGCGAATAGTTATTCTGCGCATAGTATGTGTTTAACATCATCATGCGCTCATCGCCCTTAAACGTCTTCTTTATATGCTCTATTCCGGGAGCAAGCTTATCCTCAAGCTCCCTCTCCTCCTTTTGCACCTCATCGGCTCTCTTATACAAAGGCAGTACAAGGAAGTTTACCGCGAGACTTAAAAGGATGATCGCAAAGCCGGGGTTGCCGACAATTCTGTTTGCTATGGAGAAAACGACCTCGAAGAACAGTTCAAGAGGCTTGATTATAAGATCAAATAGTATTGTCGCGAACGCAGGTATCAATTACTTGTCCTCTTCTTGCAACTCCTGAAGCTTGTTGACAAGGTAATCGCATACCGATTCCGTAGACTTGCCTATGTTTTTCCATACGGTATTGCGAACCTTTTGTCTCGAAGCTTCATAACTCGGATCATTGATACATTCATCTATCATGGCTTTAAGATGCCCCTTGTAATCATCGGTTATCTCTTTACCGACTTCGGGAAGTATCTCAAACGTATAAGGTGTCTCGGGAAGCCACCAGGCATCGTACGGATCTTTGGAGAAACCCGCATTGGCATACATGATCGGCTTGTCAAATACGAGAAGGAAATCAAATATTACACCGGAGAAGTCGGATATCATGATATCCGCTCTGCTCAATACATCAAAGTTATCGTTATCCCTGTTCCACTCAAGATCCTCATTCTCGGGATAAGCTTTCATGAGTTTATCCAGCATGCCGGCTTCCGATGAGAAAGACTGAGGATGCGGTCTTATTATAATGTGGTATCCGGAACTTATAAGCTCATCCAGGAAAGGCGCTCCGTACTTTGTAAGGATACCGGAGGGTCCCCATGAAGGAGCCAGAAGAACGATCTTCTTCCCCGAGTCGTTCTTTTTAACGGGATGAGAATCGAGTCTCTTCTTCATCTCGTCAAGATATGTAAGTCCCGTAAGCTCTATCTGCTTCGGGGGAAGGCCTCGAAGGGCCTCCAGCTTTCTGGTCTGATCGACCTGATGGTCTCCCGACAGGAGCAAGGCATCGTAATAATCTGTACCGAACATTCTGTACAGCGATATGTTGCCCGGTGCGTGAAGGATATGAACATAATAATTAACGGTCTTGGATCTCTTCCACTGATAGACGTCAAGTCCCGGCGTCGTGGACAGAACGATGTAAGCATTCAGGATATTTAGTCTCGAGAAAGCCCGGTTCCCCTCTCCTATGAATTCACACTCAACGTATTCTTTATCCTTGCCGTATTCCAATGCCGGATCATCGGGAGAAGCGGTGAAGTAATATACCTTCTGTTTCCTGCGATCGAGCTCGCTTACTATCGGCTGAAAAACATTCCAGTAACGCTTATGATCGGCGAAAATGACTATGGGCAGTTTATTCTTATCGATCTTGGCTTTCTTGCCACCCGAGAGGATGAACTTGATCTTGATCAATGCCGTTCTTAAGAAGAAAACAACGACACCGATAATACCTATCAGTATCGAGAACAGCATACTACCCGTACCGGGATCAATATAAAGGCGTATCATGTCATTTCCTCCCAAGTGTTAGATTATATAATGTTACGGCAAGAAAATCACCTGTACGCATTTCCGAAGTTATGCCAAATATTCTGATAATCAGGAGACTCGGATATAGCAGTTATCACATCCTGACGGCTGACGCCTCTGTCCAGTTCGGCGATCCACAAAGACAACTCGTCCCGGCTGCCGTTTCTAAGGAGCATCAGCCGGTAGACCGCTTCTATAAGCTGTGCATTACTTACATCAAAGCCGCCGTTATAGAAAGCATCCCATACTACGGAATCCGGGGTGCGGTTGCTGCCGACCAGTATCTGCACATAATCGCGGACCTCTTCGGGAGACGGATATCTCAGATATGCCATACGGTACATCCTTACAACATAGTCCGCGATGTCACGGTAGAACGGATCGTCACATCTGTCACCGTAGACGATCTCAAAAGGCAATCCCAAAACACCTTCATATTCGCCGATACCCCTGATATCCGCCCAGGCTCTGCCCGGAAGGTAATTATTCCAGTAGGTTACCTCATAATCTTCACCTTCCGTAAGAACAACACCGTCCATCTTCACCTTAATATCGGTAAGCGTAACGGCGTGTCCCGTATAGACCGACTCACTCGATGAAGTTACTTCCGCCCGGGACAGGCTGTTTCCCGGGATTGATGAGTTGTACTGATCCTCGTAATAATCGAGGTTTTGGGATCCGATCCTGAACGTACCTCCCAGATCATCGAGAACGATATTGCCGTCAGAAGTATTGATCCGAAGTCCCGTCTCTACATTCGAGATGATAAAAAACGGAGTATCCGGAACGGCTTCGATGTCCCATAAATGAGCATTGGCGGACTGATCGTAATTTCCGACCGTAAGCCGGCCGTCGATCACACACAAAGTCTTTGACACACCGTAGGAATCTGTCGTTATGAAATAGTGATCCCCGACCGGAACGATCGAGAAGCCCGTTGCCTCATCCTCGCCTGCCACGATACAGTAATCGTCAAACCCCTTCATGTGAACTTCGAGACCGATTCCCGTATCAAATACATATATCTCGTAAATTCCCTCTTCCACGGCTGCATGAAGATTAAGTCCTTTGAGGCAGACTCCGACAAGAAGGACAGATATAAGTCCTGACAGCACCAGTCCTCTTATAAGCTTGCCAAACCTTTTGTTACGTACTGAGGTAATTATGATCGCGACAAGGGAAAAAACCATCAGTGATAATGTAAGGCCAAGTCCCCAAAGGTTTATAAATCCGCATGTTCTTATGTGATACAGATCGTAATTTCTTATAAAGCCCATCTTGGCACAGATCAGCGTCGCGCCAAACACGGTGCCAAAAAAGGCAAAAACGGTTGCTGCCACGATTTCTTTATCTGCCATGATCACTAACGCTATGATGAGCAGAACAAAAACGGGTCGGATATCCCCCTTTTCGAGGAAGTACAGAAGGCTCAAAGCGACCGCTGCAGGTATCGCATAATCGGTCCACGGCTTTCTTTCCTTCCCGTCAAAAAGCAGAATCAGAAGGACTGCAATCGTTGCCGCCATTATGCAGATCCCGTTAAATTCGGGAATGAGCGAATCGAACACCGGCGTGAAGTTTCTTATTATACAGGTAAAGATAAGTATCAAAGCGGGAACAGCGAGAACGTTGTTCCATCTGATATCCGATACCTTCTCCTTTATGCCCATTTTACTCATTGAAGCCTCATATGCATGTTGACGTTTTCCTCATCAGCGGGAGCCATGACAGCACGCGAATCCTCTGTCTCACAAAGAGCATAGCCCGCATCATTGACTATCATGTAGTACATGCTGTTTCCCACACGGTTAACATGCCAGCAGAAAGTCTCTCCGGAACCTTCCGGACTCATGATAAGTTCATTATCGGAATTGGTTCCGAGATACAAAGCCTCATCATCGGAAAGCTTCATTATCCTGTACGAATCCGATGCCTTGTCGAATTCAAAACGGAACGTATCATCGAATCTGTAATCGTAATTAAAACTGAACAACTGATAATCGTCGCCCGTAAAAACGCTCATAAGCCTGAAAGACGAATTCGCATATATATGGGAAGTGTATTCATTACCCAACGTCTTATTCCCGACAGGCCAGCTGATGGAAAATATAATTACGAACAGGATAAGAACCGCGCAGACGATCAGATAACAAAGCGAAGTCTTCCCGTGTTTCATCAGTAGATAAAGCGCCTCTGGATATAGTAACTCAAGAGGAACAAAATGATATCCACCGGTATCTTAAACACCAATTCGGGAGTATGGGGCATGAGCCAGACGAGCAATGTGACGATCCCCGCCGACAGGCTCATCTGTATTATCGCCAGCACGACATACTTCGGGAAGGAAGTCGTATGGCTCTTATTGCTGTCGAATACGAATCTGTAATTCATAAGATAGTTATATGCAGAGGATATGATCCTCGCGACAACAGTCGCAGCGATTACATAAGCCGCAGTCTCGAAGAACCCCGTAAACATCTTGCAGAAAATATGAAACAGCAAAAGATCGATCACGGCCGATGACAAGGAAGTAAACAGGAACTTCGCGAACATCTTCCCGAATATCTTATATATCCTTATCGAATCCTTGACCGGATTAAAATGTGTCTGATGATTCTCCTTTGAATCGTAGATCGTCTTTATCGGTACTTCGAATATAGGATACTTGTCACGGGTAACGATCAGCATCCTCGTCTCGAACTCGAACCTCTCGCCCTCTACATCCAAAAGCTCTTTCATGAAGGGCGCAGGGATCCCCCTAAGACCTGTCTGTGTGTCGGAGACCTTGACTCCGCACAAGTAACTGCAGACCATTATCGTAATGTTATTGCCGGCACGCGACTTGAAAGGGACATCATCACCCGAGAAATCGCGAACACCAAGAACAAGGCTGTCGGAATGCTCTTCGAGAGCTTTCATGCAATTGCCGATACATTCGACCGAATGCTGACCGTCCGAATCGGCGGTAACGCATCCGATCGCTTCAGGGATATTCTCCAGGATATAAGAGAAAGCGGTCTTAAGGGCACGGCCTTTGCCTTTATTCCCGTCATGGTGCAAGACTACACCGCCAAGATCCTTTATCAAAGTCTCGGCTGTTTCAAAAAAGCTGTTATAAGCCTCACCGCTTCCGTCATCAACTACGATGACGGGTCCCAGACCCGCCTCTTTGATATCACTTAAGATCGCCGGAAAGCGGTCATCGGGTTCATATGAAGGTATAACTATCGGTATAATGCTCATGATTAAAACTGAAACGCTTCCTTAAGTCCCGGAAAATTTCTGTCCCTGTCATTGATATTGAGAGGCGTGCCGTCCGAGAACTTATCTCCTATGACATCAGGCCAGTCAATGCCGATATCGGGATCGTTCCATCTTAATCCGCCCTCGTCTCCCTGGTGCCAGAAATCCGTTACCTTATAACAGAATTCAGCAGTCTCGCTCAAAACGAGGAAACCGTGGGCAAACCCTTCAGATATAAGGAACTGCTTCTTGTTCTCCTCCGAGAGGATAAGACCGTACCACTGTCCGTATGTTGCGCTGTCCTTGCGAAGATCTACCGCTACATCGAATACTTCGCCCTTGATAGCGCGTACGAGCTTGGCCTGAGGATGTTCCTTCTGATAATGAAGTCCTCTTAAAACTCCCCGTACGGACATGGACTGGTTATCCTGAACGAATACCTGATTCAATCCCGCTTCCGCCATATCGCGCTGATTATATGTCTCCATAAAATAACCGCGCTCATCGCCGTGAACAGCAGGTTCTATAACATAAAGACCTTCAATGGGAGCCTTGGTTACCTTGATCTGTACCATTACATCTCCTCCATTTCCTTTAAGTATCTCGACAGCGCATCCTGCCATGTCGGTAGAGGCGTGAATCCGTTCTCCTGAAGTTTGGACTTATCCAATCTGGAATTGAACGGCCTTGCAGCCTTAGACAAGCCGTACTCCGCTGTGGTTACCGGCGTTACCTTGGTGTTAAGACCGGCCTGACGGTATATCTCACATGTGAAATCATACCAGGAGATGAATCCGCCCTCATTAGTAGCGTGATAATAGCCGTATTTCTCCGTCTCGGCCATATCAACGAGAAGTCTCGCGAGATCGAAGGTATATGTGGGAGTTCCGATCTGATCGTTTACGACCCTGACCTCATCATGCGTCTTTCCGACATTGAGCATAGTCTTAATGAAGTTCTTTCCGTTCTTCCCGAATACCCATGCGATCCTGACGATAAAATACTTATCCAAAAGACCCGATACCGCCAGTTCCCCGTCGAGCTTGCTTTGCCCGTATACATTAAGGGGAGCATAGTTCCGGTCATCAGGCTCCCACGGCCTTGTTCCGTTCCCGTCAAAAACGTAGTCGGTACTGATGTAGATCATCTTGGAATCGTTGATCCTCGCCGCCTGTGCGATGTATCTCGTACCGTCGCTGTTAATCGCTCTGACCTTTGGCTGATTCTCAGGATCTTCCGCTGCATCAACGGCTGTCCATGCCGCACAATGTACGATGACATCCGGCTTTATAGTCGCGACAGCCTTTGAAACAGAAGCCTCATCGGTTATATCCAGTTTCACATAAGGAAAGGAAGACTTGGCGCTGTCGAGAATGTCTGTTCCGACCGCCTCATATCCTCTCTTATCGAGCTCGTTCATTACATCGTGACCGAGCTGACCTCCTACACCTGTGACAAAAAATCTCATATATCACTTATCTCCATACATCTTCTGATAGTAGTCCATGTACTCGCCGCTGATGATCGGCTGCCACCATGACTCATTCTCAAGATACCACTTTATCGTCTTTACGATACCGTCGGCAAACTTAGTCTCAGGGAGCCAGCCCAAGTCATTATGAATCTTCGTGGGATCGATGGCATATCTTCTGTCGTGACCTGCACGGTCCGTTACATAAGTGATGAGATCCTCACTCTTTCCGAGTTCCTTAAGGATGAGCTTAACGATATCGATATTGGCCATCTCATTGTGACCGCCAACATTATAGACCTCACCGACCTTGCCGTTATGGATGATAAGATCGATGGCCTTGCAGTGATCCTCAACATAGAGCCAGTCCCTTACATTTAAGCCGTCACCGTAAACGGGAAGCGACTCGTCATGCAATGCTCTGATTATCATAAGAGGGATCAGCTTCTCGGGGAAGTGATAGGGACCGTAGTTATTGGAACACCTGGAGATAGTAACGGGAAGTCCGTATGTTCTGTGGTAAGCGAGAACGAGAAGATCCGCTCCGGCCTTTGAAGAAGAATACGGAGAACTCGTATGAATGGGAGTGTTCTCGGTAAAGAACAGGTCAGGACGGTCAAGAGGAAGGTCGCCATAGACCTCATCCGTCGATACCTGATGATATCTCTTGATACCGTACTTACGGCAGGCATCCATGAGAACGGAAGTTCCGATGATATTGGTCTCCAGGAAGATCTGGGGGTTCTCTATGGAACGGTCAACGTGAGACTCCGCAGCGAAGTTTACCACGATATCGGGCTTCTCCTCTTCGAATAGCTTATCAACGGCCGCCTTATCGCAGATGTCCGCCTTTACGAATCTGAAGTTGGGATTGCTCATTACAGGTTCAAGCGTGGAAAGATTACCTGCATATGTAAGCTTATCAAGACAGATGATCCTGTAGTCAGGATACTTGTTAAGCATGTGATAGACAAAATTGCTTCCGATAAAACCGGCTCCGCCCGTGACGATGATATTCATATTCTTCTCCTCTGTGTTTTGTGTTTCAGATTATATCTTATTATTTATTGATGTATTTGCCTTCGAGAACGTCTTTAAGATACTGTCCGTACTGACTCTTCCCCATGGATTCGATCGTCTTCTCGACCTGCTCCATTCCGATCCAGCCGTTCCTGTATGCTATATCCTCGAGACAGCCTATCTTCCTGTGCTGATGCTGTTCAACGGTCTTTATAAAGTTACCCGCATCAAAGAGGCTCTCGTGAGTTCCGGTATCAAGCCAGGTAAAGCCCTGACCCAGGATCTCTACATTAAGGCAACCCTGATCCAGATATATCCTGTTAAGATCGGTGATCTCGAGTTCTCCTCTGGCGGAAGGCTTCAGGTTCTTAGCATATTCGACAACCTTGTTATCATAAAAATACAGACCCGTAACGCAGTAATTGCTCTTCGGAACGGAAGGCTTCTCTTCTATGGATACCGCACGCCAGTCCTTATCGAATTCGACGATACCGAATCTCTCGGGATCTTCGACATAATAACCGAAGACGGTAGCACCTCTGCCCTCCTCTGCGTTCTTAACGGCCTGCATAAGCTTGATCCCGAGTCCGTGACCCGTGAAGATATTATCGCCGAGGACCATCGCGACGGTATCATCACCTATGAATTCCTCGCCGAGGATAAATGCCTGTGCAAGTCCGTCCGGAGAAGGCTGAACCTTGTACTGAAGACTGATACCGAACTGCGATCCGTCTCCCAGAAGAGATTCGAATCTCGGAGTATCCGTCGGAGTTGAAATAATAAGGATCTCCCGTATCCCCGCACCCATAAGAACGGATAGAGGATAATAGATCATAGGCTTATCGTAAACAGGGAGCAATTGCTTACTCGTTACTCTCGTAAGCGGATATAATCTTGTTCCCGAACCGCCGGCAAGCACAATACCTTTCATTAGATTGCCTCCTCAACTTTGATGATTAAGTATGTAAACTACACTATTATACTATATAAGGCATTATTATTGAAAATAGTACGTTAAAATATTATCATCTTCGCATATGGATAATCGTAAAGAAAACCCTGTGTTTAACAAGGACAATCTTACCGTCTTTCTTCTAAGCCTCGTGGTCTTATTAAGCGCCTTGGCATTCTTTTTCCATGACAATATGTCCTTTCAATCCGAGTCCCTTCCCGCCGATAACTTTCTTCCGCAGATCGTCGCGGGAGACAGATATACCCAGGAATTTCTTTGCACGCATGACGGACTGTCGAAGATACGACTCTTCACGGCTTCATTTGCAAGATCTAATTCAGGAACGGCCTTTTTTACGCTAAATGACATGTCAGGCAACGCGATACAGACCTGGAACATACCGGCTGCCGCATTTCCCGACAATTCATATCTCGACCTTGTCCTGGACGATCCGATCGTTCATTCATCCGGACAGCGATACCTTCTGAGCGTTGCTTCGGATTCGCCGGAAGGAGGAGCGCCGACGATCTATACTACAGTTTACGGCGGGTCTTCCGGATTATCTTCAGATGAGGGAGCCCTTAACTGTTCACTTTGTTTTCAGCTTGAATACAAGCTTCCCGCAAGCTCATTTATCAACCTGAAGACAGTACTCATCACGCTCCTTCTTGTGATCATCATCCCCTTGTCTTTCAAAGCGACGACCTTCTTTTTCCCGGTCTCAAAGCTCTGGCTCCTGGCCTTTCCCTTGCTTATCGCAGTCTTCGGCTGTCACAGGTTTTTAAGGCACACCTCGCCGGCGTTCTTCCCTGTCTCGTTTTTGGCTGTGGCATTCGTCTTATTCTGCCTTCTCTGGATCGCGGGCTCAGTATTCTTGTACCGACTCGTGTACATTAAGAAGTGTCCTGTCGAGAAGCTTGCCGTAATCCTGCTTTCAGTGTTTTCAATCTTCACCATAGGAATGATAACCCCGGGGGCCGGAAACGACGAGCAGTTCCACTATGCATTTGCCTATAAGTATGCCAACATATATTCGTTCAAAGGTTTCTCCGATCCTGTCGATGAGTCCGGCGATCATCTGGTATATATGAGACCCGAAGACAGGGATCTTCTCTCGGGAATGATAAATGTTCCGATCTACATAACCGAAGGCTCATACAGGAACGTCATTAAAGAGTCTTCCTTTTTCTCTTCCGACAATTCACTTTACACATATAAGATAAGCGATGTATTGGACAGCGCTTCATTTAACAGCAACAACGTTCCTTTGGGATATATCGTTTCCGGACTCGGTGTCGCGATAGCAAGACTTCTTCATCTCGGAGCCATCCCGACGTTTTATATGGGAAGGTTATTCAATGCGGCTTTCTTCATATTCCTGGTGTACCTGTCAATTAAGATCATCCCTGTCGGCAAGGAGTCGCTTCTGATATTCAGCCTCTTCCCCATGATGCTCCAGCAGACGGTCACTTATTCATACGACAGTTTCATTCTCGGCATAGTATTCCTGTTTACCGCGTTTACCGTTTCAGTATTCAGACAGGATACAAAAGTTACCTTAAAGCAGTTTATCATCCTCGCCTGTCTGTCTGTTGCTCTGGCTTTGAGCAAATTCGTATATGCCCCTCTCATCCTTATCCTGATCGCGGTTCCTTCAGACAGATTCAACCTCAAAAATGCCCGTAAGATCAAAGCCGGGATCATCGGAGCAATTGCGGTCGCGGGCTTCATCGCCATGATCTGGCTTCAGAACACCAGGGGGATCTTCAATTACTTCACCCCTTCGTTCGCTTCCGCCGATCAGTCGTTCTTCGTGATAGCCGTCAAATACTTCGAGATGCTCCAAATGTCCGTTATCAAGATCTCAGACTTCTACATTCACTCATTGGTTGCCTATCCCGGATGGTATCAGTTCTACATTCCCGAGACCATCGTCTCCGTTTATTATCTTTTGCTTCTGCTTTCAATGATCAGAACAGAAGGAGAGGAAAAGAAGACGGGAACGGCATTAAGAGTCTGGGGAGCATTTCTAATGATCGTTACATTTGTGCTCATAACCTTACCGATGGCATCCAAGTTCACAAATGTGGGAAGCGAGACCATAGACAACGTACAGGGCAGATACTTCCTGCCTCTTGTGCCATTGATCGTCACGGCTTTAAGGACAAGACATATCAAAGCGGATCCTTCATTCGGCCTAAAGATCATATGGGGTGCGGAATACTTAAGTTTCCTGTTCTTCGGATATATGTTCCTGACGGTATTTCAGGCGATCTGAACTTTATCTTACGTAATAGAAGCTGACCTTATCCGCTCCCGGAAGCACCGTAAACGTAAGTGTCGGAAGCATTACCGTATAGAATATTACCGCAAAAACAAGGAACAGCAGAACAGCGGACCACATCGGTATATCATATCCGAATCTTGCCAGAGCGGGTCTGCTGTCCGAATACTTAGCCTTAACGGCTTTTGAGAACTCATCCATACCGACGGCAAAGATAACGACGGCAGCGGGAAGCAAAGCTATGACATATCTTCCCTGAGGCTGATAATCCCTTGTATAAGAATTGTAGATCGACAATACTATCGGGAAAATGATCTCGAACAGCAAGCTCATAAGAAACGGCGTACTGATCTTATCTTTGGTCTTATGCCTGAACAGTAAAAACATAACGGTGCACGAGATGGCTGCCAGCATATAGAAATCATAGAACTTACCGTCGAGACAGATTATCATGCCTCCGAACATTCCTATGAAGCTCTCCCATGTAGTCTCCGTCCATCTTCCGTTATGGAGCATATCGCGAAGATGCATACTGAGCCTGCCGGGGTTATATACGGGATACAGACCGTACTTGCTCATATACTGCTCCGTGCAAATAAGCTGCTGGCGATATCCGAGAAAATCCCCGTGATAGATGATCCCGTTTCTGATAAAGTACCAGCCTGCAAGAATAAAGACCATCAGGAAGACTATGCCGAATCTTCTCCAAAGCGCTTTACCTCGTATGTCCTGCTTCAATGAAGTGTAGATAAATCCCGCTATCGCGAAGATGATCCAGCCGTAACCGAAGTAATAGGTCAACGCGCATATTCCTACACCGAAGGCAAGATAGATCATACTCTTAACGCTCCACTTATCCCCGGCACCGTTCAGTATCGCATCGAGGATCATAAAGCCCGTAAGAAGAGTCATTACATCATTGTTCAGGTATCCCGAGAGAAAAACGAACTGAGGAAGAAAAGCCACTATGGAAGCCATAAAATACACCGACTTCCTGTTATCAAGAAGCTTGTCTCCCACACGGAAAGATACAAATACCGTCCCCATCCCGGCAAATACATTAACGAGCCTGCAGGCAAAGAGCAGGACCCGGGGGTCGTCGGTAAAGACGGAAGCGATCTCGGCAAATATCGCACCTATCATCGAAGGCAGATACGGAGTAAAAGCATACGAGAATCCCCACATGGGATTGATGATCTCCTCCTCATAGCCTGTAGGAAGAGCATTGTGCTTTATGATCCAGTCGACCACGAGATAACGCATGGATTCGTCGGGACCTGCCGAAGCATCCATCTTCCACGCAAGGAAGGCAAAGAGCAACCCCGACAACAAGACCATCGGCAGCGAGAACTTATATCTTTTTATAATGCTCTTATCTCTCATGGACAAATCTGCTCTTAACTTTATCTACTGCCCATTTTACCGCAGTTTTATGTTCCGGCGAAGGAATGAAAGCCACACATACAACGGCTGCGCAAATAACTTCGCATGCGATCCCCCTCAGGATAAAAGTCAGTACCTTCCAATCGGTAACAATAAGAGTACAGACGTATCTTGATGCGAACACGCATCCAGTGAATACCGCAAGATAACAAAGCATTCTGAACCAGTAAAGCACGAAGAGCTTTTGGGACTTGAAGCACTTGTTATAAACAACCACGCTTCGGCATGTCCAGTAGAGGACCTGTGCGATGACTGTACCCGTAAGAACGCCGGGAAGGCCGATCTTATATGCCAGGAAGATCGAAGAACCGAGATTGACGACAGCGCCTGCAAGGCTTATCCACTTCTCGTAATTAAACAGACCCGACCCGTTCATATAGTCAACAAGAGAACTGTGGACAAGGCTGATATAGAGATCGGCACAGATGAGCACCACGATGATCCCGTCCATGATGAACTCCGGTCCGAGCCAGATCTCCACGAACAGATCCACGAGGTTTAATGTGGGCACGAGAAGAACGACAGCCACCAGAAATCTTACATAGGTATACATGCGAAAGGACTTTTCCTGGATCACGGGATCCTTATCCTCGGCAAGACTCCTGCCGATAAACGGGGCGAGAGGTCCCAGAAGATTAACCGACAGCTGCTTTATGACGGATATGACGTTGAAATAATTATAGTAATAACCCGCTACGACCGTGCTTATGATCTTGGATATCAGAAGCATATCCGTACAGCCGTAAACATAGCCCGATATCTTACCGAGGCATATATCCTTGATCTTGGACAGAAGATCACTTACTACCGCTTTATCCGTCTTGGCCTTACTGTCGAGATACGGATAGACCTTGTAACACTTCATATAGATATAGATATTTGTCACAAAGGCCTGTACTACCGAACACAATACATAGATCAGATAGCTCTTAAAGACGACCAGAACGACGATCTTAAGTATGCTGAACACGAACATGGCGACCGTATCGACGGTCTTGGTCAAATACTCCTTCTTATCCGCTACCAGCAAGGTCCTTCTGTAAGCGAAGAAATACGTGGACGCGCTCGCGAGAGCCTGAACCAGGAAATAGACATAGTAGACAGGCTTAAACTCCATGTCCGTGATGAAGAACTTAAGAAAAGGAAGAGCCGCGAAGGAGAGTACGATAAATGCCGTTCCGACAATATTATATATACTCTTCAATGCCCTCATGATAGCGTTTATCTTCTGCTCGTCACCGTCATTCAGAGGCTTATAGAGAGCATAAGTAACCGCGATGTCGAAGCCCAAGTCAGCCAGGGCGAGAGTCGACAGGACCTGTGTATAGGTTCCGCTCAAGCCGAGGATATCTGTACCTATATATACGATAAAGAGCTTTCTCGAGACGAAGCCCAGGAATGCGAATATTATCTGATTAATGACACCGATAAGACCGGTCTTTGCTATCGTCTTCTTATCACTCATGTGCCGTCACCCTGTTAACGACATCCGTAAACTTCGACATAAACGCATCTCGACCGAATCTTTTGGCGATCACATCACGGATATGCTCCCCGTCGAAAGTGATCTTTCCTTCAAGATAATCATTCAGGTATCCAGCGAGAGCTTCGTGATCAAGGATGCCGACTATGCGTCCGATCGTGTCGTCAACATAGTCTTCAACGCCGCCGCATCTTGTGGAGAATACCGGCAGACCGCAGCAGGCAGCCTCGAGCGGAGCCACCGGCTGTCCCTCCTGTAAGGATGTCATAACAAAAGCGTCAGCCCGGTTATATAGATCTTTTATCTCATCCCTGGATACCGAAGGGATGAGCTCCGCTTTATCGGCAAATGAAGAAGCATTGATCTTGGTAATAAGTTCTTCGACATTCTGACTGTAGCCCTTATTGGCGGCATACCCCGCTATTATTACCTTGAACGGTTTATTCGCGATCTCGTTTAACCTGTCCATTGTCTTTATGAACAGATCGTAATTCTTGTAAAAGGAATTGGCCGCTACTATAAGAAAAGAAGGAATATCGTGTTTCACCGGTCTGTACTCGAACTTATCGGTATCGACCATATTCCCCATATATTCGATATCTTTAAGATGAACGTTCTGCATCATGATCTGCCTTATCTTGTCATTACTGATGGCTAGGAAACATGACGCTTTCTCCATGGATTCCTTGAACGTGGCATTCAGTGTCGAACCCGGGATCAAAAACGGCGAATGCTCGCTTAAGATATAAGGGACATTAAGATATTCGGCAAGCATCATGGCGTAAACAGACGTGCCCTGGGCAGACAGACCGTAAACAAGATCGAACCTTTCTCCGAGCATATCTGCAAGCCTTGCCATATGCTTCTTCCAAAACCTGATATCCGCATCGGTATCGACGGAGCCGATCCCGGAAAGCCCCTTCTTCTTTATCGTGACACGACTGTGGATATTATTCATTACGGCATACTCGACGGGACGGAATACGACACAATCATATTCCTTAAGGCCGTCCTTCTCCCCTGTCTTATGAAGAGAGATATCCTTGCCGGAAGGTCTTTGAAGTATGTATCGGGACCACAGCGTATTAGCCGGATTAAGCTTTACTACGGTGATATCGTACTGTCTTGAAAGCAGTTCGCACTGTTCCTTAAAGAACGATCCCGCTATGGGATTCTCTTTGGTCGGATACCAGGAAACGGTAACGAGTATGCTCTTTCTACCTGAGGGCATCAGTTAAAGACCTTACCTCTCGGCTCTCATCGGATTTTCCAGGAAATCCTTATATGTAAGTCTGATCCCGTCTTCGAGCTCTGTCTTATACGTCCAGCCGAGCGAAGCGGCCTTCGATACATCAAGAAGCTTTCTCGGAGTTCCGTTTGGCTTCGAAGGATCCCATAATATCTCTCCTTCATAACCTACTATCCCCGCTACCAGTTCAGTCAGTTCCTTGATGGTAAGTTCCTTGCCCGTTCCGGCATTAACGGTCTCGTTGCCGCTGTAGTTGTTCATCAGGAATACACAAAGATCCGCGAGATCATCGACGTACATAAACTCACGAAGAGGAGATCCGTCGCCCCAGCAGGTTACGCTCTTAACGCCTGCTTCCTTGGCCTCATGAAATCTTCTTATCAAAGCCGGCAGAACATGAGAGTGCTCCGGGTGATAGTTATCGTTAGGACCGTAAAGATTAGTCGGCATAACGCTTATATAGTCCGTTCCGTACTGTGTATTCAGATACTCACAGTACTTAAGGCCGGATATCTTCGCGAGCGCATACGCTTCGTTCGTCTCCTCGAGACTGCTCGTAAGGAGGCAGTCCTCTTTCATAGGCTGAGGAGCAAACTTCGGATATATACAGGAGCTTCCCAGAAACTCGAGCTTCTTACAGCCGTTCTTCCATGCCGCATGGATAACATTCATCTCAAGGATCATGTTATCGTACATAAAGTCCGCTTTGGCAGTGGCATTACCCATAATGCCTCCGACCTTCGCAGCGGCAAGGAACACGTACTCGGGTTTCTCTTCCTCAAAGAACTTCTCTACCTGATCCTGTCTTGTAAGGTCCAATTCCTTATGAGTTCTCGTTACGATATTGTCGTAACCTTCCTTTTGAAGTGCTCTTACTATGGCGCTTCCGACCATGCCTCTATGGCCTGCAACATATATCTTAGCCTGTTTTTCCATCATAACGGTCTTCTCCAATCAAACTACCGAATAACCGGTACTGCCGTCGCTATAGTAATCCTGCTGAAGATTGTAAACTGTCTTATCCTCAACACGCGTATCACCGATCTGAACCTCGATGAGCTTAAGCTCACTTCCTGCTATAACGGTATGTCTTACCTGTCTCGGGATCTGAACGACATCTCCCGTTCTTACGAATCTTTCCTCTTCATTCATGATGACACGACCTGTACCGCTTGCTACGATCCAAAGCTCTCTTCTTCCGTCGTGGCTGTGATACTTCATGCGGCTGCCCTCAGTAAGGGTTACGAGTATCGTAAGATTATCCTTCTCTTCATGAAGTACGGTATAGCTTCCCCAATCCTTTTTGATAGTCAAAGGCTGAGGGTTTTCCGATACAGATTTAATTACTTTCTTCTCTTCCATATTAGAACCTCACTGAACCTACATTGTATCACGTTATCCCTTAAGATAGTCATAAACGGACTTGATCCCGTCGTCCAGATCGGTCATCTTATCCTTATAGAGCGTTCTTATCCTGGTGTTATCGAGGATTATCTTTCCTACGTCAACGCTCCTTGCGGGTTTATACTCGAACTTAACCCTGGGATCTATGTTCTTTACTATCTCGATTATGCGGTTTTGTGATGCTCCCTGCCCCGAGCTCAGATTGAAGATGTTCTCCTCACCGTCATATCCCGCGAGAGCCGCGAGCATCCCGCAGACGTCATCGATATGAATATAGTCTCTTACGATCTCGCCGTCGCCCCAGACTTCAACAGTCTCGCCTTCGAGAGTCCTTCTTATGACCGCATCTATGAATCCTACGCCTTTGTTGTAATCCTGTCCGGGACCGTAAGGATTGGATATCCTTGCCACTATCATCTTGGACTTCGCCTGTATGTCAAAAACGCGAAGCGCATTCTCTATGCAGAGCTTAACGTTGCCGTAGTGATTGATAGGTCTTGCCAGCGTGTCTTCTTTGATCGGAAAAACGGCCTGCTTACCGTAAACGGTTCCGCCGGAAGACAGGAAGATAAGCTTTGTATCGGTATCTTTAAGCATATCGAAAAGCTTAACTGTCTGTATAAAATCCCTTCCGTAACCCATCATGTACTTCTGATTGGAATTACCGGGATTGATAGTCGAGAGAGCGTGGTAGATGACATCTTTCCCCTTGATAACGGACGAGAGTACATTATCGTCAAAAAAATCTCCCATAACATATTTAACACCGTCGACAGTTCTCGGCGGCTGGGCTATATCAAAGCTCGTTACATGAAAACCCTGTTCCGTCAGAACACGGCAAAGATTTGAACCTATGAATCCGTTTCCACCAATAACAAGAACATTTGATGCACTCATTATTCAGTCTCCTTTAACTCTTATCCACTCTTTACAGTATACACTTCCGTTATCATATCCGTTAAGAAGCGTTGTAGGACAGCATACCGTCTTTTCGGGGTTGTCATTGAGCCATGCACCCCACCAGCTGAATGTACTGTTGGCGATGATATTGTGCTTACAAAGACTCATAAGATACATATCAAGATACGACCTGTCACCCGTATTTCCGGTAACGGCAACCGCCCCCTGTATCCCGAGCAGTTCCTTCGCCGCATTAACATCATTCGAGAATATGAAGAATGTGGGATCCGGAACCTTCTGTTTAATAAGATCCACGGCCCTTCTATAGTATTCGGGCGTGCAGATATTCCCGTAAAGCTCGGACAGATTCAGATAATCCCCGAGCCTCATATGGATCGAGACAGAATTACCGCTTCGGATCTTATCCTCCATTTCCTTTATATAATCCGAATCCGTTCCCTTAAACACGATATTGTCGCGAAGCGTCTTTGCGCAGGTCGTTATATACTCCTCGCCGATGAAGCTTCCCCCCATGACATAGCCCTTCTTAACATCCAGGAGAGCAGGAGTGAACTTATATCCCTCTTCCATGTATGTACGGCCTGCTACAAGCCTTCTGATATAGCGGTTGATACCGCCTTCCTTACCGTAGTATTCAAGCATCTTCGGACACTCCTCGACCGTCAGTCCCAGAAGATCGAGTTCGACGCTTCTTATATCGACTTTGCCGTCCTTGGACTGGCCGTTCCTGTACCAGCTGAGATCCGCATAAGTCTTATAGCCTCTTTCCTTATACTCCAGATAAAGCCCGTACTGACCGAGCTGATTACCGAGTCCGCCCGAGAACTGGACAATGATCATTAACCCCGTCCTCCCTTACGCATAAAAAATAACTTCCTGATAAGTCCCGGAAACAGCCTTGCCAAAGATACCGTAACGGTATAAACGCATCTGTCGATGAACCTGCTTCCCACTGCATTTCTTAATTTCTTCTCGTCGGAAATATGCTTTTTCCTTGACCCCGTGCCTCTTATCACGAGACTTGCAAGGGCTCTCGAGAAATCGTGATATTTATCAAGTCCCCACTTCTTCTTTTCCGAGAGCATCGGTCCGTAGTACGGATCATTATGAAGATAATCGTACAGCTCGATATGCATGGGAAAATAGTTCATGGTGCTGTCCTGCTTCTCATGTCTTCTCGTAAGCATAAGGCACTTATTTATCGTTCCGACTCCGTCTCCGTATCGTTCTATATCAAAAAGCAGCTTGATATCGCAGCAGGGTCCGACCTTCGGGTCAAAGATCAGATCGTGAGCATCGAGCACGCTTTTCCTGTACATTATCGAAGGACAGACGGTATCGTGCTTATCGGCAAAATAAGCGTCGAACAGCTCAGTTCCGGTATAGATCTTTGACTCTCCTTCGAATGATGCCTTCATATCCTCTGTCCGTCCGTCTTCGAAGAAGCTCCTCGACAGGCAGGAGACGCACCCGGCCTCGGGATGCTCCTCGAGAAATCCGTATTCTTCCTCGATCATGGACGGAAGCATCTTATCGTCATCATGGAACAGCACTATGTAATCTGCCTTTGCCATTCTGATCGCCGAATTGATATTATTGATCCCGCCGATATTCTTCTCATGCTTAACATATCTGATTCTGGGATCATCAAAACTATTGACGACTTCTTTTGTATTGTCAGTCGAACAGTTATCGACAACCGTCAATGTAAAATCCTTATACGAAGACGCGAGAACGCTTTCTATGCTCTCGCAAAGATAATCTGCCCTGTTATATGTGAGAATAAAGATCTCAAGTGAATGTACTTTATCAGCTGAACTCATTGATCTTGGTGATCACATACTCGATCTGTTCATCTGTCATGCCGTAATACATCGGAATGGAAACCTCAGTTTCCGAGATCTGCTCGGCTATCGGAAAATCTCCTTTCTTAAAGCCCAGATCCTTATAAGCCCCCTGAAGATGCATCGGAATCGGATAATGGTTATTGGTACTGATCCCGGCCTCCTTAAGGAACTTTTGAAGCTCATCCTTGCGTTCACATCTTATCGCAAATATATGCCAGACCGGCTTGGCATAATCCGCCGTATAAGGCAAAGTTATAAGAGGATTTGTTATGCCGGATAGATACTTTGAAGCAATCCTTCTTCTTTCTTCGTTCATCCTGTCAAGGTGAGGAAGCTTTGCCGACAGGAACGCCGCCTGAAACTCATCCAATCTGCTGTTCTGCCCCTTATAGATATGATGATACTTATAGTCCGAACCGTAATTCCCGTAGGCCCTTATTTTATCTGCCGCCTCCTTGTCGTTCGTAACAGCGGCACCTGCATCGCCCAATGCGCCGAGATTCTTTCCGGGATAGAAAGAAAAGCCTGCCGCATCACCGAACGTTCCGACTCTTCTTCCCTTATAAGTCGCACCGTGAGCCTGCGCACAATCCTCGATAACCTTAAGATCATATTTCTTCGCGATCTTTATAATCGGATCCATATCGCAGGCCTGACCGTAAAGATGGACCGGCATTATCGCCTTTGTCTTATCCGTAACGGCGGCTTCGATCAGTGACGGATCGATATTATAAGTCCTGATATCAGGTTCTACAAAGACCACGTCTGCACCGGTAAAAGTCACGGCCAGGGCGGTGGCTATATAAGTATTGGACGGAACGATGACCTCATCGCCGTGTCCTATGCCGAATGCCTTAAGCGCAAGGACCAGAGCATCAAGTCCGTTTCCGCATCCGACGCAGTAAGACGTACCTATGTAGTCCGCAAAGGCCTGTTCGAACTTCTCATCCTCTTTGCCCTCTATATACCATGAGTTATCGTAAACTCTCTCGAAGGCCGCTCTGATATCCTTATCGAGCGCCCTTTCCATCGGTCTGAAAGAAACAAACGGTACTTCCATATCAGCCCTCCTTGGAAGCGATGAATTTTTTGAATTCATCGTAATCTCTTATGTAATCCGACTCATCGTAAAGCTCCGATGCAAGAACCAGCAACACGGCATCGGGAGAGAAATCATACATCTCTCTCCACATGTCATTCTCTATATAAAGACCTTTGGTAGGCTTGTCGAGGAGCACCTCTTCGGTCTCATGACCGTTATCCAGATGGATCTTACAACTGCCGTGTACGCAGATGAGGATCTGCTTTAAGCACTTGTGCGCATGATGACCTCTCACAACACCTTCGAGCGTATCGTAAATATAATAGACTCGCTTAACGGCAAAAGGGAAATCTTTATACTCCTCGAGTGCCACCAACTGTCCCCTGTCATCGCCGTGCGGTACAAATGAATAAGTCTTCACATCCATAATATTACCTTCAGTTAAGCTTCTCTTTCTTCACTACTTTGTTGTAGACCTTCTTCAAGAACAGCCCGGGGAAATCCAAGATCAGAGTCTTCTTATTGCCGGAAGCTATTACCTGCCTGAAAGTCTTATCACTGAATCTTATTATATACTGTTTCCTGAATTCAGTCGTGTCAGTATCCTTTATCTTAACTTCGTATGACGTCCTGTGATTCTCCAGCGCGCTTCCGAGTTCCTTTGCAAAGTCAGATGGCGAGATCAGATCCGCCTTAAGTTCCTCTCCGCGCTTCATCCTGTATTCCTCATCGGTAAGGAGCCTTGAAGCCTCCGCTACAAGCGAATCGACATCATCGTATTCGACGCTGTCCTGACTTAGAAGTATCTCCTTGTTCTCGTCGCTTGCGCCCTCCTTCCTCAAGGTAAGAGGAACCTTCTTCGCATCTGCCGCGAACTGCATCATGAGTCCTCCGATAAAGGGGAAAGTATTAAGATAGAACGTGCACGTTTGCATCAGCTCGAAAAGGTCTTTACGCTCATCGATGCGGTAAACCCGTCCCGGGAACTTATCCTGAAGCTTTCTTATCTCACTGTCATCGCCCGTGCCGGCATAAAGGAACACCAGATCCTCATGCTTCGTAAGAAGTTTATCCAGGATCACATAATAGCGGTTCTGAGGATCTCCCAAAGTCTTATAGACCGATCCTCCGCTGAAGACGATCTTCTTTCCTTTGGGATCGAACGGAAGCCCCTGAAATTCCTGGTCTCTGTGGTAGGGATAAAACGGCATGATGATCTCCCTGTCCTCAGGAACCCCTCTGTACTTTACGGATACACAAGCTCCGTAATTTCTGAACTCGAGATTATAATCGAACGCATCGTGTCCGAGCCAGAACGCGTGGTCGGTAAGATTGATCTTGAATCTTTCAACGATGCCCTGATATGCATAGAAGACAGCCATCGCCGCCGCATCATCCGGAGTTGAATAAAGGATGGCTTTCGCGGGCTGATACCGCTCGAACAAAGAAGCGATATCTTTTACTTCCTGCTCACGGTCCTCATACGACACGTAATTCCAGATGACATTTCCGTGCTTTACGGCCTCGTGAAGTTCAGGCTGGTTGTCTTTAGACTCGACCTTGGTTATGTAGATAACTCTATATCCCAGATCTGCAAGAGCGTGCATATATACAAGAGCCAGAGCTCTTACGTCGAAGCCGAAGCTGTCATAAAACAGAATGGTCGAAGGATCTCCCTCCTGCTGTCCGTATGCGGGAACGACGAGCTTTCGCGCGATATCCTTAACATATCCTTCAAGCTCCTCATCGACATAATACTGATTGTATTCCTCCAGAATGAAGGAGGCCGCAGTGACGGCATCGAGAGCCTTGCGGTAATTTCCTTTATCAACAGAAGACGAGGCTATCCTCTTGAGCTTGCCTACAACACCTTCTACATTCCTGATCTTATCCTCTTCAGTCATTTACACCTCGAGCTTGCCGAACTTACCCTTACGGGCATCCCTTCGGCCCATTCTCATATACTTGAGTTTATTGATCTTATCATCCTCGACGAGTATCGTCTTAAGCCATGTGGCAAAGAGAAAATGCCTGTAGGGTTTCCTCGTCTGAGGATATTCCTTCATTACGTATGTGCAGTTACGGAAGATATAATACTTCCTGATCTTACTGTGCCCCATCGCTTCAAATTCCCTGCCGAAGATCTTCCCTCGTATCGGGGCACCGAGATTATGCTGCATCGTAAGATCCAGGACTCTTCGCATCTTATAACCTTTAGCGACGGCACGGTAACAGAATTCCCTGTCAACTTCGTCGATAAAGAGTTTCTCGAGAAAACCTCCGATAGCGATCGTCTTATCGATGTCTATTATCGAACCGGACGTTATGAGCCAGTCGGGGTTCTCATTATTAACGACAAGATCGTCATCCTTATCGCCGCTGTTATGTATCCCGACCTCAATGACCTTGTCGTCTTCCTCGAACAGCCTGCGCGCGCGTTCCGTATATTCCGGAAGGACCGTTCCCGTAAAGAACGAATCATCATCCATGGTAAGAAGATACTTAAAGCCTGCTTCGGAGGCTTTCCTGACTCCCTCATTCAGGGCGGCGGCAATACCTTTGTTGCCGTGCATGGATATGACGGTAACGTTCGCGCCGATATTCTTTATCCTATTAATGATATCCTCATCGGGCTCATCGGAATTATCTACGGCAAAGACCTCACCTGCCGCCGGAGCATAGGTGGAGATATTCTTTACCGTATTCTCATCGGGATTATAAAGAACGACACAGCAAGCAATATTCATATTATCCGTTTAACCTTTCGGAAGCTCTTTTCAACGCTTCAAGGTAACCGGTGCCGGTTACGGAATCGGGTTCCAGATATGCGCCCTCACTCCATTCGTTCCAGGCCGTAACAAAGACGAATTCCCTTCCCTGAGCCTTGCTTATCTTAAGGAGTTCATAAAGATACTTTTCAAATTTCTCAGGTGTCTGTCCGCGGATGATACGGGCTTTCTTTCCTCTTCTCGGTGTATCGTCGAAGCCTACGATACCGCTATAGAACGTATTGGGAGTCTTACAGTGCCCGGCAGAATAGAGAATGCTCTTCCACTCCTTGTCGTAGTCCGCGAACCTTAACTTATCCTTCTTCCTGAACTTTCTTATGAAGACTTCCTCGGGGCCCTTGCGGAAAAGCTCATGCAAATCGTTAAACTGGAAAGGCTCGTAGTAGAAACGGTAATCGAGTCCGACTCCTTTCCATGTGCACTTGCTCATGCACACGACTCCGGGAAGTCCCGCCTGCCTTCCGAGCTCATCCCAGTACTTTGCCATAGCCTTGATTATATCCGGATCCGCATTCATCCTCATGAACGAGAATACGGGCTTGCCGTCGATCTTTATGTAACGCTCATCCTTAAAGAAAGGAAGAAGCCACTCGAAATGCTTTTTCCATTCATCCTTATCACCGTACTTAAGCTCGGCAAGGATCTCGGGGCCTGCGTTCTTCTCCCCCTCGAACGAAGGAGCCCAGTTATTGCCCTTCACGGCACTCCACGAACGGATCCATGAAGTATTGTCCCATATGAACATGTAATGGATATCAAACTCTTTATGAGTGAGAAAGATATTCGCCGGCGTCTCCATAAAGTGCTGCTCGGACGAGAACCAGTAGTGGTATATTCCGAATCCGTAAACCCCGTATTCGTTGGCAAGCTTTACCTGACGGGCAATATCCTCAGGCTTGTCGAGACTATAGTAGTAACCGTCTGCGGGAACGCGGGGCTGAACGTGTCCGTCGTATTGCGGAACGGCTTTTTTGACGGCAACCCAGTCCGTAAATCCTTCTCCCCACCATTTGTCGTTCTCCGGCATCCGGTGATACTGGGGAAGGTAGTTGGCGATTATCTTGGGATCAGACATGCTCGACTCCGGCCTCCGTTACTTTATAGTTCTTATGTGATTCACGCAGATATATCTGAAGACACGTAGATACGAGTGCGATATGCACCCAGAACGGAGGTCTTAGGACATTCTGGTTAAGCTGCAATATGACGAACTCGAAGAACAGAGCGATCAGCATAGCGTATACAGGCTCCCTCTCCTTCTTGTCCCCGGGTCTCTTCTTGGCCTTAAGATATCCTCCGACCGTCAGATCCCACATATACTTAAAGAAGAAATACGCACCGAATATTCCGTAAGCCGCGAGAGCCTCAAGAGAGATACACATACTCGCACCGCCGTTGTTGGCAACGGTATAATTTCTCGCCTTGTACTCGATGATACCCGCATCGATGCCTCCGAGACTGCATCCCAGAAAAGGACTGTCGAGGAAGAGTTTCCATGTATCGACAAAGCCTGCAGATCTCGCGTCCGTGGAATGGGACGCAGTGCCTCCGATACCGAGTCCGCTCAGATAGTGAAGTACGAAGTCCACCTGAAATTCAACCGCCAGGATGAACAGCACCGCCGCTATACCGACCACGATAGGCATCAACGTAAAGAGTATCCTTATAAGCGAAGCCTTCTTATGGATATATATCCTAAGGCACATTATTCCCCTGTAAACGACATATATAAGAAGGATCAGAAGTCCCATTCTCGATGTCGAGATCACGACTGCACCGACATTCAGAAGAGTCGATAAAATGAGATATCTTCTTCTCATGCATCTGTAATTCCTTCTCTCGAGAAGATAAAGACAGATGATCGAACCCATTATCATATATGTCGCATAAAACGATGGCTCGTATGAGAATCCGTTGCTCCTGTGAAGATCATTGTACTGTGTTACATAGAAGTTGATACCGAGAAACTGCAATGCGAACTGAATGAAGCCTACGACCGCAAGCGCGTTGAAGCACATAATGTACTTTCTGAGAAGCGACTGTATAGACTCCTGTTTACTCAGAAAGTAAGTAAAGGCGAGCACCTGAACACAATCGAAGATCAGCCACAGATCATAACCTACGGCATTGAACAGAGTCTTGGAATTAACTATACATATAGTGTTAAATACGATAACTATCAGAAGGTTATAGTACGGCGTAAGGATCTTAACATTGCCGAATCTGATGATACGAAGAAGGAACAGAAACATTACTGCCATAGCAACGAGCTGGGATACTCGAACCGTAAGACCTGCGACATCAAACGCGAGTACGATATCACAGGATGCGGTAAGAATACTGAACCAGATAAGGGCGTTGACTATGGAAGACCCTTTGTTGAGACGCGTAAGTGTGAGATTCATATCATCAAAGACCCGTCACCAGCGCCTGAATATTCTTCTTGAACGTTGCATATGTAAAATTATCGATGACGCGCTTTCTTGCTGCCTCACCGTATCTTGAACGAAGATCCTTATCCCCCGCCAAAGTCTTCATCGCTTCAGCGAACGCCTTACTGTCCGCATTCGGGCATTCTATACCCGTAACGCCGTCGAGGTTAACATAATTTACGCCCGAACCCTCTATAGTGAATGTAATCGCAGGATGACCGAAGTACATACCCTCGGCAAGAGCGAGACCGAATGCCTCATTCTTGGTTATAGACGGGAAGCAGAACAGATCGCAGGTCATAAGCCATGCACGAAGATCGACATCACTTATAAGTCCCAGGAAACGGATCTTGCCGTCACCTTCGGCCTGAGCCTTAAGATCATCCGTCAGAGGTCCCTTGCCCGTGATACCGATGACGAAGCTGTCATCAAGGTACTTCGACGCCTCTATAAGATACTTGAATCCCTTGTATTCGACATGGCGACCTACGGCAAGACACACGGTCTTACCCTTATGTTCTTCTTTAAGCTCCCCGGCCCTTCTTATTACCTCGTCATCTGTGACAAGTCTGTTCTCATTGATGCAGTTCGGAACAACAACACACTTATCGGGAACAGAAGAAAGATACTCACTTCCTTCGACATAATTCGGGCTTGTGGCGATGATCTTCGAAGATCTTGCTATAAGCCTTCTGTTCTGACTCCTGAAAAAAATCTTCAGGAATTTCTGCTTTACTATATCGAGATGCCAGTAGGTTATAAGCTTGATCTCAGGTCTCTTCTTAAGAAGCTTAAGAAGATAGTGCGTACCGAACGGATTCGGATAATGAAGTATGACCACATCGGGCTTAAACTCATCCAGCGCTTCCTTAAGCCTTCTTCCGTAAGTTGCGGACAAAGACTGTGAGGATATCTTCGTGAAACAACGGCAGCGGATGACATCTATATCATCCACCACATCTCTCGAGTCCTTCGATTCCTTGGGAGTACCGTGATCGAATGCGAATACAAGCTGCTCGCACCCGGGAATCTCCTTCAAGGCTACAACAGCATCGCGCGCTATCTGCTCAGTCCCTCCCGAGAAGGGATAGTAATACTTTGATATGTGTAAGACCTTAAGTCCCATGGTATCAGTCTGCGATATATCCTGCTACAGGCTTGCCCGCGAGCATTATGAGCTTGAGCTGATCTCTTATGTCTTCGAACTTGGTCTCGCCGTAATTAACTTCAAGAATGACGCAGTCAACCTCGAGAAGCAGCTTTCTGGCAAGAGGGTTGTCGATCAGGCTGGGGGCAGTATGCACCTTTCTGTCCTTGACGACCTTCGTAAGACCCTTGACCGTCTCGCCTTTTCCTATGATAAGGACTGACTTATACTCGGAACCGTAAACTGCGAGGTTGGCGGCGGACGCTTCGACTGCATCGACATCGCCCTCGCCGAGTCTGCCGACCTTACGAAGCCACTTATCGAATCTGCCCTTGTGCTTATAGAGCTTCTTCTCACCGTCTCTTACCGAGCCCAGATCAAAGAGCGAGAATCTGTTTACGAGTTGCGATTTCGTAAGTGCAATAGAGCTGATTATATATCTGATTATGAGGATAAGAGCGTAGAAAAGGAAGATCGCCAAAGCTCCGACAGTACCAAACTTAACACCTGTCTTCGCCCCTTCAAGAAGGGCATTGGGAAGCTTGTGCATCGTATTTACGATAAGACCGCCATGCTGCTTCTGAAGATTCTTGAGGCTCTTAACATATATCTCAAGATTCTCCTGAAGGTCAACCAACTGTTCTGATGTCTCAGTCTGAAGAACCTGGATCCTGTCATCCTTTACCATGTTGAAGTAATAGTTAACAACAGTAGTCTCATGAGGACTTACCGTCTCGCCTGTAGCCTCGCGATAGTTATCGACCTCTCCCAAGATGAAGTCAAGAAGATTGAGTGCCGACTCCGCTGACGTTCCGACCGTCCTTATGACGATGAGTCCGACTCTTGATCCGTCGACATCGGTCGAGAGCGAGAAGTTGACATCAACATCTGTGCTGACATTAGTATTTGATCCGGAACCCGTGGCAGTCGTATTGCCTGCGTCCATATTTCCGAATGTGATATCGGAGACGGTTACAGCCTCCTTAAGGTATTTAACATCCATTCCGAGTTCATTGGCATACTCATCGAGGTAGTTACCATTCTGAAGGTAATCCACGTAAGCGGCAAGAAGAACATTGACCGCGTTGGACGGGGCACCATCGGGAACGGTGATCATAAGATCGGCCTCTGCGGTAGGAACATACTGCGGAACTACATTCATGAGGATGGAATCGTTATAATAATCGGTCATAGCCATGAGATCACGTCTGCTCTGGGCGATGATGTCATTCATGTTGTTGATACTGTCCAAAGTAGCGACTTCTTCGAGGATCTGCTGTTCCTCAGAAGTCAGTATCTCATCATCGGGAAGCTCGATACCGTTCTTCTGTGCATAGATAGTATTATTCTGCTTAGCGATCAGGGCATCGGGATCATTGAGATATTCCTGATATGCAGAAGCGAGCTTGGAGGTCTTCATCCACTCAAGTGCTCCCATAGATCCGCCGAGAAGGATGCCCACAATAAGCATCCAGGCCAACGCCTTTCTCCAGTGAAGGAAACAATAGGTCAACAGGTCTTTTATGTTAATCTCGGTCTCGTCTTCATTTATGATGTAATTCATGATCTTCCTCCGAAGGGGGTTTAAGTAGTCTTTGCCATTATATCATTCTTATTATTTATATTTATATAAGACGGCATCTGTAAAATAGTTGAAATATCGGCCGTAAGCAGCAGTAAAGTTATGTTATATGATAATTCGAGCATGTGGTGCTCTATAACGAACGATATCGTGATCACGCTGATAAACACCATGGCGTAGTACATCCGGGAAGACTTAAGCCTTAACCCGATCAAGGCATAGATCACAAACAGAACTAGTAAGAGTATGATCCCGTACTTAAAAAGATATTTGATGTACGCCGAATCGTAGAACACGTACTGATAGTCTCTGACGCCGCCGTTGGCATTCCCGTTCTCGGCAAATGAAGCGGACCCGAGAAGTTTAAACCCGTAAAGATCCATTCCGGTCTTTCCGAGGCTTAAACGATAAGACAAGATCGAATCGAGTCTTAACATGATCCCCCTGTTGACCGAGTACAGATAAGTAAGGATAACTATCCCCGCGGCGCACAAAGGCATAAGAACAACCGCAAAGATCTTCTTCAAACCGTCCGGAACAACATCCTTAAATCCCGTAATCCTGCATATGAGGATGATCACGAGCATCAGCACGGCACAGGCAAAGTCCACACGTGCACTCGTGAAATGATAGAGCACGACAAAGATCACGGCAAAGGCCGCTATCTCCCGATAGGTTACGCGCTTCCACCTTAGAAGGAAATACGCTATGGCAAGGTAAAAGACGTGAGCAAAGCAGTCCGTAGGATAGATGATACCGAGAGAATGTCTCACCCTCTCGTTCTCACCGTAATTTGTCATAAACGTATAATCCGGAATGACCCCGGTCCTTGAGCATACAAGAGCCAGAAGACTGACGGTAACTCCGACAAAGACATATATCATGCCGATCCTTTTAAACGAGACTTTATATGCTCCCGCCATTATCAAAGCGGCATCCAGAACCATTATGTCTCCCCTCGAGATCAAAAAGAAGATCCCGAGCCCCGTCATTACAGATAAAGCAACTGCCGCGAAAGCATTGATATCACTTCTCCACAGAATAAGTCTGTAAATGGCACATCCGGCAATAACCGCCCTTACGAGGCTGTATATCAGACCGGGAACATCCATCGTAAATGTGGTGCTCTGAAGATAGAAGAAGGAAATGTAACAGGCAAAGGCCGCCAGGTATAAAGCCTCGGATAAACTGCCCCTTTCTTTGAACACTTCCTTATAAGAAGTCACTTCGATCCCTTCATGCCGAGTACGGTTCCTATAGTCTTGAAGAATATCTTTATATCAAGACCGATACTGAAATTCCTTATGTATTCGTTATCGAGGCGGACTATCTCCTCGAAGTCCTTGATGTCGGATCTTCCCGATACCTGCCACATTCCCGTAAGACCCGGTTTCATCGCCAGACGCGACATATGATGCTTCTTGTAATTCTCATACTCATCGAGCGTGGGAGGACGCGTTCCGATAAGAGACATATCCCCCTTAAAGATATTCCAGAACTGAGGGAACTCATCAAGACTTGCTTTCCTCATAAAGTTTCCGGCAGGAAAGATACGGGGGTCATTTTCCATCTTGAACATAAGTCCGTTCATCTCATTCTGTGCCATGAGTTCCTTCTTACGCTCCTCGGCATCCATATACATGGAGCGGAACTTATACATAACGAACGTCTTTCCGTTCTTGCCTACACGAGTCTGCTTAAAAAAGACCGGACCCGGAGCCTGAGCCTTGATTATCGGAGTCAGGATAATTGTAAGGATACCGGTAAAGATCAAACCTATCACTGAGATCAGGATATCGAACATCCTCTTAACGAGAAGCTCACCCATCGTCGCACGGCTTATAGTGGATGTGATGACCGTATAATTGCCGATCTGATTGAGTGTCGCATTGTACATATTGGGAGTCTCGAGATCCATCGCGCGGTGTACCGTGATACCCATATTTATAAAAGAGGATGCCAGCCTTCCTCCTGACTTGGTCAACATAAACACATCATTTATCGGATTCGATTTCACGTATTCCAAGACATCCTTACGCTTGATAACGGGAATCCCCATATACTCCGACTCGGTATATCCGTCCGTAAATATGATGCCTTTAAAATGATAGAAACCGCTGTTGTTCTTGATAAGAGTCTCGACAAAACCCTCGGCAGTATCCGACTGCAACACCAGAAGGACACCGGCTGAATCACTCCCGTCAAGAAATCTTACGTGCAAGATCAGCTTACGGTAAGACCTTAAGAGCATCATCAGGACAACATCATACAAGACAAAGTAGCCTATCATAAGACGCGAGTAGATAGCGGATACCTTTATTACATAGAGGAAAGTAAACAGCGTGAATAGGATCTCCGCATTGATGATCAGAACGCTCCATAACTCCTTGAGATGCCCTCTCTTTACGATTCCGGTATGAGGACCCGTAAAGAGCATAAACACAAAGTAAGCGAGCATTATGACAACATTTACGAGCCTGAACGCTTTGGGGCCGTCCTGGTTTCCGTTAGCGAGGATATTGATAAGCTCCGACAGACCATAACGAGTGATTATGGCAAGCATAAAGGAGATCTCTATACAAAAGAGATCTATCAGTATGAAGTCAATATGTTTGACACGTGAATCGGAATTGGCATCCATTCGCGAAAGATTATACCTCGACTGTCATTATCTCGATAACGACCGGCTCAAGGGGCTTGTCGTTATAGTCGGTCTTTACGGAAGCGATCTTATCTACGACCTCGATCCCCTCGATGACCTTACCGAATGCGGCATAGCTTCCGTCAAGATGAGGTGCGGCTTCATGCATGATAAAGAACTGAGAACCGGCCGAATCGGGCATCATCGATCTTGCCATCGAGAGGACGCCTCTGGTATGCATAAGATTGTTCGGAACGCCGTTAGATGAGAACTCGCCCTTGATGGAATATCCCGGGCCGCCCATACCGGTCCCCTCGGGATCTCCGCCCTGGATCATGAATCCGGGAATGATCCTGTGGAATGTAAGTCCGTTATAGAAACCGGAACTTGCGAGCTTAATGAAGTTATCGACCGTGATGGGAGCAACGTCAGGATAGAGCTCCGCTTTGATGTCACCCAGGTCCTTTATCTTGATAGTTACGATAGGATTTGCCATTTGTTTTACCTCTTATTTCTTTGTTCTGTATCCTCTCAGGATGTCATCCCTGATCTTCCACAATTCGGGCGAAAGATCGACATAATATGTATGCGGATTCTCGAATCTCTTCACCGAATCCCACAATGTATCGAGCTGCTTAGTGCAGTAGTTTCTGATCTCGGTGATCGAAGGCTTATTATATACGAGCTCTCCGTTTCTGAAAACCTCTACAAGGATCTTTTGTGTCGTATAGTTTGTAAGAGTCTTCGCTTTCCACGTCTCCACGGGATCAAATATCTCATAGGGCTCTCCGTCGGGTATCTTCTCGCCTTTGACAAAGAGAACGTCCGCGAGCGCCTTACCCGTATCTTTATCGTAGAATCTTACGATCTCCTTGTCGCAGGGAGTAGTAACCTTAGCAGTCGTCTCGGAGATCTTCATCTTCGGAATAACATTACCGTTCTCGTCCTCAACGGCTGCGATCTTATAAACGCCTCCGAATACCGGTTCGGCCTTTGACGTGATAAGTCTCTCACCGACACCGAATGAATCGATGCAGGCTCCCTGTGAGATCAAATCTCTGATCAGAAACTCATCAAGAGCGTTGGATACGGTTATCTTGCAATCCGTAAGTCCTGCCTCATCGAGCATCTTCCTCGCCTTCTGTGTCATATAAGTAAGATCACCCGAATCGATCCTTATTCCGAGAAGTCTCTTGCCCATCGGCTCGAGAACCTCGTGTGCACATCTGATCGCATTCGGTATACCTGACTTCAATACATCATATGTATCTACGAGAAGAAGGCACTTGTCGGGATATGATTCGGCATAAGCCTTAAACGCTTCAAACTCATCGTCATAGAGCATTACCCAGGAATGAGCCATCGTTCCGGACAGAGGAATGTCAAACTGCTGTCCGCAGATAGTACAGGATGTTCCTGCAGCACCGGCAATATACGCGGCTCTTGCACCCAATACGGATGCATCAAAGCCCTGTGCTCTTCTGGCACCGAACTCCATAACCGGTCTTCCTTCAGCCGCACGTACTATCCTGGCGGTCTTCGTGGCGATCAGAGTCTGATGGTTGATCGTACAAAGAAGAGCCGTCTCGAGAAGCTGAGCCTGCAAAGCAGGACCTCTTACCTTGATGAGAGGCTCTCTCGGGAAGATCGGCGTTCCCTCCGGAACAGCCCAAACGTCACAGCTGAACTTGAAATTTCTAAGATAGTCTATGAATCTTTCATCGAAGCCGTATCCGCTCAGGAACTTAAGATCATCTTCGGTGAAATGGAGGTCGCTTAAGTAATCGATCACCTGCTCGAGTCCGGCCATGATGGCATATCCGCCCTGCTCGGGTACATTTCTGAAGAAAGCGTCGAAGTATACGATCTTCTCAGCCTTCCCGTCATCAAGATATCCCTTGCCCATCGTGAGCTCATAGAAATCCGTCAGCATAGTCATATTCGTTCTGTTGTTCCAGCCTTCCATACGAGACCTCCTTAAAAAAGCTCCGGGGGTCATCTCCCCGGAGCCTTAATTTTAACATTTTAAGCCATCTATTGCTATTATGACTTGATGATCTCCTTGACTGATGTAGCAAGTCCTGCAACGCCCTGAAGATCTGAAGGGATGATGATCTTGGTTGCCTGACCGTTCGCGATCTTCTCCATTGCTTCGAGAGATCTGATCTTAACAAGGCCTTCATCAGCCTGTACATCCTTGATCATCTGAAGACCCTGAGCCTTCGCTTCATTGATCTTGAGAATAGCCTCAGCCTGACCTTCTGCCTCACGGATGGCTGCTTCCTTGCGAGCCTCGGCGCGAAGGATCGCGGACATCTTCTCACCTTCTGCCTCACGGATGGCGGCTTCCTTCTTACCTTCTGCAATAAGGATAGCCTCTCTCTTCTCTCGCTCAGCCTTCATCTGCTTCTCCATCGCTACCTGTATCTCGCGAGGGGGAATGATGTTCTTCAACTCAACTCTGTTTACCTTGATGCCCCAGGGATCCGTAGCCTCATCAAGAAGCTCTCTCATCTTGGAGTTGATGATATCACGTGATGTGAGCGTCTGGTCGAGCTCGAGTTCACCGATGATGTTACGAAGGGTTGTAGCGGAAAGATTCTCGATAGCAGAGATAGGACGCTCGATTCCGTATGTATAGAGCTTAGGATCTACTACCTGATAGAACAGGACCGTGTCGATCTGCATCGTAACGTTATCCTTCGTGATAACAGCCTGAGGTGCAAAGTCTGCAACCTTCTCCTTCAATGAGATCCTCTTGGCAACTCTGTCGATTACCGGAACCTTAAAGTGAATACCGGTATCCCATGTTGTCTTATATGTACCGAATCTCTCAATAATAAATGTTGTTGCCTGGGGAACGATCTTAACGCAAGTTACGGCAAATAATACCAATACAACCGCTATAATGATCGCAATTACTGCTCCGCCACCCATAATCTTGTCCTCCTTAGGAATTTATCTTTAATATTATACTTCTTCTACGACGATCTTGACGCCTTCCAAAGATCTTACCGTAACTTTTTGGCCTTCTTCTATAATATGATCGGCTTTGGCGCTCCAGACCTGTCCCATAACCTTGACCTGACCCTTGCCCTCGACGGGATCGATAGTCTTAATGACTATGCCGTCCTTGCCGATGACTCTGTCGGCATTCGTGGGCTCTGAATTAAGTCCGTGCTTGGCATCGAGCTTAGGCTTTATCCATATCATACATACTATGAAGCAAACCACAGATACAACTACCATAACGATCAACTGAGTCTGAACCGATGCACCGCATAGAGCAAGCACACATGCTACTGCAGAACCGATCGCGCACCAGACAGTCGTAAGACCCAAGGTAGCCGCTTCGACCGCTGCGAATACGACCGTCAGTATCAACCACAGCATCCACATTTCCATAGTTTAATCCTCCCTTTCCATAGAGTTATGATAATTATAATCAGTGCAAAAACGGGTTTCAATGAACCCCAAACCGAATTAAACAAGTCTTAAACTTTAATGGAAGATTGCTTTACAAACGATAAGCGTCCCAGTCATAGAACACTTCTTCGAGAGTCAGACCTTCAGGAGGAAGCGTCTTACCGGCTCGCGTCCTGTCGCGCGAATCTATAATTTCCGGAATATCCTCGGGACGGATCCTCCCCTGTCCTACATAAAGAAGCGTACCCGCTATTATCCTTACCATGTTATATAAGAACGCTTCTCCTGTGACTTCTATCTCAATAAGGCCTCCGCCCGAGTCTCTTACCTCGACCTTGTTAAGCCTTCTGACAGTAGTATTCTGCGATCCTCCTGCGGCGCAAAAAGCCGCGAAGTCGTGTTCGCCTTCAAAGAACGGCGCTGCTTTTATCATGGAATCGACATCGAGAGTGCCGGTAACAAAATGGGTATACCTCGCAAGGAGAGGATGCCTCACCTTTCCGTTCAGTATCCTGTATATATATCTTTTACCCCGACAGTTGAACCTCGCATTGAAATCATCCTTTACATAACAGGCCGATGTCACGGAAACATCTTCCGGAAGAAGAGCGTTGCAGGCAAGAGGAAGCCTGTCTTCCGGGATAATAAACGGGACCTTCGCCGAACAGACAAGTCCTTTGGCGTGAACGCCGGCATCTGTCCGGGATGATCCCGTTACTTTGATATCTTCTTTATAAAGAGCAGAAAGAGCATTTACGATCTGCTCTTGAACGGATCTTCCGTTCTCCTGATACTGCCAACCGACAAAGCCGGTACCGTCGAATTCGATTATGAGTGCGACGGAGGGCATATTATCAGCAAGAAGTTCCGTCTACGTTTCCGTGAACGCATGTCATACCCATCATTGCAGCACCGACGATACCCGCATCGTTACCCATCTGTGCAAGTGCGATCCTTGTCTTCTTTACGCCGGGGCCATAGAAAGGTCTGCTCATGGTCTTCTCTGTCATAGGGATAAGAAGCGGATCACCTTCGTTGCAGATACCGCCTCCTACTACAAGGACTTCGGGCATGAACGTATTGATGGCATTGGCAAGACCGTCCGCAAGGTAATCGGTGTACATATCGATTACTCCGTTCGCAACCTCGTCACCCATTCTCTGAGCGATAAAAGCGATCTTACCGTTTACCTTACCCTCTTCCCTGATAACATCGTTGAGCTTTGATTCAGGATGAGCCTCTGCAGCTTCTTTCGTCATTCTTACAAGAGCGGATGCTGAAGCATAACACTCGAAGCAGCCTCTTCGTCCGCATGTACAGGGAACACCGCCCGATACGAGGACGGTATGTCCGAATTCCGATCCTGCCTGGTTAAATCCGGAATAGATCTTGCCGTCGATTATGACACCGGCGCCTACTCCCGTTCCGAGTGTGATCGTTACGGAATCCTTGGCACCCTTGGCAGCACCTGCGATCGCTTCGGCCATTGCCGCGCAGTTGGCATCATTATCGATATAGACCGGAAGATCGATTATCTCCCTTATAAGCTTTCTCATCGGGGCCATATTGAAAGGAAGGTTTCCTGCATATACAAGAAGACCTGCTTTATTATCCGGAGTTCCGGGGGAACCGATTCCTATAGCCGAAATATCCTCTTTCTTAAGGCCGGCCTCTTCTATTACACTTACGGCAAGCTTACCCATATCGTGGATAATATCTTCCATGGGCCTGTTTGCATTCGTCTTAATGCTCTGCTTATTTAAAAGCTTACCCTGTTCATCGACGATACCCGCCTTGATGTTTGTTCCTCCGAGATCGATGCCAACATAGTATGCCATCAAAAAATCCCTCCTGAATAAAATAAAACTAATTGATTTTACCACATATATAACGCGGATAGTATTCGGTTTTAATGCCTTGTGATCAACTCGATCAGCACAAGCAGGACAGCCCCCGACATGAACAGGACAAATATGAGTACATCCCTTCCGGTTATCTTAAGAGGATTTAGCTTAGTCCTGTTCGTCCCGCCTCTGTAGCATCTTGCGTCCATTGCAACCGCAAGCTCTTCGGCGCGTTTAAACGAAGAAACAAACAGAGGGACCAGTACTGTTATATATCCTTTGATCCGGTTGATGAATGTACCGGTATCATAATCGGCTCCCCTCGACTGCTGGGCTTTCATTATCTTATCGGTCTCCTCGATCAGAGTCGGAATGAACCTCAATGCTATCGACATCATCATCGACGCCTCATGCACCGGAACATTGAACACCTTAAGAGGTGATAACAGAGATTCGAGCGCATCGGATATCTTCAGCGGAGTTGTCGTGAGCGTCAATAATACGGAAGTGGACAGGATCAGGAATAAGATCCTGACAGCCATTAACAAGGCTCTCATAAGCCCTGTGTCCGTAACCTCTATGATCTTCCACTTAAATATCAGATTCCCGGTCTTGATCGTAAAGACATTTATCAGGAATATGAAAACAGCGAGCGGCAATATAGGTTTTAAAGACGACCATATGGTCTTAAGAGGTATTTTGGCAACGATCAGCTGGATCAGTATTATCCAGAACAGGAACACCATGGACTCAACCGATCTTACGTAAAAGATCGCCACAAGATACACTATATAGAGGATTACCTTAAAGCGCGGATCGGTCTTATGAAGCACCGAGCCCGTATCTACAAACCTTCCGAGACTTATATCGTTTAGCATGAGAGCACGCTCCTTACGATAGATCTCGCTTCCATCGACGCCTCCGGGAACGGCGGATTGAATCTGACCCCCGGACGTTCCTTAATGATCCTCTTCTTTATCTCGTCAGAGAAGCCATACAGGATAGGCATGGATATGCCGAGTCTTTCCGCCTTTTCCTCACTCTCGAATAACTCCGAAGGCGAACCGCATGAGACGATCCGTCCATCGTTTATGCATACGATCCTGTCGGCATATCTTGCGGCTTCATCCATGTTATGAGAGACGATGACTACCGTCGTACCGGTCTCTCTTAAAGCCAGGATCGTCTCGAACATATCCCTTCTTCCGAGAGGATCGAGTCCTGCCGCGGGCTCGTCGAGAACCATTATGTCCGGTTTCATTACGAGGACACCCGCCAGGGCAACTCTTCTTTTCTGTCCGCCTGACAGCTCGAAAGGACTTTGGCTTAGAACATCCTCGCTTACGCCCGACAAAGATGCGGCTGCTTTTACCCTGCCCTCTATATTAACCTCGGAGGCACCTGTCTTTATAAGACCGTATGCAATATCCCGCTCGACCGTTTCTTCAAACAACTGGTATTCGGGATACTGAAATACAAGACCCACACTCCTTCTTATGCGCGCTACATCCTTTTTCCTGTCGGTAGAGTATACGTTCCCTTCTTTATCGAAGAAACGCACCGCGCCCGACTGTGGTCTTATAAGACCGTTAAGATGTGATATCAGCGTCGTTTTTCCGCAGCCGCTCTTACCGACGACGGCGAGTATCTCGCCCTGATACACATCAAGGTTAATGTCACGTATCGCATAATTGTTACCGCCGTCGTAGGAATGAGACAACGAACTTATCTCCAGAAGTTTTCTTCCCGGCTTACGGACTTTTCTTATCGGTTCTTTGGGCATGGTCTTGGCCATAAGGGCAAACCTTACCGCCGAATCGATAATGGAATCCCTGCTCCTTATATCCTTTTCCTCGACCGTAACTTCGGCAAGTTCGGCAATCTCGTAGAGAAGATCAACATCAAAAGGCAGATCCAATCCGGCATTTCTTACTGTTCTCGGATGTGAGAATATCTCGGGAGCCGTTCCGGACATCGTCACCTTACCGTTCTCGATGACGAATATCTTGTCGCATCTTGCTGCCTCGTTCATGTCGTGCGTAATGGTAAGCACCGTGATCCCCTTCTCGCGGTTCATCTTCTCGATAAGATCGAGGAATTCGTCACGGCTCACGGGATCGAGCATCGCGGTAGCCTCATCAAGGATAAGTACATCCGGCTTCATCGCCAATGCACCTGCTATCGCCAGTTTCTGTTTCTGTCCTCCCGATAGCGATGCGGCTTCTCTTCCTCTCAATTCATATAATCCGACGTACTTAAGGGCATCATCCACCCTGTTTCTCAATTCGGGAAGAGGTATCCCCATATTCTCGGGACCGAATGCCACATCCTCTTCGACTATAGTACCGACGATCTGATTATCGGGATTCTGAAAGACATACGAGCATCTTTCTCTTATGCCGTATATGCTCTCCTCATCCGTAACCTCATTTCCGAGTACGACTATCTTTCCTTCGTCGGGAAATTCCAGCACATCTATTATCTTTGCGAGTGTGGATTTGCCTGATCCGTTAGGACCCAGAACAGCGCAGTAAGACCCTTCGGCAATCTCAAGGCTTATATTGTCCAAAGCCTTTTTGCCGGTAACCTGTCCCTCGTCACTTTTATACGAGAAAGAAACATTTGTAACGTCTATCGCGCTTGCCATCATATATTCCCTAATAAGAAAACGGGGTCTGCAAATTGCAGGCCCCGCTGTTTTTGTATTCTGTTATCCGTCAGGATCTTAAGAAGATCAAACGAACTCGAGGATAGCCATTTCAGAGCCGTCACCGCGTCTTGCGCCGAGTCTTACAACTCTTGTATAGCCGCCCTGTCTGCCCTCATATCTGGGAGCAATCTCGTCAAACATCTTGTTAACGGGATTAACAGCCTTACCCTCGGAATCATGACTCTTCATGAGCCAGTATGTCATTCTCTTTCTGGCTGCAAGTCTTGATGCGCTGTCAACCTGAACAGTCTTTGTCTTGATCTCACGATCAACTGCATCATACTTGTTGCCGTTCTTGGATGTCTTTGTAACAAGAACCTTATTGCCCTTGCCGTCAAGCTTTGCTGCCGATACCGTAACATCCTTCGTAGTGAAGTTGTCCTTCTCCTTGATAGCATCTGCTACAAGCTTGTCAACGATGGAACTTACTTCCTTAGCTCTGGCGACCGTAGTCTCAACCTTGCCGTTGATTACAAGAGTTGTAGAGAGGCTGCGAAGAATAGCAAGCTTCTGATCTGACGGACGGCCGAGTTTTCTGTTAACTGCCATATATCAATTTCCTCCTAATGTGCTCTTATTCTGCATCCTGCAGGTGCAGACCCATATCGGAAAGCTTCGCGATGACTTCATCGAGAGACTTCTTTCCGAGGTTTCTGACCTTGATCATCTCGTCTTCAGACTTGCTTATAAGATCGCCGACCGTATTGATGGCCGCTCTCTTCAAGCAGTTGTATGTGCGGACTGAGAAATCAAGATCTTCGATCGCCTTGCTGAGTTCGGAATTCTTCTCTGCCTTAGGCTCAACAGCCTTAAAGCTGATACCGCTGTCCGTATCCGTCAAAGCCTTGAAAAGACTTAAGTGTGTGATAAGGATGTCAGCAGCCGAAGAGAATGCCTCATCTACTGCGATAGAACCGTCTGTCCAGACTTCAAGTGTCAGGCTGTCATAGTCTGTACGAGCGCCTACACGTGTATTCTCGACAACGAAGTTAGCCTTCTTGATAGGTGAGAAGATGGAATCGATAGCGATGATTCCGATCGCCTGACCTTCTACCTTATTCTGCTCTGCGGTGTTATATCCGCGACCCTTGCTGATCGTTAACTCCATGAAGACCTTGGATGAACCGTTGAGGTGAGCGATAACAAGATCAGGATTTACGATCTCGATCTCATCATCGTGAACAATGTCTCCTGCCTTAAGTTCACCTGTCTTGCCCTCAGGTACGCTGAGGCAGACAGTCTTGGGGGAATCGCTGTGAAGCTTTACACGGATAGACTTAATGTTAAGAATGATCTCCGTCATGTCTTCAATGATTCCGGGAACCGTTGTGAACTCGTGGTAGATATTATCGATCTTTATAGCTGTAACAGCAGCACCGGTAAGAGAAGAAAGAAGAACTCTGCGCAGGGAATTACCCAACGTTGTGCCATAACCGCGCTCGAGCGGTGATACGACATATTTGCCGTAAGAACCATCTTCGCTTTTTTCTTTACACTCAATGGTAGGCTGTAAAATATCGTTCATAGTTTTCCTCCGATCCTACAGGCTATTACTTGCTGTACAACTCGACGATTGCAACTGCGTTAACGGGAACATCAATCTGCTCAGCGGCAGGGATCGCATTTACCTTACCTGAAAGCTTCTCGCGATCTACTGAAAGCCAATCAGGGATTGCATATGCTTCTGTCTTCTCGGAGATTTCCTTGAATCTGGGAGAGGACTTGGCGGAATCCTTAACCTCGATCTCGTCGCCTACGCTTACACGATAAGAAGGAATGTTAACTGTCTTGCCGTTAACCTTGATATTCTTATGTGAGATGATCTGCTTTGCTTCATCTCTTGTTCTTGCATAACCCATTCTGAAAAGAACGTTGTCAAGTCTTGTCTCGAGGAGGATCATGAGATTCTCTCCGACTGTGCCGTAGTGAAGCTTCTGAGCCTTCTCAAAATAGTTTCTGAAAGGCTTCTCCAATACGCCGTAGATGAACTTAGCCTTCTGCTTTTCCTTCAGCTGAACACCGTATTCGGATGTCTTCCTGGGTCTAGCGTTATTATGTCTTGTTGATTTCTTGTCTATACCAAGAACTGCGGGTTCAATACCGAGCGACCTGCATTTCTTGAGGACAGGTGTCATATCTCTTGCCATATTCAATTACCCTCTTTCGTATTAAACTCTGCGACGCTTAGGAGGACGGCATCCGTTATGAGGAACGGGCGTAACATCCTTGATCATCGTAATGTTAAGACCTGCAGTGTTAAGTGCTCTGACGGCAGACTCACGACCGGCTCCGGGTCCCTTAACATAAACTTCAACTGTCTTCATGCCGTGATCGACTGCCTTCTTGGCAGCATCCTCAGCAGCGATCTGAGCAGCAAAAGCCGTACCCTTACGAGAACCTCTCATGTTCTGCATACCTGCAGAAGACCAGGAAACAGCATTTCCGGCCTTATCAGTAATTGTAATGATAGTATTGTTAAAAGTAGCGTGGATGTGAGCAGCGCCTTCGACAATATTCTTACGCTCACGTCTCTTGGGTCTACTAGCTTGTTTATTGTTAGCCATTTAGATTTGCCTCCCCTTACTTCTTCTTACCTGCGACAGTACGCTTAGGTCCCTTACGGGTACGTGCGTTTGTCTTTGTACGCTGTCCTCTGACGGGAAGGCCCATTCTGTGACGACGTCCTCTGTAGCAGTTGATATCAGTAAGACGCTTGATATCACTTGCAACCTGTCTCTTAAGGTCACCCTCGACTACGATGTTCTCACGTTCAATAGTCTCACGGATCTTAGCGACTTCATCCTCTGTAAGATCTTTAACCCTGGTGTCAGGATTCAATCCGGCACTCTTGATGATGCTGGATGCGCTTGTCGTACCTATGCCGTAAATGTAAGTAAGAGCGATCTCGATCCTCTTGTCATTCGGCAAATCAACACCGGCAATACGAGCCATTTTTTTACCTCCATTAGGTGTAATTTTGCAATTTCATACGACGACGCACAGGGAATTCTCTTTACAGGGAACAGCCGCCCCCACTTGTCGTGTTTCTAGCATTGTAGTTTCTTGTTCTTTGTTTCCGCGGACAGAGCAGTACCGCGATGAGCGACTTAAGACAGGGCTAAATCTGTCTGCAGTCGGATTTTGTTCTTATCCCTGCACCTGCTTGTGCTTAGGATCGGAACAAATGACCATGACTTTGCCATGACGGCGAATTACCTTGCACTTCTCGCACATAGGCTTAACCGACGGTCTGACTTTCATCTTCTTCCTCCTCCTGCTTTTTATGCTACATAAATAATGCGCTTTTCGCGCACGCTAATATATTCTAACAGCTTTTTTTGAAATGACAAGTGTTTTTTCACCGATATCTCGGAAAAAACACGATCAGTTCTTACCTCTCCAGGTTATTCTTCCCTTGGACAGGTCATAAGGTGACAATTCCATTGTTACCTTGTCACCGGGCAGTATCTTGATGTAGTTCTGACGAAGCTTGCCTGAGATATATGCCATTACAACATAACCGTTATCAAGTTTTACCTTGAATGTGGCATTGGGTAAAGCCTCTTCAACAATTCCCTCTACTTCAATAACGTCTTCCTTAGCCATTAAGTCCCTCCTCATAAGTTGTCATTTCAGGGCCGTTTTCCGTCATTATTATTGTGTTCTCGTAATGCGCGGTCGGAAGTCCGTCTGCCGAGCAGACTGCCCATCCGTCATCTCCGAGCAGTACGTTCCTTCTGCCCATATTTATCATCGGTTCGATACAGAAAGCCATTCCCTTCTGTATTCTCGGGCCTCTTCCGGCCTTTCCGTAATTCGGAACATCGGGCTCCTGATGCATTTCTCTGCCGATACCGTGTCCCGTCAACTCTCTTACGACACCGTAACCGTAACCTTCGGCGCACTCCTGTACCGCATGACTTATATCGCCGATGCGGTTTCCGATCTGAGCTTTCTCAAGCCCCTTGAAGAATGCCTCTTTGGTCCTCTCGACAAGAAGTCTTGTTCTCTCGTCTACTTCTCCTACGAGAAAAGTCCTGGCGGCATCGCCCATATACCCGTCCAATTCAGCAACGACGTCACACGTGACGATATCGCCTTCTCTTAATATCTGATGCTTTGAGGGAATACCGTGTACGACTACATCATTTACGGATGTGCATATTGCAGCCGGAAAAGGAGGATTGCCGTATCCTACGCAGGGAGCAGATCCCCCGGCCTCCTTAATGATCTGCATGGCTATGTCGTCCAGATGCTTCGTCGACACACCGGGTTTGGCCGCTTTACGAAGCTCACTTAATATAACTGCCGTGAGCTTTCCGGCGGCTCTCATTTTATCCATTTCATAATCTGATAATATCTCGATCATCAGTACACCTTCGATCAGATAAGGCCCTTAGCCTTAAGACCGTCTTCGATCTGAGCGATGCACTCATCGGAAGATCTGTCATTGCTTCCCTCGACTATGAGACCTCTTGCCTCATAGAAATCAACGAGAGGCTTTGTATTCTCATAATATGTCTTAAGTCTGGCTGCAACCGTCTCGGCCTTGTCATCCGCTCTCTGGATCACATTACCGCCGCACTCGTCGCATATGCCTTCGACCTTAGTGGGCTTAAAGCGAACGTTAAACGATGCACCGCACTTCTCGCATACTCTTCTTGAAGATACTCTGTCCTTGATGATCTCATCGTCGACAACGATAGAAAGGACTGCATCGATCGAAGATCCGTTCTTTGCAAGGATCTCGTCGAGAGCCTCGGCCTGTGCCAGAGTCCTGGGGAAACCGTCCAGGATATATCCGTTCTTTACGTCATCCTGCGACAATCTGTCCTCAACCATACGGATAGTAACGGAATCAGGTACAAGTGCACCTTTATCTATATAGCTTTTTGCCTCAATTCCAAGTTCAGTTCCGTTCTTTATGTTCGCACGGAAGATATCACCCGTGGAAATGTGTGCAAGATCATACTTCTCACGAAGAACTGTTGCCGTTGTTCCTTTTCCGGATCCCGGAGCGCCGAGAATTATAAGTTTCATATATTATTCCTTTCTGTTACGGACTGGCACTTATTAAATAATAAACGACCTTCGGCGCATATTATACGTCCGAAGGTCGTAAAACTACAACTGATTATTTATTAATCAAGGAAGCCCTTGATGTTCTTTGTTGCGAGCTGACCCTCGATCTGTGTTACGAGATCATTCGCAACTCCGGTCAGGATAAGAACAGAAGTTCCTGCGAACCACATGTTCTCGAGTCCGGCAAAAAGACTCAAAAGTGTAGGAATGAGACAGATTGCAGATAAGAACAAACCGTCTGCCCAGCTCAACCTGTTTGAAGTCTTTCTGATAAAATCCGTCGTCGGCTTTCCGGGTCTGATTCCCGGTATGAATCCGCCGTTCTTCTGAATGCTGTTCGAGATCTCTACGGGATTGAACTGAATTGCCGAATAGAAGAATGTGAAACCGAGAACAAAGAGGAAATACAAGACGTAATACCATGGACTTGTATTGAAATTCCTGAACCAGTTAACTACAACATTTGTGCTGTTCTGGAAGAACATCGTAACGATCATGTTCGGCAATGACAGGATAGACATTGCGAAGATAACCGGCATAACACCCGACTGGTTGATCTTAAGAGGGATGTATGAACTCTGTCCTCCGTAAAGCTTTCTGCCTACAGTCTTCTTGGAATACTGTACAGGGATCCTTCTCTCCGCATTCTGAACAAATACACAGAATACGATGATGGCAACAGCGATAGCCACGATGCCGACAAATACGAGAAGACCGGCAAGTACGCCGAGAGCAAGATTAGGGATCTTGCCTGAGACCGAAGCAGCCTTCATATAGACATTCGTTACCATACTCGGAAGTCTTGTTACGATACCGGCAAAGATTATAAGAGAAACTCCGTTTCCTATACCTTTGTCGTTGATCCTCTCACCGAGCCAAACTACAAAGCAGGTACCGGCCGTAAAGGATATTATAACAAGCGTAACTGACAGTGCCTTAGGGATACTCGTGATCAGTGTTGATCTTGCCGAATAACAGAAAAGGCAGGACTGGAGGAAAGCAAGACCGATAGCCGCGATCCTGTTGATCTTGGCCATCTTCTTTCTTCCCGACTCACCTTCCTTGGAAAGATTCTCCAAATAAGGGATAACAACTGTCAGCAACTGGATGATGATGGAAGCGTTAATGTATGGCGTAACACCCATGGCAAAGATCGTACAGTGGTAAAGACCGCCACCTGAGATGATATCCATCATCGCACCGATCTGACCCCATCCCATAACCAGATCCGTAAACCTTGCGGCGTTGATACCGGGAACCGGTACCAGACCGCCAAGTTCATAAAGTCCGAGTATAAGAAGTGTATATAAAATCTTCTTCTTGAGGTCCGTCTGGCGGAAAGCTTTGATCAATGTATCAAACATACCCGCCATTATCAAACCTCCGTTGCCGTGCCTCCGGCTTTCTCGATCTTTTCCTTAGCGGAAGCCGAGAACTTTACGGCCTTAACGTCGAGCTTCTTTGTAAGTTCGCCGTTTCCTAAGACCTTGATACCGTCGTTTACCTTAGGAAGTGTGATGATGCCCTGCTCGGCAAGAGCCTTTGCAGTTACTTCCGTTCCCTCGAACTTCTCAAGATCTTCGAGGTTAACGATGATATAGTCAGGGGCAAAACGCTTATTGTTGAAGCCTCTCTTAGGGAGTCTTCTGTAAAGAGGCATCTGGCCTCCTTCGAATCCGGGTCTTACTCCGCCGCCGGATCTCGCCTTCTGACCTTTGTGTCCACGGCCGGAAGTCTTACCGTTTCCGGATCCTGCTCCGCGGCCCTTGCGGTATGCCTTGGCATTGCCGCCTGAAGTCAATTCATTGAGCTTCATTTTAAATACCTCCGATAATTAGCGAATTTCCTCAACGGACTTGCCTCTGACTCTTGCTACCTCTTCGATAGACTTCAAGCCCTTGAGACCTTCCATTGTAGCGTTGACCATGTTGTTCGGGTTGTTTGAACCGATGGACTTTGTTCTGATATCTGTGATACCAGCGAGCTCGCATACCGCACGGACAGGACCGCCGGCGATAACACCGGTACCTGACTTAGCGGGCTTCATGATGATGTGTGAAGCAGAGAATTCGCCGACTGTAGCATGAGGGATCGTTCCGTTAAGAACAGGAACCTCAATGATATTCTTCTTAGCCTCCTCAACGCCCTTTCTGATAGCCTCGGGAACCTCGGCAGCCTTGCCGATACCCTTACCTACGTGACCATTACCGTCGCCAACGATGACGAGAGCCGCAAAACGCATGTTACGTCCGCCCTTAACAGTCTTGGAAACACGGCCGATGTGGATGACCTTCTCCTGTAATTCTTCGTTAGAAGTATAAGCCATTTAATTCTCTCCTCCCTATTAGAACTGAAGTCCGGCTTCTCTTGCCGCTTCTGCCAAAGCTGCTACACGTCCGTGATATACATATCCGCCTCTGTCAAATACGACTTCGGTGATGTTCTTATCCTGGGCTCTGCTTGCTATGAGCTTGCCTACTGCCTTGGCTGCATCGATATTGCCGCCGTTCTCAACCTCGGACTTAACGTCCTTATCAAGGGAAGAAGCTGCCACGAGTGTAGTTCCTGTCGTGTCGTCGATCACCTGAGCATAAATGTGGCTGTTGCTTCTGTAAACGCAGAGCCTGGGACGCTCAGTTGAACCGGAAACAGTCTTTCTGACGCGGAGGTGCTTTCTTTTACGAATTTCATTCTTGTCAATCTTGTTAATCATAATTCAATTCATCCTCCCCTTACTTCTTAGCTCCGGTCTTACCTTCCTTGATGATAAGGTGCTCGCCGGCATACTTGATACCCTTGCCCTTATAAACATCAGGAACTCTGAGGCTCTTGATCTTAGCGGCTGTCTCACCGACAAGCTGCTTATCTGCGCCCTTGACTGAAAGCTGTGTCTGGGAAGGAACGTCTACTGTAATTCCTTCAGGGACCTTAAACTCGATAGGGTGAGAGTATCCTAAGTGGAATACTACATCGTTACCCTTCTTCTCAGCTCTGTAACCTACACCGTTGATCTCGAGGTCCTTCTTAAAGCCCTCGCTTACACCGACTACCATGTTGTGGATCAAAGCTCTTGTAAGACCGTGAAGTGATCTGTGAGCCTTATCGTCGGAGTGTCTTTCTACCGTGATAACGTCTCCGTCCATTTTAACTGTGATGGAAGGATCTACATTAAGCTCGAGGCTTGTCTTATCCTTCTTAACTGTTACGTGCTGACCGTCGATCTTAACGTCAACGCCCGCGGGGACTGTTATCGGCATTCTACCGATTCTGGACATAAATTAATTCCTCCTGCTCTTAAGATTGTGCCTTGTTCTGAAATGTCCTCTCAGAACAGGCTTTTCAGAGTTTTATTACCAAACGTAAGCGAGAACTTCGCCGCCGACACCCATCTTACGTGCCTTCTTGTCTGTAACGACACCCTTGGACGTAGAGATGATGGCGATACCCATACCGCCTAATACATAAGGAAGGTTTTCCTTGTCTGCATAAGTACGAAGACCGGGCTTAGAGATTCTCTTGATTCCGGAAATGGCGTGCTTCTTACCCGCATACTTCAGAGTAACCGTGATAGTTCCCTGCTTGGAGTCTTCCTTCACGTCGTATCCGTTGATGTAGCCCTCATCCAGAAGGATCTGAGCGATGGCCTTCTTGAGGTTACTTGCAGGGATCTCGACAGTAGCGTGTCCGGCATTACCTGCATTACGAATTCTTGTCAGCATATCTGCTATTGCATCTGTAATCTGCATAAGTTTACTCCCTCCTTACCAGCTTGCTTTCTTAACGCCCGGGATCTGGCCCTTGTAAGCCAGGTCACGGAAGCAGACACGGCAAATACCGTATTTACGGATATATGCGTGAGGTCTTCCGCAAAGCTTGCAACGATTGTGCTGCTGTGTCGGGAACTTAGGAGTTCTGGTTGCCTTAAATTTCATTGACGTCTTTGCCATTTATAATTCCTCCCAATCACTTACGGAACGGCATGCCCATGAGCTCAAGAAGCTTCTTAGCTTCCTCATCGGACTGTGCTGTAGTAACGATAATGATATCCATTCCGCGGATCTTATCGATCTTGTCGTAATCGATTTCAGGGAACATCAACTGCTCCTTGATACCCATAGCGTAGTTTCCGTGACCGTCGAAAGAATTAGGGCTGATGCCTCTGAAGTCTCTAACACGGGGAAGATCGATGCTGATGAGCTTATCAAGGAACTGATACATACGCTCACCGCGAAGTGTTACCTTACATCCGATCTTCATGCCTTCTCTTAACTTAAAGTTAGCAATTGACTTTCTGGATACAGTTGCGACAGGCTTCTGTCCTGCGATAATGCCCATGTCGCGCATCGCATTGTCGAGCGCCTTGGGATTATCCTTGACCTCGCCGACACCCATGTTAAGAACGATCTTCTCGATCTTGGGGATCTGCATAACGGAGGAATACTTGAACTCGCTCTTCAAAGCGGGAGCGACTTCCGATGTGTACTTTTCCTTTAATCTGGATGCCATCTTCTATTAAACCCCCTTCTTAGCCTTCTTAACGGTATCTATAACAGCGCCGCACTTCTTGCAGACTCTGTCCTTAGAACCGTCTTCGTTAACTTTCATTGCAACTCTTGTTGCTTTGCCGCACTTAGGGCAAACAAGCATTACGCTGCTCGCATCGATGGAACCTTCACGCTCGATGATACCGGAAGGATCATTCTGCGATCTTGCCTTCTGATGCTTCTTTACGATATTAGCGCCTTCAACATAAACACGGTTCTTATCGGTATCAACCTTCAAAACCTTGCCTGCCTGGCCCTTGTTCGTACCGGAGATGACGATTACCTGATCGTCCTTCTTTACATGAACTTTACTTGCCATAATCTTCACTCCTCCTTAAAGAACTTCCGGTGCGAGAGAGAGGATCTTCATATAATCCTTCTCACGGAGTTCTCTTGCGATGGGTCCAAAGATACGGGTTCCCTTAGGATTCTTATCGTCGTTGATGATAACGGCTGCGTTCTCATCGAACTTGATGTAAGAACCGTCAGCTCTTCTGACGCCCTTCTTAGACCTTACTACTACGGCACGAACAACGTCGCCCTTCTTAACCATTCCGCCCGGAGCAGCGTCCTTAACGGAACATACGATTACATCACCGATATTGGCGTACTTGCGCCATGAACCGCCGAGAACCTTAATACAAGCGAGCTTCTTAGCTCCTGTGTTGTCGGCAGATTTCAGTGTGGATTCAACCTGAATCATAGATATATCCTCCTTCTTACCTGCTTACTTAGCCTTCTCGACAATAGAAACCAGTCTCCATCTCTTATCCTTGGAAATCGGCTTTGTCTCCATAACCTTAACCTTATCGCCAATTCTGCACTCGTTGTTCTCGTCGTGAGCCTTGAGCTTATAGGTTCTCTTCATGATCTTTCCGTAAAGAGGGTGCTTAACGTGCTCTACTACAGAAACCGTTATCGTCTTGTCCATCTTGTCAGATGTAACGAGGCCGACTCTTGTTTTTCTCAAGTTTCTTTCTGCCATCTTGCATTTCCCCCTTAGTTAGCCTTGAGCTGCTGCTCACGGATTATTGTCTTAACTCTGGCAATGTCCTTCTTAACAGAAGAGATCTGTGAAGGATTGTCGAGCTGGTGTGTTGCGTTCTGAAAACGAAGCTTGAAAAGCTGATCCTTGAGAGAAATCAGTTCCTTCTCGAGCTCTTCGGAAGACATCTTACGAATCTGCTCTGCTGTCATATCACTGTTCCTCCTTCTTATCTGCTACCTTGTCAGCTACTACAAACTTTGTTCCGCAGGGGAGCTTGTGTCCTGCAAGTCTCATAGCCTCGCGAGCCTGCTCCTCTGTAACTCCTGCAATCTCGAAGAGTACCTTGCCCGGCTTAACAACTGCGCACCAGTACTCATTTGCTGCCTTACCTGAACCCATTCGGACCTGAGCAGGCTTCTTTGATACAGGCTTATCGGGGAAGATCTTGATCCAAACCTTACCGCCACGCTTTACATATCTGTTGATCGCGATACGTGCAGCCTCTATCTGATTTGCTTTGATCCAGCAGGGCTCTGTTGCCGCGAGGCCGTACTCTCCGTAGGAAACATAGTTTCCGCGGGAAGCCTTACCCTTCATACGGCCTCTCTGCTGCTTTCTGTATTTTGTTCTCTTAGGAAGTAACATCAGTTCTGACCTCCTTCTGCAGAATTCTCAGCATTCTTCTTTACGGGAAGGACCTCACCCTTGTAGATCCAAACCTTGACACCGATACGGCCATATGTGGTATTTGCCTCGGCAAATCCGTATTCGATATCTGCACGAAGTGTCTGAAGAGGAATTGTTCCCTCGTGATATGTCTCGGAACGTGCGATCTCGGCACCGCCAAGACGACCGGAACACTTAGTCTTGATACCCTGAACTCCGGGCTGCTTCATTGCAGAAGCCATAACCTTCTTCATAGCACGTCTGAAACCGATTCTGGCCTCGAGCTGTGAAGCGATGTTCTCTGCAGCAAGCTGTGCATTGGCATCGATATCCTTAACTTCCTTGACATCAACCTTGAAATCCTTGCCGAACTTCTTCTTAAGTGCTGCCGTAAGTGACTGGATACCTGCACCGCTCTTACCGATGATAAGTCCTGCTCTTGCAACCTCGAGAGTAACAAGGACAATATTGGCATCCTTTCTCTCGATCAGGATCTTGGCAATACCGGCAACATTTCTGCGGTTCTCGTCAATGGGCTTCTTGGAATTCTTGCTTGCATCCTTGATGATAGCGTCCGTCTTCTTCATGATGAAGTCACGGATCTTCTTGTCCTCAACAAGGAAATCACCGAACGTCTTCTTATCGGCATACCAGTGGGCATCCCAATCCTTAATGACGCCTACCCTGTAACCATGGGGATTTACTTTCTGACCCATGCGATGTCCTCCTTATACTCTCTCTTTGAGAACTACAGTCACATGGCTGGTTCTCTTATTGATTCTGTTTGCTGCGCCTCTTGCTCTGGGGATGAAACGCTTGAGGATAGGACCCTCGTTAGCGTATGCATCTGCCACATAAAGATCGGACTTATTCAAGCCGAAATTATTAACGGCATTAGCCTCTGCGGACTTGAGCACCTTTGTAAGGATGGGCGAAGCCGCCTTGGGAGTGTAAGTCAGGATAGCGTAAGCATCATCCAAAGACTTGCCCTTAATGAGGTCTGCCACGATCTTAACCTTACGGGGTGAGATCCTGACATACTTAGCAGTAGCTGTACCCTGATCTCTTCCGAGACCTAAGAGCTTCTTCTGCTTCTTTGTGGGAACGGGAAGCCTGGAGCTTGAAGATACGGGCTTGCTGTATGCTTCGAGGATAGCTTCTCTGTTCTTCTCAATATTCTCTCTGTTCAAAATGATCTTTTCCACGAATCGTTCCTCCTTCTCGCGATCAGTTCGATGCGGACTTCTCGCCGCTTGTGTGACCGCCGAACTTACGTGTCTGAGCGAACTCGCCGAGCTTATGACCGATCATGTCTTCCGTAACATATACGGGAATGAACTTGTGTCCGTCATAAACACCAATCGTATGACCTACAAACTCAGGGAAAATGGTGGAAGCACGGGACCATGTCTGAATTACCTTCTTCTCGCCCGCATCATTCAATGCTTTGATTTTCTTCATGAGGGCATCCTGTACGTAGTAGCCCTTCTTAACGGATCTGGACATCTTATTCCTCCTTAACCCTTTCTGCCTCTGACAATGTACTTGCCGGATGCCTTCTTCTTATTTCTCGTCTTCTTACCGAGAGTAGGAACACCCCAAGGTGTTACAGGACCCGGGAGTCCGACAGGTGACTTACCTTCACCACCACCGTGAGGGTGATCGTTAGGGTTCATAACAACGCCTCGAACAGCAGGTCTCTTGCCCAGGTGTCTGGACTTACCGGCCTTACCGAGCTTAACGTTCTCGTGCTCGGCGTTTCCGATGGAGCCGATCATTGCACGGCACTTCAGGCTGATCATACGAACTTCGCCCGAAGGAAGTCTGATCTGAGCATAGTCACCTTCTTTAGCCATGAGCTGAGCGGAAGCACCGGCAGTTCTTACAAGCTGAGCGCCTGCGCCGGGATTCATCTCAACACAGCAGATAACTGTACCGACAGGGATAGCGTAGAGAGGAATAACGTTACCGGGAAGTACGTCTGCCTTCTCACCGCTCTCGATCTTATGTCCTACCTTGATTCCGTTAGGAGCAAGGATGTAGGACTTCTGTCCGTCCTGATACTGGATAAGAGCGAGATAAGCGGTTCTGTTAGGATCGTACTCGATAGCCTTTACAACTGCGGGTACATCATCTCTTGTTCTCTTCCAATCAATGATACGGATCTTTCTTCTGTTTCCGCCGCCCTGGTGACGAACGGTGATACGGCCGTAAGAGTTGCGGCCTGCATGCTTCTTGGCTGTTACAAGAAGGCTCTTCTCAGGTGCCTTCTTAGTAAGGACAGAATAGTCGGCAACTGCCATCTGTCTGACTGCCGGAGAAGTAGGATTAAATGTTTTTACTGCCATTTTTATTACTCCTTATCTGACCTTAAACACCAAAGCCGAAGTCTTCGATGGATGTCTTATACTTCTTGCTTACCTTGACGTCCTTGCCGCCCTTACCGAGGTAAGAAGCGCTTGCGCCCTCAGTATCGATAGTAACTACTGCCTTCTTGAAAGCAGGTGTTCTTCCAAGTACATAGCGCTGTCTTCTGAGCTTACCGTCATAGTTAGATACGTTAACTGCCTTAACCTTTACTTCAAAGAGCTCTTCACAAGCCTTCTTGATCTCAGTCTTGGTAGCATCGACTGCAACTTTGAACGTGTACTTGCCTTCGGCAATCTCTCCGGAAGACTTCTCGGTGATAACCGGCGCGATGATTATATCCTGCGCTGTCTTACTCATGCGTACACCTCCTGGATCTTCTCAGCTGCTGCCTTTGTGAGGAGCAGGCTGTCATACTTCATAATGTCAAATACGTTGATCGTGTTGACCTGAGCGGACTTAACATCAGGAATATTTCTTACAGAAAGCTCTGCATTCTCATTCTTGGCATCAAGAACGAGCAAAGCTCCGTCAGTTACCTTAAGATCTGCAAGAGCCTTAACAGCAGCGGCTGTCTTGATCTCGGACAGATCGAAGTTCTCAACTACGATGATCTTGCTCTCGGAAAGCTTCTCGGAAAGGGCTGACTTAAGAGCGAGTCTTCTGATCTTCTTAGGAAGTGAGTAGCTGTAATCTCTGGGCTTAGGTCCAAAGATCGTACCACCGCCTACATACTGAGCAGAACGTGTGGAACCGTGACGTGCACGACCTGTTCCCTTCTGTCTCCAGGGGCGCTTTCCGCCTCCGCTTGTCTCACTTCTCGTCTTTGTGCAGGAAGTACCCTGTCTGCGATTAGCGAGCTGATTTCTTATAACTGCGGCGATCGCATGCTTGTTAGGCTCAATACCGAAGATCTCATCAGAAAGCTCGATAGATCCAGTAACGGCGCCGCTAAGATTGTAGATGTCTAATTTAGCCATTTTTATCTCTCCTCCCGCCTATTACTTTGAAGCCTTAACGGAAGTCTCTACTGTAACAAGACCTCCCTTAGGTCCGGGAATCGCGCCCTTTAAGACGAGGATTCCTCTGTCGCCGTCAACCATAACGACACTCAGGTTCTGTACTGTGCAGTTAACCGCACCCATATGTCCAGGCATCTTCTTGCCGGGCATTACACGACCCGGTGTAGATGTAGCGCCCATAGAACCGACTCTTCTGTGGTACATGGAACCGTGACCTGAAGGTCCGCCCTTCTGTCCGTGACGCTTGATGTTACCCTGGAAACCTTTACCCTTGGAAACACCGCTTACATCAACCTGATCTCCTACGGAGAACATGTCTGATACCTTGATCTCCTGACCGAGCTCGAAGTCTTCTTCAGTCTTGAACTCGCGGATTACCTTCTTAACCTCGACTCCGGCCTTCTTGAACTGTCCCTGGTCAGGCTTATTCACGAGCTTCTCGCGAACTGAGCCGGATCCGACCTTAACAGCCTTGTAGCCGTCTGTCTCAACCGTCTTGTTCTGGAGCACGTACATGGGCTCTACTTCAATGACGGTTGCTGGTATGACATTACCGTTCTCATCGAAAAGCTGTGTCATGCCGGACTTTCTGCCGATAACAAATTTTGCCATTCTTCTTTCCTCCTGTTTAGGTTATTGGTTCGCTCGCTTTTGTGCGAACATGACCTCGGTGTTACGGACTTGGCGGTTCCGTAAACCGATTAATTCCTGTCTTAATTACTATTACGCCTTGAGCTCAATAGTAACGCCGGCAGGTAAGTCAAGCTTCTTAAGTGCCTCTACGAGGCTGTTGTTGGATGTATATACATCGATCAATCTCTTATGTGTTCTCTGCTCGAACTGCTCACGGGAATCCTTGTACTTGTGAGGTGATCTCAAGATCGTAACGACCTCTTTCTCTGTAGGAAGCGGGATAGGTCCGGAGAAGGACGCGCCTGTTCTCTTAACCGCTTCGATGATGGATCCGACACTCTCGTCAAGGAGCTTGTGATCATAAGCCTTGATCCTGATTCTCAACTTCTGACTTGCCATTTCATTTCCTCCAATGATGCTGTATTTTTATTCAACCTTGCCGGGCGTTTCCTTATCTTCCATTCAAAAACCCGGATATCCAGTTACCGTATCTGCTACGGCACTTTGGCTCCCGGGCAACGGTTCCGATATTGGTCGCTGCCGGCTTATAGCCGAATCGCCGGAGTCCTGCTCCGACTGCTCCGCTGAAGTTACCCGCCGTGCAATGCAGCTCACGCTACGACGGCAATCTTCAGTTTCATTGCATATGCTCCCCTAAAGTCGCACGGGTGCAATTGTACTACGCGTTTTGATTTGAAGCAATACCTTTTTGGAAAAATCGTTGATTTTTTATAAAAGATCAGGTTTTCAGACCTTTCCCATCTTAATATTGAACAGTTTTTCTATTTCTGACGGACTGAATTGATACTTTTTCCCGCAGAAGTGACATACCGTCTCTATATCTTTATTTTCTTTAATCATATTATACAGCTCCGCTCTGCCGAGCGAAGCGATACCGTCAGCCATTCGTTCTTTACTGCAGGGGCAGGAGAACTGAACAGGGTAGCCGTTAAGATATGTTATCTTTGGATCTCCCATAAAAAGATCCAGGATCTTCGCGGGAGAGAAACCTTCTTCAAGAAGGAACGTTATCTCGGGGAACCCTCCGTTTGCCCTCTTCTCTACATAATCGAGGTCCTCATCGGTGTATCCCGGCATCATCTGGATCATCATTCCGCCCGCATGCGATACGATACCGTTCTTGATCTGAACGCCTAATGCCACTACCGACGGGGTCTGCTCGGATGAGGCAAGATAATAAGTAAAATCCTCGGCTATCTCACCCGAGATGAGTTCTACCGAACCCGAATAAGGTTCCTTTAATCCAACGTCGCGGATAACGGTAAGCGAGCCTTTATTACCCACAGCGGCGCCGACATTGATCTTACCCGGCCTTAAATAAGTCGTCTCGACATTTCCCTCATAAGGATACGCTCTGGCATTTCCCCTGTTGTCACAAACGCATGTCATTCCGCGCATCGGACCATCCGCTCTGATAAGAGTAGTCTGGGTATCAGTCTCGTTTTTCATGCTCTCGGCAATAAGAAGAGAACCCGTGATAAACCTTCCCAATGCAGCGGTCGCCGCATTGGAAGTGTTATGGAGGCGCCTCGCCTCCTCACACAGTACCGTAGTCCTGATCGCTACCGCTTTAACATTGCCGCGAAGAGCCACGGCTCTTACAAGATGATCCTTCGTATCATCAGTCGGCATTCCCGATGCGTAATATCTGTCGTCCGTCATTATCTTTATTTACGGCAAGCATCCGAGCGGATCGACTCTGTTACCGTTTATCCTTACTTCAAAGTGTAAATGAGATCCCGTTGAACCGCCCGTGGATCCGACTGTACCGACAGCCTCTCCTGCCGATACCTGCTGACCGTTGCTTACATATACATTCGAACAGTGAGCATAGAGTGTAGATACGCCGTTGCCATGATCGATTATGAAATAGTTGCCGTATCCGGATCCGCCCCAGTTCTGGCCCGGAACAGGTGTCTCCACATAGATTACTGTACCCGATGCCGCCGCCATAATGGTATCTCCGAACCCCGCACCGATATCGATTCCGGAATGGAATCTCGTATTACCGTAGATCGGGTGTACTCTGTATCCGAACGGAGACGTTATCGTATGACACCACGTCGGCCACTGCAAGGATACTCCGCTCGTATCAACTGTCGGAACCGGAGTGGGTGTCGCCGTAGCAACCGGTTCTGACTGCACCGTTTCGGTTTGATCCGTGGATCCCGAAGGAAGAGATTCATTAGAAGATTCGGTTGCAACTGTTGTTGTGGTTGTCGTTGTCGTTGTCATAGCGGCCATTTCCTGATCATACTGAGCCTGAAGCGCCGTGATCTGGGAATCAAGAGAGGCCGCAAGCGCTTCGAGGGAATTCTCCTGAGCAGTCCAGGAATCGAGTTCCGTTGAAATGTCTTCCAAAGCGGCTGTCGTATATCCGATCCTGTCCTCAAGTTCGTCGAGCTGTGCCTGCTTCTCGTCAGCTATCGCCTGCATCTCGTCTGCCTCCTGCAGGGCGATCTCTCTTTGAGCTTCGGCATTTTCCAGGGCAACCTGCATCTGATCGACAGCCTGTGCATCAGCCTCGGAGATCAGTGTAATGATCTCCATATTTGTGAAAAAACCGGCGATACTGTCGGATTCCAGAAGAACTTCAAGCGTCGATTTATTCTGATATTCGAACATAACGGATAGTCTCTCCTGAAACATCTGCTCCGTAGCGGCAAGATTATCCTGAGCCTGGATATATGCATCAAGGGCCTCGGTCTTGGCAACAAGCGCCGCCGCCAACTGGGCAGCAATGACCTCATACTGAGCTCTTTGTTCCTCCGAGAGCTGATTCAACTCGGCAAGTTCTCCCGACAGTGCATTTCTCTCCCCCGCAAGTGAAGCGACCATGTTCGCGGCAGCCTGAGCATTGGCAACAGCCTGATCTCTCTCATTTCTTCTCTCTTCGAGTTCCTCCTGCGTATCAAAGCGGAAAAACTGTGTCCGGTTCAATATATCGGCCGAAGCAGATACACATACCGGCTTAAGACCCAAGAGAGCAACAAAACTGAGCGTACCGATAACAGAAGTCGCAATAAGCGCTGAAGTAATCTTCTTAATGTTATTGTTAATAAAATCAATGATCATACTTTTATATACTTTCTGACAGAAATACCGCTTCCTATTCCTCCTATCAGTATACCCGTGATCAGGGCAAGGGCCAGTACGTACCAGACTATGGCTCTGGTCGGAAGGATAGCGTAGAAGCTCGTGGGATCGACATTAGCCATTACCGTCGAGTAAAGAGCTTTATAAGCGACTACCGTGATCGCCCATGCACACACGGCGCTGATAAATCCGATTATCGCACCTTCGATCACGTAAGGCAGTCGGATGTAAGCGTTTGTCGCTCCGACGAATTTCATTATCTCTATCTCATTTGCTCTCGAGTATACCGAGATCCTTACCATGGTAGATATGATAAACAGCGCTATTACAAACAGGAGGATCGACATCGCAGCCGTTCCGATATTAACGTAATTTCCGGCCTTCTCAAGGACATCCATAACCCGGCTCTCCGTCGAGACCTTATGAACGCCCGGAAGAGTCTGCAATCTGGCGACAACATCATCCGCGTACGAAGGATCCGATATCCTTACGCTGAATGTATACGGCAGATACATGTTGTAATCAAACTCATCAAGGATCGACTGGCTGTCTCCGAGGTTTGTCTTAAAGTTGTTATAGTTCTCCTCGGGGCTTCTTCTAAGGCAATCTATCACCCTGGTATCTTCATGTATGAGCTGCTCCGTCTGAGCCAATTGGTCTTCGGTGACATCGAGTCTCATATAAACTTCAATTGGAGGCTGCTGCCCGAGCTTCTTCATTATCACTCTCGCATTAGCCGAGAATACGAAGAAGATACTTAAGATGATAAGCATAAGAAGGATAGTCGTTATGGATGCAAGTGTCACAAACGGATGCCGCTTGATCCCCGATATTCCCTCTTTGATCGAATTGAAAAATGTCTTAATACTCATTCGTCATCCTCCTGGATATCAAGATCTATATCATCCAGGCGGACTTCGTCCAGCCAGCTCTCATCGTCCTTTTTATCGGATTCCGTAACTTCTTCCGAAGGCTTTGCATCAAGATGGGAAGGTGCCGTCATCTTAAGCTGTTCGATGACGGGAGAAGATGTATCCTCTGTATTCTCCTTCTCCTCCTGAACCTTTTCTTCGGGAACAACTTCCTGACCGGCGTTGTCATCCGGAGCGTTATCAGATACTTCCTCTTCCGGTTCTTCGGGAACCTTCTGAGGCTCATCGATATCATCCTCTATCATCAATGATGAAATATCCGTGATCTCTTCACCGAATGCGACTTCTTCATCATCATATCCGTCCTCATCCGGTACAGTTGCAGGAGGTGTGGGAGCCTGATACTGGGGGTTCATCGGAACCACGGGAGCAGGTCTCACCGGAGACGGGACATTAACGGGAGAATCACCGAAATAGAAATCTCCTACGGGAGGTTTCTCCGTTTGAGCATTATCCCCGAAATCCACAGGCAGTGATTCTACTGCGGGACGCTCTTCTTCATCGGAATATGCACTGTTCTCTTTATCTCTGACGATATACCCGTCCTTGACCTCGATGACTCTCTTCTTCATCTTATCGACGAGGGAAACATCGTGTGTACAGACGATCACGGTTGTACCGGACCTGTTGATATCGAGCAGAAGACCCATGATATTCTCAGAGATCGCCGGATCGAGGTTACCGGTGGGCTCATCTGCGATTATAAGCTTCGGGTTGTTGAGCATCGCTCTTGCGATCGCGACTCTTTGCTGCTCACCGCCCGACAGTTCGTTCGGATAGACATCAGCCTTATCCTTGAGTCCTACTATGTTGAGAACGAGCTGTACTTTCTGATAGAGACTTTTACGGGACAATCCGATGATCTCGCCGGCAAATGATATATTCTCGGCCACCGTCTTGGATTCAATAAGCCTGAAATCCTGAAAGACCATCCCTATCTGTCTTCTTAATACCGGAACCAGCGCTCTGCTCATATCTGATATTACGAATCCGTCGATCGAGATAGTACCGGATGTAGGTTTCTCTTCACAGTACATACACTTGAGTATCGTGGATTTACCGGAACCGGAAGGTCCAATGATAAAGACAAACTCGCCTTCATCGATCAGAAACGAAACACCCTTGAGTGCGTCAACACACGAATCCTTGTCTCTGGTCTTATATTGTTTACAAACATTATGAAATTTTATCATCTGATCATATTATCCTTAGAGGTCTCGAGATACTGCAGATATGTCCTGACCATCGAAGCCATCTTAAACATAACGGCATCATCAAAAGAGCGAAGATCGAGCCCCGTATTCTTCTTTACTTTATCGAGTCTGTAGACCAGAGTATTCCTGTGAACGAACAATTCGCGGCTCGTCTCGCTTCCGTTGAGATTGTTCTCGAAGAAACAATCGATAGTGGCAAGCGTATCTTCATCAAGGGATTTGTATGCCTCGTTAGGGAACACCTCCTCGATGAACATACGGCAAAGCGTAGAAGGAAGCTGATATATAAGCCTTCCGATACCGAGTCTGTTGTATTTGGAGATATAGCAGTTCTTCTCGAAGATCTTACCGACTCTTAATGCGAGCATCGCATCCCTGTAGCTCTTCGCGATCTGAGGGAACTGAGGGACAAAGGAACCTACGCCGATGTAAGCCGTAATGCCTTCATTATTAAGACTGTCCAATAAAGCTTCGGTGATCTCGTCAACATAAGCATCTTTATCCGACTCGGATCCTGCCTCCGAAAGCTCCGATACATTGAGAACTATTAGTGACGTTGATTCATCCATTGCAAGAACGGTCGAATTGGAAGATTCACCGTATATGCTCTGAAGGATATCGAGAGTTGAAGCGCCGTCTGTTTCATTGGTCCTGACGACTATGACGAGCCTTGCTTCGCTCAAGTTGATCTTATATTCCCTTGCCTTTACCGGGATCTCACCGCTCAATTCATTCTCGAGAAGAACGCTCTTAATAAATATCTCTTTCTCTGCGTCCGTCCCGTGTTCTCTGATAACGGTATTGATCCACTCACCTAATAATTCGAGATTAACTCGCGCTCCGGTACCGGTATCGCAAAGATACACTATGTAGCGAACCTGATCGTTAATGCTGATCTTCATGTAGGATTTATTGGAAGTAGACAAGAATCTGTCCTGACCGTTCATCACGGCACGGGAAGCCGAATCAACCTGACCTTCGGCTGACGGATCGGTCGATGCGAATATGAGACCGTCCTTATCCATTACTCCAGCTTCTGATTTTAATATCGTTGCCGCTGTCCTTATACACTTTTTTATCTCTTCCATAATTGACTCCTTATCAAGAAATCCGAGCATACTTGTACTAATAAATAATAACTTTTTAGGTTATTTTTCACAAGGGATGAGACGATCTTGAAACAAAACAGAAAAAAAGAGCCGGCCGGATAATCCGACCGACTCTTAACAACTCTGGAGAGTAAATTATCAGGAAATGATACTCTGCTCTGTATCCTTATCGAAGAGGTGGATACGGTTAGTATCGATAGCAAGGTCAACAACCTGACCAACTGTTGACTGAGAAGTTGTAGGGTCAACTCTACATGTGAGAGGAAGAGCTCCGTTAACCGTAACATAGAGATATGTCTCGGCACCGAGCATCTCAACGACGTCAACGTCAGCTGCGAAAGCTGTCTCAGGGTGCTCTGTAACGTATGTAGCTTCATCTGTGATAGCCTCAGGACGTACACCGAAGATAACTTCCTGACCATCGCGCTCCATAACCTCTTCAACTGCATAACGATCGGGGAGCTTAACCGTAACATTCTCGAATGTTACATAAACATCTGAACCGTCAACGTTGATAGTAGCATTGATGAAGTTCATAGGAGGCATTCCGATAAATCCTGCAACGAATGTGTTGATCGGGTTATCGTAAAGTTCCGTAGGAGAATCAACCTGCTGGATGAATCCGTCCTTCATAACAACGATTCTCGTACCCATCGTCATAGCCTCTGTCTGGTCATGTGTAACGTATACGAATGTTGTCTTAAGTCTGTGGTGGAGCTTTGTGATCTCAACACGCATCTGTACACGGAGCTTAGCATCCAAGTTGGAGAGAGGCTCGTCCATAAGGAAGACCTTAGGATCACGAACGATAGCACGGCCGAGAGCAACACGCTGTCTCTGTCCACCGGAGAGAGCCTTAGGCTTTCTCTCGAGGAGGTGCTCGATCTCGAGGATCTTAGCAGCCTCTGTAACACGACGGTTGATCTCTTCCTTAGGCATCTTCTTGAGCTTCAGGGAGAATGCCATATTGTCACGTACTGTCATGTGAGGATACAAAGCGTAGTTCTGGAAAACCATCGC
>DJYK01000008.1:25814-79617 GCA_002450095.1 Mageeibacillus sp. UBA6980 | reverse complement strand
TCTGTTCAAGATAATGGTATATGCGTATTCTCAGCATATATATTCATCCAGAGAGATTGAGAAAGCTTGCAAACTCAATCTTGCGTTCATCTATCTTCTCAGAGGTGAGAAAGCTCCTGACCACAATACTATTGCCAGATTCCGTAAGCATCACCTTGAATCGTGTGCTGAAGGTTTGCTGACACAGCTGGTAGAATTGTTGGCTGCTTCTAACGAGATACAGTTTGAGAATCTGTTTATCGACGGTACTAAGATAGAAGCTAATGCCAATAAGTATTCTTTCGTCTGGCGTAAAGTTGTTGAGAAGAACGAACTCAAACTGCAGGACAAAGCAGCTCAATATCTTAAGGAAGAACTGGGGTACAGAAAACTTCCTGACTATATAACATCCGAATATTTTCAATCTGTTCTCAGCGATCTGATACTTATCGCTGACAGCCACAAAACAAAATTCGTCTACGGAACTGGCAAACGCAAATCACAGCTCCAAAAGCAAATAGAGACTATAAGTTCCTTTAAGGACAGACAGCAGAAATACGAAGAAGCCAGATCTACATTCAAAGGAAGAAACAGCTTCTCAAAAACAGATAAAGATGCAACGTTTATGCACATGAAAGAAGACTATATGCGAAATGGACAATTGAAACCGGGATATAACATTCAGGTTGCTGTCGAGAGCGAGTATATAGTTGGAATAGACGTATCACCTGAAAGAAGTGATGTTAAGACACTTATACCGTTCTTGGAGAAACTTGAATCAAATTACGGAAGAAGATTCGATAACCTTATAGCCGATGCCGGATATGAGAGTGAAGAGAACTATAACTATCTGAAAAAGAAAAAGATCACATCGTATATAAAGCCTTCCAATTACGAATATTCCAAGACAAAGAAATTCCAGAAGGATATGGAGTTCCGTCTGGCAATGAAGTATAACAAAGCACTTGATATATACACTTGTAAAGGCGGCAGAACCCTATCTTATGAGACTACTAAAAACAAGAAGGGTTCTACCGGTTATATAAGTCTCACAAAGATCTATCGTTGTGAATCCTGTGAAGGATGTCCATACTACGGAAAGTGCTATAAAGGCATCCATTCCAAGAGCATTCAGGTATGTGAGCAGTTCGATAAATACAGAGAAGCAAGCAGGCAGAACATAATCTCAGAAAAAGGAATACAACTTAGGATAAACAGATCCATACAGGCAGAGGGAGTATTTGGAATCACCAAGCAGGATTATTCGTTCAGGAGATTCCTCACAAGAGGCAAGGAAAATGTCAGAACAGAATACCTTCTACTTGCAATGGCCTTCAATCTCAACAAACTACACTACAGGATCCAAGGTCACCGATTAGGACAATCTTTATTTCCCAAACCAGAGTCAGCATAAATACACAAAAAGACATCAGATTCGCTCCTGGGCAGGCGTTAGCATGCTTTGAAATGGACTTTTCTACATTTTTGACTGTTTGAGACTGCTATTAATGGTTTTCTGAATGAAAATCGGTCGAGTTTTGCACATTTTAAAGGGATGCCCCCAAGTGAATTAAATCACTTTTGAGACATCCCCTATTATGTGGTGACCCCAACGAGAATCGAACTCGTGATTGCGCCTTGAGAGGGCGCCGTCTTAGCCGCTTGACCATGGGGCCATCTGTAAGCGAATAATGCGCAAGACGAAACGCTCGAGTATAATATCACAGCAATTATGAAAAGGCAAGTTATATTATTTAATATTATTTAATAAATACTGCCGTTTCGGCTTTTCCGGTGATAGTGTCAGTTCTTTCCGTTCACGATGAGAGAATAATATCGAATTCTGTGGTAAACTATGGTATTCTTATAAAAACGAACATAATTTCTTTTAGTGTGGAGTAAAGATGAGAGAATACAAGTATATAAGGATCCACGGGGCACGTGAGAACAACCTTAAGAACATAGATCTTGATATACCGAGAGATCAGTTGGTGGTGCTGACGGGGCTTTCGGGTTCGGGTAAGAGCTCTATCGCTTTCGATACCATATATGCGGAAGGACAGAGGCGATATGTAGAGTCCTTGTCTTCGTATGCCCGTATGTTTTTAGGCCAGATGGAGAAGCCTGATGTAGACAGTATCGAAGGACTGTCGCCTGCGATCTCAATCGATCAGAAGACTACGAGCCATAATCCGAGATCTACGGTCGGGACCGTTACTGAGATATATGATTACCTGAGGCTTCTGTATGCCCGCGTAGGTCAGCCTGTTTGCTGGAAGTGCGGTAAGCCTATCACTTCGATGACGATCGATCAGATAGCGGATAAGTTAAGGTCTTATCCGGAAGGGACCAGGATAATAATCATGGCGCCTACGATCAGAGGCAAGAAGGGCGAATACAGCAAGCTTCTGGAAGATTATCGTAAATCCGGTTATGTTCGTGCCAGGATCGACGGTTCTATGTATGATCTCGGAGAAGAACTTGAAGGGCTTAAGCTCGATAAGAACCAGAAACATAACATCGAAGTCGTTATAGACAGAATGGTCATAAGGGAATCCAATCTTACGAGGCTTTATGATTCATGCGAGACTGCTTTGAAGTTAGCGGACGGACTTCTTAATGTGGAAGCGCAGGTCCTTACGGGAGAGGATGAGAAGACAGGGCAGAAGTCATATGATATCTTCGAAGAGCTTTTCTCACAGAATCTGTCGTGTCCTGATTGCGGTATCTCTTACGGCGAGGTGTCACCCAGAAGTTTCTCGTTCAATAATGCTTACGGAGCCTGCCCCGAGTGCTCGGGAATCGGTTCCCTGATCAGTGTGGATCCGGATCTTTGCATAAACGATCCGAAGCTGTCGCTTAATGAAGGTGCGATAACCGCCGGAGGCTGGAACTTCAACGATGTGAAGAGCTGGGGAAGAGGTTTTATTGTAGCGTTGTCGGAGAGATACAACTTCTCTCTTGATACACCGTATAACAAGCTGTCTAAGAAGGTACGAGACATCATCATGTACGGTAACGGCGGCGAGAAGATGAAGATAGATACTTCGAACAGTGTCTATAAGAGGACCGGTGATTATTATTCGGCATGGGAAGGCCTTGTCCCGAGTATAATGAGACGCTATAACGAGGCTTTCGGCGAGGAAGCCAAGGCGCACTACGAACAGTATATGAGCGTCGATGAGTGCCCTGTATGTAAAGGCGCGAGACTTCGCAAGGAGAGCCTGTCCATATATATCAATAAGGTCAACATCGCTTCGCTGACGAGCCGTTCCGTTAAAGATGAGCTCAAGTTCATATCCAAGCTGACCTTTAATAAGCGTAATTCCACGATCGCGGCACCGATCCTCAGGGAGATCAAGGCGAGACTGCAGTTCCTCTCGGATGTCGGACTCGAGTATATGACATTGTCGCGTCCTGCGATGACTCTGTCCGGAGGAGAAGCGCAGCGTATAAGGCTTGCGACGCAGATAGGTTCCGGGCTCCAGGGCGTTCTCTATATTCTCGATGAGCCGTCGATCGGTCTTCATCAGAGGGATAACGAGAAACTTCTGCATACGCTCGAGAAGTTAAGAGATCTCGGTAATTCCGTTATCGTCGTTGAGCATGATGAGGATACCATGAGGGCGGCTGATCACATCATAGACATAGGGCCCAAGGCCGGAATCCTCGGCGGACAGGTTGTAGCGCAGGGTACTGCTGATGAGATATCCAAGGTGCCTGAATCCATAACCGGACAGTACTTGAGCGGCAGGAAATTCATCCCCGTTCCTTCGAATAGGAGACCTGTCGATCCGAAGAGGGTGCTGAGCATCAGGGGTGCATCGGTCAATAATCTGAAGAAGATCAATGTTGATATACCTTTGGGACTTTTTACCTGTATCACCGGTGTATCGGGTTCGGGCAAGTCTTCTCTTGTCAATTCGACTCTGGTGCCGGTTCTTGCTCACGAACTCAACGGTGCCCGTAAGAAGAAGGTCAAGTGTGACAGTGTCAAAGGCTACAGCCAGTTGGATAAGCTGATAGTGATCGACCAGTCTCCTATCGGCAGGACGCCGCGAAGCAATCCCGCTACTTATATCGGTGTATTCGATCTTATAAGGAATCTTTATGCCAATACACCTGATGCCAAGATGAGAGGTTATAAGAACGGCAGGTTCAGTTTCAATGTTAAGGGCGGACGATGTGAGGCCTGTAACGGAGACGGTGTTAATAAGATCGAGATGCACTTTCTGGCAGATGTTTACGTAAAATGTGACGTTTGTAAGGGCAGAAGGTATAATAGAGAGACTTTGGAAGTCAAATACAAGGGTAAGAACATAGCGGATGTTCTCGAGATGACAGTGGATGAAGCCTGCGATTTCTTCTCCTCAGTGCCTAACATTTACCGCAAAGTAAGAACGCTTAAACAGGTCGGACTGGGGTATATTAAGTTAGGTCAGCCGTCGACGGAATTGTCGGGAGGAGAGGCTCAGAGGGTCAAGCTCGCCGCCGAACTGTCAAAGAGGTCAACGGGAAAGACTCTCTATGTTCTCGATGAGCCGACAACGGGTCTTCATGTAGCGGACGTACATAAGCTTGTTGACATTCTTGAGAGGCTTACGGAGAATAACAATACCGTTCTTGTGATCGAGCATAATCTCGATGTTATCAAGACGGCAGATCATATCATCGACCTGGGACCCGAGAGCGGAGACGACGGCGGTGAGGTGATCGCAGAAGGAACGCCTGAGCAGGTGGCTGAAGTTAAAGGCTCTTATACGGGGCAGTTTATCAAGCCGTTGCTCATGAAGGCTAAGAAGAACGGACAATACGCGGATCTGTCGGCGTTTATAGATGCTGATATTCTGGAGATGGAAGCTCTTGAGATATCGACAGGACCTAAAGTAAGAAGAAAGATAAAGGAATAAGATATGCCATTATGTTCAGTATGTAAAAAAAGGCAGGCTATCGTCTTTACGAGCCGTTATGAGAACGGTAGACGTATTGATGACGGTTACTGTATGAAATGTGCTTATGAATCGGGTTTTGCCGGTATAAGCGATATGTTCCAGGCAGCAGGTATCAATGCGGATAATATCGACGAGATGAGTGATCGTGTCGAGAGTATTATCGGTAAGACCGGCAATGCAACAAACCCTGCGGATTTTCTTAAGGCTCTGACAGGGGAGGAGTTTGACGGATTTGATGAGTTCGGCTCGGATGACGATCTCCCTTTCCCGGATGACGATGGGTTCATTGATGATGATCAGAATAATGTAGGTGTCGCAGATTTCGGAGGCGATTCGGATATCCCTCCGGAAGATTCCTTCGGAACCAGACCCGGAAACTCTTCCGAAGGCGGTTCGCCCAATCCCATAAGCAGTTTTATGGATAATCTGTTCTCGGGACATAATAAGGATAAAGATGACGAGTCCGAAGACGTAAGATCTGACAGGAGAGCCGGCCGTGCGGGTAAGAACGGCAAGAGAAGGCTTAAGTTCCTTAATGAGTTCGGAACCAATCTTACGGAACGTGCCAAGGAAGGGAAGATAGACAGGATCTTGGGAAGAGATACCGAGATCGATCGTGTCGTTCAGATATTGAACAGAAGGACCAAGAACAATCCTGTTCTCATAGGCGAGCCGGGTGTCGGTAAGACAGCGATCGCACAGGGACTTGCTAATAAGATTATTGACGGGACCGTTCCCGAGAAGCTTCAGGATATGCAGATCTGGCAACTCGATCTGCCTGCCATGGTTGCAGGTACGCAGTTCAGAGGTATGTTCGAGAACCGTATCAAGGGTGTCATTAATGAAGCGATCAAGGAGGAGAATGTCATTCTCGTTATCGATGAGCTTCATACGATAATGGGTGCCGGTGATTCAGAAGGATCCACGAATGCGGCTAATATCTTAAAGCCTGCACTCGCGAGAGGTGAGCTTAGGATCATCGGTTCCACTACTACAGCCGAGTATAAGAAGATAGAGAAGGATTCGGCTCTGGAGAGAAGATTCCAGAGAGTCATTGTCGATGAGCCCTCAGAAGAAGTTGCGGTCGACATACTTATGGGAATCAAGGACTATTATGAGAATCATCATAAAGTGACGTACTCTCCCGAAGTTATCAAGTTTGCCGTTCATGCGTCCAAGCGTTACATAACCGACCGTTATCTTCCCGATAAGGCGATCGACCTTATTGATGAGGCCGGATCTCGTGCAAATCTTGATAATGTTAAACTTGTAAAGCTTAAGAAAGCAGAGGAAGCCCTTACCAAGGCTAACAGCGAGTATTCTGCGATGGTAGATAAGATGGAGAGTCTTACCCTGTCGGAAAGAGAGCAGTTCTACGAGAAGGTTGCCGAACTCCGTGTGGCTGCAGATAAGGCTCAGCAGGAAGTAGACAGTCTTAAGGACGATATCAAGCCGGATCCGATCACGATCGAAGATATCGCGAGGGTAGTCGAGATGTGGACAGGTATTCCCTGTAAGTCCATTTCCGAGACCGAGACCGAGAAGCTCATACATCTTGAAGAGAGACTGCATGAGAGAGTTGTCGGCCAGGATCAGGCCGTAAGTGCCGTTTCCCAAGCGGTAAGAAGGAACCGTTCCGGATTTACCAAGAAGCATAAACCCGCGTCCTTTATTTTCGTAGGTCCTACCGGTGTAGGTAAGACGGAACTTGTTAAGGCTCTTACTGAGGTTATGTTCGGTACGGAAGAAGCTCTTATCAGGATCGATATGTCTGAATACATGGAACCTCATTCGGTAAGTAAGCTCATAGGCTCTCCTCCGGGATATGTCGGTCACGAGGATTCCGGTCAATTGACAGAACAGGTTCGTCATAAGCCTTATTGCGTTATCCTTTTCGATGAGATCGAGAAGGCTCATGCCGATGTGTTTAACATCCTGCTTCAGATGCTCGACGAAGGTCGTCTCACGGACAGCCACGGCGTACATGTAAACTTCGAGAATGCGATAATCATCATGACGAGTAACGCGGGTAATACCGCCAAGGCTCCGACGATCGGATTCTTCTCGGGTACGCAGGAAGCACTTGAGTCTACCGTCACTTCTGCTTTGAAGGAGACTTTCAGACCCGAGTTCCTGAATCGTGTCGACGAGACGATCATCTTCAAGGAACTTAAGCCTGAGGAGATCAGGAATATCGTCGACATCATGATGAAGGAAGTCTTCACCGTGCTCGATGAGAAGGGTATTACGGGAAGTATTACCGATCGTGCAGCCGATCGTCTTGCGAAGCTCGGGTATGATCCTAAGTACGGAGCAAGACCGTTAAGGAAAGCGATCAGAAAGCAGATCGAAGACAAGCTCTCCGATATGACCTTAGACGGCAGTTTAAAGGATGTAGCCGATATCGTTATCGATTACAACGAAGGTGATGAGGAGATGACCTTCATCACGACCAAGAGAAAGGCCCGTAAGAGAAAGACTTCGGCGTCGAATAAGCAGTAATATGAAGATCACGGTAGTAGGAGGGGGCAATATAGGAACACAGTTCATGGTGCACAGCGCCGTGAAAGGTCATGATGTTATTGCCTACACCTCTAAGCCGGAGGTCTTTGGCCGTCACCTTCAGATAGTTGATGAGAATGATGTCGTCACGCTCGAGGGTGACATTTCATTTGCAACCGCTGATCCGGCCCGGGCTTTTCCCGAGGCTGATCTTATCATGGTCACGCTGCCTTCAATGATGATGAAGGGCATAGCCGATCTTATATATGAATATGCACGCCCCGATGCTCTTATCGGAGTGGTTCCGGGTAACGGCGGAAGCGAATGTGCCTTTGGTAAATGCATTGAGCGCGGCAATGTGTTCTTCGCGATCGAGAGAGTTCCTGCAATAGCGCGCCTTGTTAAGAAGGGTCAGATCGTAAGATCGATGGGATACAGGGGAGAATTGCACGTTGCATCGCTGCCTTCCTCGCGTGTGAATGAATGCTGCGACCTTATAGGTTCGATATACGATAAACCCTGTGTGCCTATCCCGAATTATCTGAACCTTACTATGACTCCGTCAAATCCGATACTTCATACGACCAGATTAAGAAGCATCTTTAAAGACTACAGGGAAGGAGTCGTTTATGACAGTCTTCCTCTGTTCTATGAGCAGTGGGATGATGATTCATCAGAACTTCTGATCAAATGCGATGAAGAAGTGCAGGAGATATGCCGTGCTCTTCCGAAGTTTCATATGGAGTTTACGAAGTCGCTTCGCGTTCATTATGAGAGCCCGACCGTGGAAGCGATGACAGCTAAGATATCGAGCATAAACGCATTTAAGGGACTTACTACTCCGTCTGTTCAGACGGGATCGGGTCTTATCCCTGATCTTCATTCCAGATATTTTACGGCTGACTTCTCGTATGGTCTGGCGATCATCAAGCAGATCGGAGTGTTTGCGGGTGTCGATACGCCTGAGATCGACAGGACTTTGTCGTGGTATGAGGATATTCGCGTTGAGGAGGGGGATTTCTCCTATTCCGACTACGGCATAATCACCAGAGAAGATTTTGACAGATTCTATCTTCGTTAAGCGATCAATCCTTCCAGGGGCGTTTATCGTCCAGCCAGCCGTTATTCTTCCAGTAAAGATAGTCAACTGAGTCAGGATTAGTCTTGCCGATACCTTTTTGCATCATCCTTATTATGTGGAATTTGAATCTTGCCGGAAGACCTGTATGTGCAGACTTACTATAATCCGTTGACAGAGCCTTTCTTGCACAGTTCTTTATCGATCTGAACATAGAATCGCGATTTTTCTGAGGGATATTCTCCCAAAGTATATCGCTTCTTAAACCGAAGCTTAACAACTTGATTGAGCTGATGCCCCACCAGGAGAGGCTGTCTTTGATGTCCTTGGCGGTGGATCTGCCGCCTGCACCGAGGCACTGAGTAATTATCACGGCTCTTTTGCCGAACATCTCACGGGCCGGGCGGTGAGGCATCCATCTGTAGCCGAAATGGTCGAGCATCGTTTTCATCGCACCCGTTGTGTGAAATACATAAGCGGGGGATGTGAAGAGCAGAAGGTCTGCTTCGAGCAAAGCTTTCTCTATGCGTTCTGTGTATTCGGCATCCTTGCATTTATGCTCGTCCTTCATAAAGCATGTCGTGCAGCCGCAGCAAAAGTTCGGGCAGTCTTTGGGAAGATAGAATTCGGTGATATCGGCTTTGCCTTTGAACTCTTCAAGGAAAGCCTCCTTCAGTCTGTAAGTAACACCGTGCTTCTCGGTTCCGTTTATAACTGTGATCTTCATTACTTTGTCCTCCCGTATAATCTGTTGAATCTGATTATGTGTTCGTCTAAGGTTTTAAGTGCTTCTTCTTCGCGCGTCGGATCTCTGTCGCATATGGTAAGCAGGTAATAGATCGGTGCGTAGAAGTGGAGCGTCATGATCTTCACGTTATCCGTTTGGAGAAGACCTGACGCTGATATCATTCCGAGCAGCATTTCCTGGTAAGACAGAGGGTCATCCACATAGAGTTTTGTATATATGGACGCGAGCTTCGGGTCGTGGAACTGCTCTATGGTAAGCATCTTCCTGAATCTTTGCTGATAGCTGTCGTGCAGATAATAAAGGAAAAGACCGCGACCGATATTAAGAAGCTCATCTTCGGACAGGTTCTTATAGATATCAGAGTCGGCGGCGGCATCCGTACCGTTGATGGATAAGGCCATAGCCTGTGCCTTAAACTGTTCGTTCATTTTGTCGATGATCGCTTCGAATATCGCCTGCTTGCTCTTGTAGTGTTTGTAAAGGGAAGGTGCCTTTATGCCGACGCGTTCCGCTATGTCTGCGACATAAACATTGGCATATCCTTTCTGTGCGAAAAGCGTCAGCGCCTCATCCAATATCTTCTCTTTGGTGTTCATCATATTACCTCTGGCTAATTGTGATTAGCCAGAGTATAGGCTAATTGCAATTAGCTGTCAAGTGTCTTCGGATTAACATAGGTCAATGCAAAGAAGCATTCGGTTTGTTATAGTTACGTCAGGAGGACTAAGATGGATAAAGCTTATATAATCGATGAGCTTAAAAAGCTCGCGGCAAACGTCGGACTTGATGTTGATGAAGGTACGATAGAAAGGGTCGTCGGATTCTCGCAGTTTAAGGTGTATTCGAAGGGGCAGATAATAAAGCGTATCGGAGAGGATTCGTCTTACGCAGGCATTGTCGTGTCAGGCGTTATAAGAAGTTTCTACGTAGATCCGGACGGCAATGACGTAACGAGATTCTTCTCTTGTGAAGGAAACGCGTGTATGGACGAGGGTCTGATCGGCTTAAAGGAAATCTGTGCGATGTGGGAAGCTGTCGAGGAATCTACGGTCATGCTGTTTGAAGTTGACGGGTTTAAGAAGCTCATTATGAGTGACAAGAGACTTAAAAAGATCTGGATCGACGTTCTTGAATCCGGTATGAGGTATAAGGTATACAGGGAGAACGGTTTTCTGGTGGAGAATGCCACTGAAAGATATCTTAACTTCAGAAAAAGGTATCCCACGCTTTGCTCCAGGGTACCGCAGAAATACATCGCCACTTACCTCGGCATCAAGCCTGAGTCGCTCTCGAGGATAAGAAATACATTGAAAGAAGAGGAAAACGGTATATGAATATAATGATCGGTACATGGGCGTGGGGAACGGGAAATAACGGTTCTGCGATGGTGTTCGGCAACAAGCAGGATCCGAAGGTTTTGGAGGAGTCTTTTAACGAGGCTGTTGATCTCGGCTTTCTTAAGTGGGATACGGCGGCTGTTTACGGTATGGGAACATGCGAGACACTTCTCGGGAATCTCATAAAAGGACACGATGATATCTTCATCTCTACAAAATTTATGCCTGATAAAAAGTATAAAAGCGGCTCTCTTGTAAGATCCTTTGAAGACAGCATGTCGCGTCTTCAAAGATCATCGGCGGATCTTTACTGGATCCACGTTCCGAATAATCTTGAGGAAAACATCATGGAAGCGATCCCTCTTATGAAGGACGGCCGCATAAAGGCTTTGGGTATCTCCAACGTATCTTTATCCCACATCGAAAAGGCGGAGAAACTGCTTGGTGACAACGGACTTAAGTTGGGCGCCGTTCAAAATCACTTCAGCCTTCTTCGCAACGATCAGCAGCCGATAATTGATCACTGCAGAGCAAACGGGATTGACTACTATGCTTATATGGTGCTTGAGCAGGGTGCTCTTTCCGGAAAGTATAGTGCGAAAAACCATTTTCCGACGTTCTCGATGAGAAACTTCGCTTTCCCGAAGTCAAAGTTTAAGAAGATAGAAGGACTTTTGACTGATATGAAAGAGCTTTCTTTGAAGTATAATGTAGATCAGTCACAGATACCGGTGCTTTGGGCTATAGGGAAGGGCGCGATACCCATTGTCGGCATTACAAAACCTTTGCATGCAAAGAAGCTTTTTGAGGCGGCAGAGGTAAATCTCACGGATGGTGAGCTCGATATACTCACACAAAAGGCCGCTGATACCGGTATCAGACAACAGGGTATATGGGAGCCACAGTAGTATAAATGGATAAAACGATAGATCTCGGTTCTTTTCCTGATCTGGACAAGCTTACGGACGGGTACAGGTATCTTGGTGAAGAAGAATCGCGTGAGTTTGTAAGAAAGTATAAGTCTTATGGTACCGCCAATATCGTTATCGTGACGATATGCCTTGATATACTGTGGTTTATCTTTCTAGGTCTGTTTACGATATTCACGGCCGTTAAGATAAAGGACGAAGTTAAAGGCTTTACGTTCCTTGCTGTGATGTGCATTCTTCTGATCGGCCTTTGGATCGCTACACCTGTCTTTTTTAAGTGGATATTCCGGAGGCGTCTACGAAGGATGACAAGGGTCAAGACCGTTATCATGCTCGACTGGTTTACACTGATCCCGAATTCGGGCAACGGACTGGTCTATATCGAGAGAATGGGCGTAGAATATATAGAAGGAAACCTTCCGGTATTTATGTTTGAACATAAAGATATGAAAAATGCCGAACCGGGGTGTATCTTATACATCTATACGGATAACGACGGAAAGCAACATTTTGCAGGTACCAAATGATCAGGTTTATCGAAGATGGAAATGAGCGTAAGAGAATATCGAGACAGGTGCTCGAGGCACTTACCGAGTGGTTTGAAGTTGAGACGAGCAGGGAAGATTATATAAGCGGGTCTGAATTCCTTCCGATGTTTGCATATTTTGAGGACAAGACCTCGACAGATGCGATCGGTTTTCTGTGTCTTAAGGAAACAGGCAAAGATACAGTAGAGATTGCCGTTATGGGTGTTCTTAAGGATCATCACCGGGAGGGGATAGGAAGAAGGCTTTTCGCGGCGGCAAAAGATTATGCGTCTCAAAGAGGTTACTCTTTTATTCAGGTCAAGACCGTAAAGCCCGGAATGTACGAGGACTACGACAGGACCAACGATTTTTACAAAAGTCTCGGCTTCAAAGAACTCGAGGTCTTTCCGACTCTCTGGGACGAAGATAATCCCTGTCAGATATACGTCATGAGTCTCAAGTCTGCGATCTCCGCTATCGCGACTCGCCACAGTTACAGGGGAGCGTTTAGAGATGAGAAGGTTCCCGTGGAAGACCTTAAGACTATCGCTTCTGCCGGGATCGATGCTCCGTCCGGATGCAATAAGCAGACGACGGATCTTATCATTATTGACGATCCTGAAACGCTTGATGAGATCAAGGCTGTTCTCGATCCTCCGGTAGCGCAGACTGCACCTGCTATTATAGTTGTGCTTTCACGCAGGATAAATGCCTATCGTGACAGGTGTTTTGCTGTTCAGGATTATTCCGCTGCAATAGAGAATATGCTCCTTGCCATTGTCGAATTGGGCTATCAGAGCTGCTGGTATGAGGGACACATAACGGATGAAGACAGGATATGCGACAAGATCGCTTCCATCCTTAATGTGCCTTCTGAATATGATGTGGTATGTATCCTTCCCGTGGGAAAAGCGGCCGATGATTTTCACGCGCCCGGGAAGAAGAAGTTCTCGGAACGCGTTAAGTTTAATTCATGGAATGGTTTTTAATGTTTTAACAGTTTAACGCAGCATCTTCCTGTATAATGATAAAAAGCGCGATTGTGGGGTGCCCTTATGTCTGACACTAACGCTGAGAGAAAGATGACCGAGCGGGAAGTGATCGCTTTCTTTGATGAAGCCGTTAATTACGGTTATATCTATAATGTTTACCAGCCCAAAGTAAATCACGTTACAGGAAGGATGATCGGAGCCGAGGCGCTGATGCGTCTTAAGCATCCTTTGTACGGTCTTCAGATGCCGGCGGATTTCATCCCGTTCTTTGAGAAGAATGATCTGGTGTTCAGCGCGGATCTTGTGGTCTGTGAGAATGTCTGCAAGTTTCTGAGAAAATGTATCGACGAAGGGGTACCGGTCGTTCCGATCTCCGTTAATATGTCCCGTTATGACGTATATAATCACGATTATGTCGAGCAGGTCGAAGCTATAAGAAAGGAATACGATATCCCCGTAAAGTATATCCACATTGAGATTACCGAGACATCTGCAATCGGCGGAATGGAGCTTATGACGGATGTTCTCGCTAAGTTCCATGAATTGGGTTATAAGGTCGAGATGGATGACTTCGGAAGCGGATACTCTTCTTTGAATATACTTAAAGACCTTAATGTCGATGTGATCAAGCTCGACCTGAATTTTCTAAGCGGCGATATCGGCGGCAGAGGCGGAGCGATATTAAGCTCCATAGTTCAGATGACCAAGTGGCTCAATACGCCGGTGGTTGCCGAGGGAGTTGAGACCAGGGAACAGGCCGAATATATGAAGAGCATCGGCTGCAATTATATTCAGGGATATTATTACTCCAAGCCGTTGGATGAGCCTGATTTTATCAGTAAGCTTAATGTGCTCGATCATGAGCCTCTGTCGAGTGATTCCGAACTGACATATACGATCAAATCCGGAAGGTTCTGGGATCCTAAATCGATGGAGACGCTGCTTTTTAACAACATGGTCGGCCCCGCGGCTATCATTACTTACAAAGACGGTAAGGCAGAGTTTGTCAGGGTCAATGAGAAGTATATTAAAGAGATCGGCATGAACCTGACTGCCAAGGAAATGCTGGATATCGATCTTCTTGATTCATTGGATCAGGACAGTAAGGCCATTTTCAAAGATGCACTCGATCTCGCGATCAGAACAGAAGACGAGGTTACATGCGAATACCGGCGTGATATCTGTTCGAAGATATGCGGGGAAGAGAAAGTCCTCATCAGAAGTTATATAAGAATGATAGGACAGGCAGATGACAGATATCTGTTCTACGGAATGGTCCGCAATATTACTGCAGACAGAAGGCGTTATGAAGCCCTGGAGGAGAGCGAGAAGAAGTTCAGGATCGCGAGCGAACAGAACAATACTTATGCATGGGAGTACGAGATATCGACTCATAGGATGAGACCTTGCTTCAGATGTATGAGAGATCTGGGACTGCCTGAATTGATAGAGAATTATCCTCAGCCCGTGTTCGACAGCGGCCTTTTCCCTATGGATTATTACGATCTGTATATGGATTGGATGAAGCAATTGGAAGACGGAGTAGGAGAGTTGGAGGCGATTATACCTTTGACATCTGACCGTATTCCTTTTCACGTGAGATATACCACCGAATACGATGAGAACGGGCGCCCTCTGAAGGCTTACGGTTCGGCGACTTTGGTAGAAAATAACAGATAATATGTGACCAAGGCGATACAGATCCCGTCTTAAGAGCATAGGGAAAAGGAGTTTTCTTATATGAGGAAAGATGTTCTGTTATTGCCGGTGCTGGTTCTGGGTGTTGTTTTATCGGGGTGTTCAGGGTCTTCTTCCGATGCGAGTGCATACGGTGATGAGATCTTCAAGTGCGATCCCGATAATATTTTGGGTTTTGAAGGCGCTTTTATCGAAGGCGAACGCGTAACTTTGGTGTTTGACGAGGAATATGCGTCAGATGGTGAATATCCGGTCAGAACACGTTATTACTTTAGAGAAGAACAGATACCTTCCCGTGATCGTCTGACGGTTTATACGGAGGGTAACGATCCCGTTGTGTTAGATTCGAATGAGATTGAAGTCGATGCCGACGCTATGACGATAAGCTTTGAGGTTTCTTTGCCAAAAGGTGATGAGATTACCGGTGTTGCTTTCAATTACGGGGATGCCCGCATTATGTTTGATGACGCATTGATCGAAGTAAGCGTAATCGGCGGCGAGTGTGTCGAAGATTACACTCAACGCTATGATGAGCATTCTGATTCGTGGGGTGAAGTTGAATATGATATGGTGGTTTGGCCTATGATCTGTGAGGATGATCCGGAATAGGATCCGGAACTTCTGCATATATCCGTCTTCTGAGTAAAGAACCCCTCTTGGCAGTGCTATCCGCGACCAAGAGGGGTGTTATATGCTTTTGGTGATCCATTGGGGGTTTGAACCCCAGGCCCCTTGATTAAAAGTCAAGTGCTCTACCGGCTGAGCTAATGGATCATTTGCTCTTTGAGCCTTTGAATTATAAGTTAATACTTCCATTAAATCAAGGAAACTGTGAAAAATGAGGCAAATTAAAGGAATTTGACATAAATACTTTGACTATCAAAATAATTGTTGTATTATCACGGTAACGAGGTGATAATATATGGCTTCTGACAATAGATCAACAATTAAAAAGGTGTTCGGTATTATCGGTACGGTAATATTCTTCATAAGCTACATTCCGTTTATTGCCATGATCGAATACGGGGTACGCGGGGTCATGGCAGGTCTGTTCGGCGGTCCTTATATCTACGGATTTGAAGCGGTTGCCAATTGTTTTTTATGGCTTTGCTTTATTCCGGTTTATCCTGTTTGTTTTGTGTATCAATTGTTTTTCGGGGTGCTTTATATAAGAAAGCACAAGAGGCTTAAGATCATAACCGTTGCTTTGGTCTCCTGCATCGTTGCCGGGATCCTTATAGCCGGCTTCTCCTTTGAGATCAAAAAGAGTAAGAGGCTTCGCGAAGTACGTGCGGATATCACGGATTATCTTACGGATAAGTACGGTGAGAAAGTAGCGGATGAAGCCGACATCAAAGTTCTTGATTATGATGACGGTTCTTATACCGTAACGTCTCCGGTTCTTCCTGAACACATCAATTATGAGGTTATCTCTTCGGATGGATTTGTCGATACCTTACCATCTGTTTTTGTTCAGATGAATCCGGATTACAAGGAGGCATTCGAGGCATATCTTGACGATGTCTATGATCTTCCCGATGGGTATCACATCAGTGTGCGCATCGAGAGTATCTATTTCGGAGATTACAGGGATGGGGACGATTATGAGGCTTTGTTTGAAAGAACGCAGTATGGGGTAGACGGGATCATGGTAAACACGGAGCATCTTGATGATGACTCGGTGATCGAACTGATCAATAACGTTTATCATGATACATATCCGAAGTTCGAAGGACAGTTGGAGGGAGCCTTCTATACTTTATACATTATGGTGGATGGCGATTGTGAGTTCAGGATTAATAATTATCCCAATACCGGGTTCGCATATATAAGTTACGGCGGTGATTCCGAGCTTAACGGCGAACATATAGATCTTATGTAAAACAAAACTCCCGGAGGATATCCGGGAGTTTTAATTCTGATTGGCTGGGGTGGCAGGATTTGAACCTACGATACGGGAGTCAAAGACCCGTGCCTTACCCCTTGGCGACACCCCAGTGACAGGGTTAAGAAATAAGTGGGGTGGGATATGGGATTCGAACCCATGACTTCCAGTGCCACAAACTGGCGCTCTAACCAGCTGAACTAATCCCACCATGTGTATGATCAGCTTTACGATTATATTTGTAAGGCCGTTCAAAGTCAAGTCGTTCTGGCAGTCAGCCTGCAAATCGGGGGTCATTACATATTGTCTAGAATTGAGAAAGAGAAAAAAGCATTTCAACAATCCGATACCGTTTGGTGTTATGAAGTGTTATCATATAACAGTTTCCTTGATTTTTACCGGCTTGTTGGGCTAATTATAAGTATATTTTGTTTTTGAGGTCTGTGGGATGGAAGATGTTTCAAGTTTGTTGACTAACGTGTTGGCGGTTGGCTGCGGTATATTGATCTTTACTCCGTGTGTTATGACAGGAACGGGGGAGGACCCCTATTATTCGATTGTCTTTACATCGTTCGGAGGTGTGACGGTCTTGGTCTTTCTGGCGGTTTATTTCATAATGTCGTTCCGAAGGCAGTTTATAATCTCGGATATTATAGGCGTAATCGCATCGGGTATCGGTTATTTTGCCCTGATCGACAAGATGGAACAGTTTAAGAACAGAGTCGCGATATACGGGGTGGATCCAGAAAATGTATACTATATGGGTGCCGGGTACATTCTTTTTGGAATGTTCGGTCTGTTCGCGTTTTTCTGCCTGGTCGATATTTTTATAAGGGTCTCGAATAACTGATGTATGTGGTAGAGGACAGATTAAAGGCATATGAGCTGTTTGCGATGGAGACGGACAGATTAAGACTGTCGGTCCTTAAACGTTCCTGTGCCGATAAAGTGGCTGATTATCTTAAGCGCAACAGGGAGTTTCACCGAAAGTGGTCGCAGACGCATTCTGATGATTACTTTACCGTAAGAGTCCAGAAGGAATACCTTAAATACGATGCCAACGAGTATATCCACGGCCGTCTTGTGCCTCTCTATATAACGCGCAAGGGGGAACCAGGGAAGATACTCGGCAGGGTATCGTTCTTTAACTTTGCTTACGGCGGAATGATGAGCTGTTCGATCGGATATCATCTGGACGAGAATGAGACATCTCAAGGTTATATGACCGAAGCGGTGACGGAGAGCTGCCGTATGATCATGGATGTTATGAAGATACACAGGATAGAAGCATTTATCCTTCCGAATAACGAGCGATCTTTGTCTCTTATCAAAAGATGCGGTTTTAAGCATGAGGGAAGAAGGATCTCCTATATGCATATTAACGGCAGGTGGGAAGACCATGAAGCTTTTTATCTGCTTAACGCGAATGAAAAATAAAATTATTTGTATAAAAGAAAAATAGTATATAATTAGATTAGATTTTTATCGGAGGCTTTGACCGTGAAGAAGAGCGATATTAAGAGAATTGTTTCAGTTTTTTGCGCCATGTCCGTTATCGCGGCTTTTGCGGCTTGTAAACAGGAAGACAAACCCGCAGAAACATCATTTGTTGAATTAACGCCTACACCTATTCCCGTGGAGACTACGACCACTCCGACCACAACGATCCCCGTATATTCGGGACCTCTGCCGTCGAGCGATATTGCAGTTACATGGAGTGAGACAACTGTTGATCCCACTCTTATGTATGCGAATGTATCCGAAGGCGAGTTCTTAAGAGTAAGAAAGGGTCCTTCCACAGAATATGACATCGTCGGAACACTTACACGCAATCAGCAGGTTCAGGTGGTTGCAGTCACGGATTCCGATTGGTATAAGACAAGCGACGGGTTCTATATTTCGGCTACATACCTTTCCGCTTCACCTGTTTAATTAGTGTTGGACATTTGAAAACTTGTGTTGTATAATAGCGAAGCGTTTTGCGACACAAGCATTATGCGGGTGTAGTTCAATGGTAGAACTTCAGCCTTCCAAGCTGACCACGTGGGTTCGATTCCCATCACCCGCTCCAGGTAATCAGGAAGCATCACAGTAGTGGTGCTTCTTTTTTATACAGATAGGGGGACAGACCCCGGGAGGCCTTTATGAATCATAAACAGAGAATGCTTAATAATCTTCCCTATAAGGCTTGGATGGACGGCCTGCCTCAAGAGCACATGGCCTGTAAGATGAAGATACATGAATATAATGCGCTGTCGCCTGATGATACCGAAGGTAAGGATAAACTGATCAAGAATATCCTCGGTAAGACCGGTGATAGTATTAATATCGAAAGTCCTTTTCATTGTGATTACGGATATAACATAGAAGTAGGCGAGAATTTCTTCGCCAACTATAATCTTGTTATTCTTGACGTCGGTAAGGTCAGGATCGGCAAGAATGCTCAGATCGCGCCTAATGTTGCGATCTATACTGCAGGGCATCCGATCCATCCGGATTCCCGCAACAGCGGTTATGAATACGGAATCGATATAACGATAGGCGACAATGTCTGGATCGGCGGTAATACCTGTATACTGCCGGGCGTTACAATCGGCAATAATGTCGTTATAGGAGCGGGAAGTGTCGTAACAAAGGACCTTCCGGATGATTCGATCGCAGTCGGAAATCCCTGCCGCGTAATAAGAAAGATCACGGAAGAAGACCGTGACTTCTATTTCCGTGATCGTAGATTCGATGTAGATGATTATAAGTGATCAGTAAAGATCGCTGAGTTTCCTTTTATAGAAGAAGTCGTGAACGAGCTCGTCGAATTCTTTCCACATCGGAAGAGTGAGGCATTCTTTTACGCGGGGACAGTCATAATCATCATCTGCCAGACATGCGACAGGTGAGAGGGATCCTTCCATAAGCTCGATTATCTCACCGACAGTATATTTATCGGGTTTTCTGGTAAGCTTATAACCGCCTCCTTTACCGCTGGCTCCTTTAACGAGACCTCCCGAGACCATATCTTTGACTATTATCTCAAGATACTTTTTGGATATCTGCTGCCTCTCGGCTATATCTTTGAGCGGAATAAAACTTCCGTTATCATTCTGCGCCAGATCTATCATTACTCTTAATGCATATCTTCCTCTTGTTGAGATCATTATTATTCCTCCTATTATTTACACCTATTATACCTAATGGTTGATAGGTAAATCAACAACAACCTATTGACATAGTAGGTTAATAGTCATAATATAACAGCGTAATATTTTGACACGAGGTAGGAAATGATATACGCAGATAACGCAGCGACTACAAAAATGAGTGCTTCTGCCGTTGAAGTAATGGCGGGCCTTATCAATGAGACATACGGTAATCCGTCGAGCCTGTACGGCTTCGGACAGAAGGCCAAAGAAGTGCTGGAAGATGCAAGAGCGAAGGTGGCATCGGCGATAGGAGCAGAACCATCCGAGATCATATTCACTTCGGGAGGAAGTGAAGCGGACAATCAGGCGATCATAAGTGCAGCCGAGTTTGGCGCCCGTAAGGGAAAGAAGCATATCATCTCAACGAAGTTCGAACATCATGCAGTCCTCCATACACTTAACAGGCTTGAGAAGGAAGGGTTCGAGATCACGCTTCTCGACGTTCACGAGGACGGCCTTGTCCGTGTGGAGGAAGTGGAGAATGCCATCAGGGAAGATACGGCTCTCGTAACCGTTATGTATGCCAACAACGAGATCGGGACAATACAGGATATAAAGGCGATCGGAAAGATCTGCCGTGATCATAATGTTGTTTTCCATACCGATGCCGTTCAGGCCGTAGGTCACATCCGTGTGGATGTTAAGGAAGATAATGTCGATATGCTCTCTGCGTCCGCTCATAAATTCCACGGCCCGAAGGGAACGGGTTTCCTCTATGTAAGAAAAGGTGTCTATGTAAGAAATCTCATAGACGGAGGAGCGCAGGAGAAGGGCAGAAGAGCGGGTACCGAGAATGTTCCCGGGATCGCCGCGATGGCCGAGGCGCTCTCGGAGTCCGTGAAGGATATAGATAAGAACAGTGCTCATCTTATACCGATCCGTGACAGGATCATAAACGGGCTATATGAGATACCTCATTCGGATATCAACGGTGACAGGAACAGAAGACTTCCGGGAAATATCAATTTCTGCTTTGAAGGTATAGAGGGAGAGTCGCTGCTTTTGCTCCTCGATGACAAGGGGATATGCGCATCGTCGGGAAGCGCCTGCACATCAGGATCTCTGGATCCGAGTCACGTTCTTCTCGCGATCGGCAGGGTTCACGATGTCGCACACGGTTCGTTAAGACTCTCGATAGGTGAGGACATCACTAATGATGATGCTGATTACATCATCCGTTCAGTCAAGGAAGTAGTTGAATATTTAAGGAGCTTCTCTCCTGTATGGCGTGACCTTCAGGCAGGAAAGACGAGCTTCATCTTATAAGGAGAAACAACATGGCATTATACAGCGAAAAGGTAATGGATCATTTCAGGAATCCGAGAAACGTCGGCGTAATAGAGGATGCAAACGGTATAGGTGAAGTCGGAAACGCGAAGTGCGGAGACATCATGAAGATGTACCTGAAGATAGAAGACGATATCGTCAAGGATGTTAAGTTCGAGACATTCGGTTGCGGAAGTGCGATAGCATCAAGTTCCATGGCGACCGAGCTCATCAAGGGCAAGCCCGTCGAGGAGGCAAGAAAACTCACGAATCAGGCTGTTGCAGAGGCTCTTGACGGTCTCCCGGATTACAAGATGCACTGTTCGGTCCTCGCCCAGGAAGCGATAGAGGCGGCACTTGCGGACTATGAAGGCAAGACAAAAGAAGATGACGGTGACCGATGTTACCGCAACTTATGAAAAAAGTCTTCAAGCCCGGCCCCGAATACCGGGCTTTAAATTTAAATAATCTGAAATGAGGTAAATATAATGAGCAATAGAAAAGATCTTAAACTTGATACGATCCTTATACACGGAGGGATCGACGGAGATGAGACAACGGGTGCAGTCAATGTTCCCGTATATCAGACATCCACATATAAGCAGGACGGCATAGGTAAGAACAGAGGCTGGGAGTATTCGAGGACCGGCAACCCCACAAGAGCCGCTCTCGAGAAACTTATCGCCGATCTCGAGAAGGGTGAATACGGACTCGCATTCGCCTCAGGTCTTGCTGCGATCAATACGGTGCTCTCGCTTTTCAAAAGCGGGGATAAGCTGATCGTATCGGATAACATCTACGGCGGAACATTCCGTATCCTCGACAATGTATTCAAGAACTTCAATATCACTTACAAGATAGTCGATACCTCAGATCTTAAGGCCGTCGAAGATGCGATAGATGAAGACGTAAGAGCGATCTATATCGAGACTCCGGCCAACCCGCTTCTTACGATAACCGATATAGAAGAGGTATCAAAGATAGCAAAGAGATACAACAAGCTTACTATCGTTGATAACACCTTTCTGACGCCGTATCTTCAGCGTCCCCTGACACTCGGTGCGGATATAGTCATCCACAGCGGTACAAAGTATCTCGGAGGTCACAGCGACACTATCTCGGGCTTTGTCGTAGTAAATGACAAGGCTCTCGCGGACAGGCTCTATTATCTGCAGAATGCTATCGGAGGCGTTCTCGCTCCGTGGGACAGTTTCCTTATCATAAGGGGGATCAAGACACTCGGTGTCCGTATGGACAGACATGTGGAGAATGCGGGAAAGATCGCGAGGTGGCTTCAGGAAAGCGGATATGTAAGCAAAGTCTATTATCCGGGACTTCGAAGTGACCCGGGATACGAGATACAGCGCAAGCAGGCAGACGGCGCGGGAGCGATGATATCTTTTGTTCTCGATGACAGATACGATTACAGACTCTTCTTTGAGAACCTTAAGCTGATCACATTGGCCGAGAGCCTCGGCGGCGTTGAATCCCTGGTATGCCACCCTGCCAGCATGACGCATGCTGCGATCCCCGCCGATATAAGGGCCGAAGTCGGGATCGTAGATGAACTCATAAGATTCTCCGTCGGCATAGAAGATGCCGATGACCTCATTTTTGATCTTGAACAGGCAATTAAGAACTCAGCTAAAGGATAAGGTGATCGTTATGGAAAATGTCTATGAAGATATAAGGCAGATGATCGGGAATACCCCGATACTTAAGATCAGCCATATGGGGATCAAACCCGGGGTCAATATCTACGCTAAGCTCGAGCTTATGAATCCCGCGGGTTCGGTAAAGGATCGTGTCGGCGTCTATATGATCGATGACGCTGTGCGTAAGGGTATCCTTAAACCCGGCGGAACGATCGTTGATGCGACGGCAGGCAATACCGGCATAGGCATAGCGATAGCGGCTCTTAATCAGGGGTTCAGGGTCATCTTTACTGTGCCGGAGAAGTTCTCGATAGAGAAGCAGAAGGTCATGAAGGCTTTGGGAGCCGAACTCATACATACGCCGAGGGAAGACGGAATGCTCGGAGCAGAGAATCTTGCCGAGGAGATCTTAAAGACCATACCCGGAGCCGTGTCGTTAAGACAGTTCAGAAATCCCGCGAACCCTCTCGCGCACTATGAGACGACCGGTCCCGAGATCTACAGACAGATGGACGGTAAGATCGATTATTTTGTCGCAGGCGCGGGTAGCGGCGGAACGTTCAGCGGCGTCGTCAAGTATCTGAAGGAGCAGGATCCCGGCATAACGGGAGTCCTTGCTGATCCCTACGGTTCCACGATCGGAGGCGGTGAGCACCATGACTATAACATCGAGGGGATAGGAAATGATTTCATCGCAGATACGATGGACATAACACTCGTTGATAAGGTCATTAAGATCAGCGATGACGATGCTTTTACGGCGAGCAGGGAACTTGCAAAGCGCGAGGGGATACTCGCGGGTTCTTCATCGGGTGCGGCTTTGGCTGCTGCCATCAAACTCTCGGACGAGATCGACGAAGGAAACATCGTAACGGTATTCCCGGACAGAGGCGACCGATATCTGAGTAAAGGATTATACGATTGATGAGTAATGTATTCGAGTTAAAAAACGTCTATAAGACATACAGAAACGACGGTAAGGAGTTTACTGCCCTTAAGGATGTAAGTCTTGAGATCAGGGAAGGTGAGATATTCGGCATCATAGGTATGAGCGGTGCCGGTAAATCGACCCTTGTAAGGACTCTCAACCGTCTCGAGGAAGTAAGCGACGGAAGCGTTAAGTTCTACGATAAGGATCTGATGGCTCTGTCCGCCCGGGAACTTCATGAAGTAAGGCACTCGATATCGATGATATTTCAGGGCTTCAATCTCGTAAGTCAGAGGACAGTCATCGAGAATGTCGAACAGCCTCTGAGGATAGCCGGCGTCCCGCGCGGAAAGAGGCGCGAGAAGGCCCGTCAGATGCTTGAGATAGTAGGTCTTCGGGAAAAGGAGAGCGTCTATCCTGCGAGACTGTCGGGAGGTCAGAAGCAAAGGGTGGCGATAGCGAGAGCTCTGGCCGCAGACCCCAAGGTTCTCTTATGCGATGAGGCTACGAGTGCGCTCGATCCGAAGATAACGGGAGAGATACTCGACCTTCTTAAAAAGATCAATCAGGACAGAAAACTTACGATAGTCATAATCACTCACGAGATGGCTGTAGTCGAGAAGATATGCGACCGTGTGGCGATAATAGATGACGGTATCCTCGCAGAGATAGGCGATGTAAAAGAGGTCTTCAGTGCTCCGAAGTCAAAGGCGGCAAAGAAGCTTGTGTTCCCGAGTAATCCTTTCGATCCGTCCGACCCTGACAGCAGGCTTATAAGGATCGTCTTTGACGGGACAAGGGCAAGCGAGCCGTTTATCGCGAATCTTGTGGAGCAGACAGGGCTTAAGGTGAATATCTTAAGTGCGAATACGAGAAGTGTCGGCGGCATCGGATACGGACAGATGGTGCTCGAACTGCCGAAGGATGAATCTGAACAGAAGACGATAACCGACTTCTTTACCGGAAACGGATTATTTGTGTCGGAGGTAAGGTGAGATGAGTGAATATATTAAAGAAGCGATACTGACCGGCATACTCGAGACGTTCGAGATGACGCTTTTTGCATCATTGTTTTCCTATATCATAGGACTTCCTCTGGGCGTGATACTGTATGCGACTTCAAGGGGAAGGCTCATGCAGAATAATGCCGTAAATATGATTCTGGGAGCGGTCGTCAACATCACAAGATCCCTGCCGTTCCTGATCCTTCTGGTTCTCCTGATCCCGTTTACAAGATTAATCGTCGGCAAATCGATAGGGACTGCCGCCGCCATCGTTCCTCTCACCATAGGAGCGATACCCATAGTTGCGAGAATGGTGGAATCGTCTTTGAACGAGGTGGATCCGGGAATTATCGAGGCCGCTTCTTCGATGGGAGCGTCTCCTGTATACACGATTATCCATTTCATAATCCCCGAGGCGATGCCTTCTCTTCTTCAGGGAGGTGCGATCAATGTCGCAACGGTATTGGGTTACTCCGCGATGGCAGGGGTTATCGGAGGCGGCGGTCTTGGCGCGATAGCACTGCAGTACGGTTACTATCGTTACCAGAAGGAAGTGTTGTGGACGACGGTTGCACTGCTTGTTGTAATGGTCATGCTGATCCAGGAATTCGGTATCTTCCTGTCGAAGAGAAAGAGAAGAACATAATATTAATTATTAATGAATAAACAGAATTGCGTCTCCTATATGTTAAAATAAAATGATCAATTCCATCCCTCGGGGATGAGACAGGAGACGGTTCAATGACCAGACGTTTGACTGCCAGAGGCAACATGAACGACCGTATGGATGTTGCCCTTAATAAGTTCAGATCAAGAATGACATCCTACCCGCCGGGAATGTGCCCGCTCGTTATGTATCGCACGATACTTCAGATGTCCATTAACCAGTCCTGCGGTAAGTGTATTCCGTGCCGCGACGGACTTGTCGAGGCCGAGCGTTACCTTAAGAGGATAATCGAAGGAGACGCGAAGATAGAGGATCTTGATGAACTGAAGACACTCTGTGAGATGATCTCTGAGACTGCCGACTGTGCGGTGGGTGTCGTAGCGGCCAATACTGTTCTCGACAGTCTTAAGGACTTCTCCGATGAATATGAGAGCCATATCAGGAATCAGCGCTGTATCGAGAACGTAAACCAGACGGTTCCCTGTATCACACTCTGTCCCGCACATGTAGATGTTCCGGGATATGTGGCGCTGATCAAGGAAGGCGACTATGCCGGAGCCATCAATATGATCAGGGACCGCAATCCCTTTCCGACCGCCTGTGCGATGGTCTGTGAGCATCCGTGCGAGAAGAAGTGCAGAAGGACGATCATCGATCATCCGATCAATATAAGAGGACTTAAGAAATTCGCAGTCGACAGCATTACTGCCGATAAGGTGGCTACTCCGAAGCCCAATGTATCGACGGGCAAGAAGATAGCTGTCGTAGGTGCCGGTCCTTCCGGACTCACAGCCGCCTATTTCCTTGCACTTATGGGACATAAGGTCGAGGTGTTCGATGAGCATGAGAAGCTCGGAGGAATGCTTCGTTACGGTATCCCCGAATACAGACTTCCCAAGGCACGGCTTGATGAGGATATAAATGCGATCCTTAAGGCCGGTGATATCGAGGTCCATACCAATACCAAGATCGGAAGAGATGTCAGCGTTGAAGAACTCGAGAACGGTTTTGATGCCATATATCTGGGCCTCGGAGCGCAGCTCGGAAACAGGATGCCCGTCAATAACGGCGACAGCGAGAATGTCGTTCCCGCGGCAGACTTCCTTCAGGCTGTCGCAAGAGGGGAGGCTCCTGATCTCAAGGGTAAGAAGGTCGCGCTCATAGGCGGAGGAAATGTAGCCATGGATGCTGCTCGCACCGCGGTCAGACTCGGCGCGGAGACCGTTAATGTATTTACCCGTAAAAGAGACGACTATACCGCTCTCGAATCTGAGATCGAGAGTGCAATGCAGGAGGGGATCCGGTTTACGACACTTCTGAGCTTCCTGCATCTTGAAGCCGATAAGGCCAATCCCGGAAGGATATCTGCGGTATGGCTCCAGCCTGAGATCGTAGGGGAATACGACGAGTTCGGATTTGTTAAGACCGAGCATTCCACTAAGTATCCTTACAGAGCCGTCTGTGATTATCTGATCATGGGCGTCGGCCAAAGATGTGATGTAAAAGCGTTCGAAGAAGCAGGCATTCCTACGAACAGAGGAAGGATACTCGCTGACACCGCCTGCGTGATCGAAGGACGCGAGAAGTTCTTCTCGGGCGGTGACTGCGTCACGGGTCCTTCAACCGCCATCAATGCCATCGCGGCTGGTCAGGTTGCAGCACATAATATCGATGAATTCCTCGGATATCACCATAAGATATTCTGTGAGGCTAAGGCACCGGATCCGATGCCGAATAAATGCATCCCTACGGGAAGAGCAGAGATAGAGGAGAGGGATCCTTTCGAGAGGCGTAATGATTTCCTCCATGTCGAGACTCCCATGACGGTCGAAGAGGCCGAGAGAGAAGCCGGAAGGTGCTTAAGATGCGACTACTACGGCTGCGGATGCATGGAAGGAGGCAGGGCTCCATGGTAAACATAACTGTAGACGGCAAGACCATCAGTGTCGAAGAAGGAAAGACGATACTTGAAGCCTGTATAGGAAACAACATCGATATTCCGACACTCTGTTATCTCAAGGATGTAAGTGACATCGGTTCATGCCGTATGTGCATGGTTCAGATCGAAGGCAACAGCAATATGTTTGCTTCCTGCCGCACCAAGGTAAAGGAAGGTATGGTCATCCATACAGATTCCGACAAGATCACGGCTTATCGCAAGCATATGCTCGAGCTTATACTCTCGAACCATAAGGTCGACTGCATGAACTGTTCGAGGAACGGAACGTGTAAACTCCAGAAGCTTTGCAACGAATACGATATCAGGGATACGAAGATCATGGGGTCGAGAAGGCATATCGAGGATAAGCTCCCGAAGCTCGACAGCAACCCTTATCTTTCATACGATCCAAGTAAATGCATTCACTGTTACCGCTGCATAAAGGCGTGCAATCAGGCTGCCGTCAACGGTACCCTGCAAAGCGGGAGAAGCGGATTGTTCAGGACTGTCGAAGCGCCGTTCGGCGAGAACTGGAAGAGCACTTCGTGCGAATCCTGCGGTAACTGTGCAGAGGCTTGTCCTACCGGCGCAATGACGGAAAAGCGTAAGCGCAAGTACAGAGGCTGGGAGACGAAGAAAGTCCTTACCACATGTCCTCATTGTGCAACGGGATGCCAGTTCTATCTCATCGTCAAGGATAACAAGATAGTCGATACCGAAGCGTTTGACGGCCCTTCGAACAGAGGACTTCTGTGTGTAAAAGGAAGAAGCGGAAGCTTTGATTTTGTAGACTCACCTGACAGGATCAGGACGCCTCTTATCAAGAACAGGGAGACCGGAGAGTTTGAGCCCGCCACATGGGATGAGGCTGTCTCATATACGGCGAAGCGTCTGATGGAGATCAAGGAGAAATACGGTGACGAATCTTTGGCAGGATTCGCATGTTCGAGATCCGCCAACGAAGATATCTATATGGTCCAGAAGATGGTAAGGACGTGCTTCGGCAATAACAACACGGATAACTGCGCCCGTGTCTGCCATTCGGCGACCGTTGCCGGACTTGCAAGAACGCTCGGTTCAGGCGCCATGACCAATCCTATCGGAGATATCACTCACGATGTCGATCTCATACTCCTTGTAGGTTCCAACCCCGAGGAAGCTCATCCTGTTGTAGGCATGCAGATAAGGCAGGCCGTCAAGAAAGGAACAAAACTGATCGTTGTCGATCCGAGATCTATCGGTCTGTCACGCAGCGCCGACATCCATCTTAAGCTTCGTCCGGGAACCAATGTCGCTTTTGCCAACGGCATGATGCATATCATCATCAAAGAAGGACTTGCCGATGAGAAGTATATAGAAGAGAATACCGAAGGCTTTGAGAAGATAAAGGAGCTTGTTAAGGATTACACGCCCGAGAAGGTCGGTCAGATCTGTCATATCGATCCCGACATGCTAGTCGAGGCGGCGCGCATGTATGCGACTGCCGATAAGGCTCCGATCATCTACTGTCTCGGTGTTACCGAGCATTCGACGGGAACCGAAGGCGTTATGAGTCTGTCGAATCTCGCGATCCTTACGGGCAAGCTCGGAAGATCCGGATGCGGCGTTAACCCGTTAAGAGGACAGAATAACGTTCAGGGCGCTTGTGATATGGGTGCCCTGCCCACAGACTTCCCGGGTTATCAGAAGGTGGATAACGACGAAGTCCGTGCCAAGTTCGAGAAGGCATGGGGCGTTACCCTCAATCCCAAACCCGGACTTAAAGCGACGGAAGTTTTCCCGGCTGCGATCAAGGGAGATATCAAGGGACTTTACATCTGCGGTGAGGATCCGCTGGTAACCGACCCTGATACCGAACATATCAGGAAAGCTCTTACGAGCCTCGATTTCTTCGTCATTCAGGAACTGTTCATGACGAAGACGGCAGAGTATGCTGATGTTATCCTGCCGGGAGTCAGCTATGCCGAGAAGGAAGGTACTTTTACAAATACGGAAAGAAGAGTTCAGCGTATAAGAAAGGCCGTTGAACTTGAAGGCGACATGAGGCTTGATACCGACATTATCATCGATCTTATGAATGCGATGGGCTATCCTCAGCCGAGGCTTACGGCATCAGAGATCATGGATGAGATCGCATCGGTTACACCGAGCTTTGCAGGCATTTCTTTCGAGAGGCTCGATAACGGCGAGACTTTGCAGTGGCCTTGCAAGGACAAGACTTCATCGGGTACGCCTATAATGCATGTCGGGCATCCCGTAAGGGGAAAGGCGTTGTTCTATCCCGCCGAGTTTAAGCCTTCTAACGAGCTTCCGGATGAGGAGTATCCGTTTATCCTCACTACCGGAAGGATACTTTATCAGTACAATGCCGCGGCTATGACTTCGAGATCCGAAGGACTTAAGATGATCGCGGGAGAGGGCTTCATCGAGATCAATTACAAGGATGCACAGGCGCTCGGCATAAGTAACGGTGAGAGGATCAATGTCATCAGCAGAAGGGGAAAGATACAGGCGACTGCGAGAGTAGGACGTAAGGTATCGCAGGGTGAGACATGGATGCCTTTCCATTTTCCGGATTCTCCCGTAAACACATTGACCAATGCGGCACTCGATGATTTTGCACGCATACCCGAATATAAGGTCTGCGCTGTGAATATAAGCAAGATCGGATAAGATGAAAGAAGTCGAGGACGCGATCAAGGCATTAATACACGGTCTTCCTGTTATAGACGACAGGGAGACTGTGTTTACTTATGAATCGTCGGGAAGAGTACTTGCGGAGGATATTATCTCGAAGATCGATGTCCCCTCATTTTCTAAATCTGCGATGGACGGCTATGCCGTAAGATCCGAGGATATATCGGGCGCTTCTTTCGATGATCCTGTTACGCTTGAGGTGATAGCCTCCATATATGCGGGAGATTCTGTACCGGTTGAAGTTAAGGAAAGATCTGATCTTAAGGGTACAGCCGTGCGCATAATGACGGGAGGGATCATCCCCGAAGGCTTTGATACCGTGATCAAACAGGAAGATACGGATTACGGCGAAGACGAAGTAAAGATATTAAGATCTCAGCCTTCCTGTGTAAATATCTGTAAGGTCGGTGAGGATATAAGGAAAGGAAGTATTGTCATTCCCGCGGGGACTTTGATAAGACGATCCGAAGCAGGCGTGATCGGAAGTCTCGGAATACCCGAAGTAAGTGTCTTAAGAAAAGTTCGGGTGTCCGTTATATCCACCGGGTCCGAACTTCTTAATGCCGGAGAAAGCCTTACCGAAGGGAAGATATATAACAATATATCGGTCCTTCTTAAGACTGCGCTCGATAAGCCTGCATTTACGGCTGATACGATGCTTGTTCCCGATGATGAGGATATTATAGTTCAAAGCATCAGGAAGGCTTTTGAAGTATCCGACGTGGTAATCACTACGGGCGGTGTTTCCGTAGGCAAGAAAGACCTTATTCCGTCCGTTCTCGACAGGATCGGTGCGGTTAAACTGTTCTCGGGGATCAATATCAAACCCGGCTCTCCCACTGTCGGGGCACATTATAACGGCAAGGCTCTTATGTGCCTGTCGGGAAACCCGTATGCCGCAGTCGCTAATTTTGATCTGTATATGGGACATGTCATATCCGAGATGACCGGGTGTGATGCATTTAAGCCCGTAAGGGAGACAGCGGTACTGACCGCAAGATACGGCAAGCCTTCGAATGTACGAAGACTCGTAAGGGCATATGTCAGATCCGGCAAAGTTACGGTAAATACACCCGATCAGGCCTCATCGGTCATGTCGAGCTTCTTAGGATCAAACTGTTATATCGACTTTCCCAAAGGCTCCGAGAAAAACGCCGGAGATGAAGTCGATATTATCAGGATACCGGAGGTCTTCTCATGAAGTATTCGGTCGGTATTCTCGCAGGCGGTAAGAGTTCCCGTATGGGAAAGAATAAAGCGCTTCTCGAATTCGAATCTAAGACTTTTATCGAGAGGATAATCGGTTCTTTTGACGGACGTAAGATAATCGTCTCGGCCGCTTCTGCTGATGAATACGATATCCCGGGAGTTAAGACAGTAACAGACGAGAATGAGGATATAGGTCCGATTGAGGGTATAAGACAGATATTGCTGAACTCGGATTCTGATTATGTCTTCATCTGCGCCTGCGATATGCCCTTTGTTAACGGTCAGATCGCAGATTACATGGCGGAATTCATATCGTCCGATTACGACTGTTATGTGCTGACTGACGAGAAGAGGATACATCCGCTCCTCGCGATCTACAGTAAGAGGATACTGCCCGTCATAGAGCGTTTGATACGTAATAAAGAATATAAGCTGCGGGGCATCCTCGATAGCGTAAGGACAAAGTATATAAGCCTTGAACATACAGTCTTCGACAGGAAGATTATAAGAAATATCAATACCAAAGATGAGTATAAGGAACTTAAGCTTCCCGTCGTTTTTGCCGTATCAGGATTTAAGGACACGGGCAAGACCTGGCTCATATGCGAGCTTATAAATGAGTTTATCAAGGACGGCTTTTCCGTCGGTGTCATCAAGCATGACGGACATGACAGCATTGAAGAGAAGGAAGATACCGATACGTACAGATATGCTTCAAGCGGTGCTTTAAGGACAGCAGTCTTTTCTGATTCCGGATATGTTATAAGTTCGGGTCAGAAATCTTCTTCCGAGGATCTTATCAGGTATATGAAGCAGGGTGAAGATCGGCCCGATATCATAATACTTGAAGGATTCAAGGGGTCGTCATATCCCAAGATACTTATCGAGGACGAAGATAAGCCTATGCAAGGGCTGTCAGATGTTTTCCTTAAGGTGACAGTCAATGCTTCCGAGGGTTCGGGTCTTTATGACAGAAATGACATCGACCGGATATATACTGCCGTAAAAAATCATTTCGAACTGTAAGAAGGTTTACCATGAAACTTATAAAGACTACTGATGCAGTCGGGCATGTGCTGTGCCACGATCTGACGCGCATTATCCCGGGACAAGAAAAGGGACCCGCTTTCCGCAAGGGGCATATCGTGACAAGTGAAGATATACCGGTCCTTCTTTCTATGGGAAAGGATAATCTTTTTGTGTGGGAGATGAACGATGAGATGATGCACGAGAATGAGGCTGCATCGGTCCTCTGTGATATCTGCATGAGAGACGATCCGAATATGTTAAGGAGCGAGCCTTCTGAAGGAAAGATCGAGATCAGGGCATCGGTCGACGGTCTTCTCAAGATAGACAGGGAAAAACTCAACATCGTCAATTCCATGGGTGAGATGATGATCGCGACCGTTCACGGGGATACTCCCGTCAGAAAAGGGGATAAGCTCGCCGGAACCAGGATCATCCCGCTCATCATCTCTAAAGACAAGATGGAGAAGGCGAAGTCGGTCTGCGGTGACGGACAGATACTTCATATCCTTCCCATAGAGAAGTTGCGTTACGGGATCGTGACCACCGGAAGCGAGGTTTATAAGGGGCTTATCGAGGATAAGTTCGGACCGGTCCTGAAGGCGAAGATGGATGAGTACTCTTGCGAATTCGTAAAGCAGATCGTCCTTCCCGATGATAAGGAGAGGATAACAAAAGCGATCCTCTCTCTAGCCTCGGAGGATAAATGCGATGTCGTGCTCGTAAGCGGGGGAATGAGCGTCGATCCGGACGACAAGACCCCGGGTGCCATAAAGGAGACAGGAGCATCTGTCGTAACTTACGGAGCCCCGGTCCTTCCTGGAGCGATGTTCCTTCTGTCCTATCTTGAGACAGACGGAAGAACGGTTCCCGTATTGGGTCTTCCCGGATGCATAATGTATGCGTCGCGGACCATATTCGATCTCGTTCTGCCGAGAGTCCTCGCAGGAGAGAGACTTACATCTGAAGATATATCACGTTACGGTGAAGGCGGCCTTTGCCTCAACTGCGAGGTCTGTCACTTCCCGAACTGCGGATTCGGAAAAGCATAGGAGGATAACAATGAGCGGATTCAGTCATCTTAATGATAAAGGCGAGGCCGTTATGGTCGATGTATCGGGTAAAGACGTTACTTCGAGGATCGCGGTTGCCTCGGGAAGGATCACTATGAGCCGTGAGGCTTTTGATCTTCTTACCGAGAATAAAATGCCCAAAGGCGATGTTATCGCGACCGCGAGGATCGCTGGTATACAGGCAGCAAAAAAGACTCCCGATCTTATCCCTTTGTGTCATCTTCTTATGCTTGAGAAAGTCTCCGTAGATCTTATCCCCGACTCGTCGGACCTTTCCGTAAAAGCGGTATGCGAGGTTCGTCTTACGGGTAAGACCGGGGCAGAGATGGAGGCTCTGACAGGTGTATCAACAGCACTTCTTACGGTTTACGATATGTGTAAAGCAATAGACAGAGCAATGGTCATTTCGGATATCCGTCTTGATAAGAAGGACGGCGGTAAGACCGGTCTGTATGAAAGAAAAGGTGATCAATAATGAAAAGAACAGCAGCACTTTTATTGTCTGTTTGTATGGGATTAACGGTTATAGGATGTTCGGCAGAGCCGGAGCAGTCCGAGAAGACCATAACGGTCCTCGCGGCTGCATCTCTGACTGATGTTATGGGAGAGATCGAGAGCTCTTATGAGACCTCTCATCCGGGTGTCGATCTCGTATTCTCATTCGCAGGTTCCGGTGCACTTCAGGCTCAGATCGAAGAGGGGGCACAAGCAGATGTCTTCATATCCGCTTCGGGCACGCAGATGGATGCGCTCATTGAGGAAGGGCTCATGAACGAATCGAGCGTCAGGAATCTTCTTATAAACAGAGTCGTCCTTATCGTTCCCGATGGAAGCGATATCGCTCTGGATTCATTTGAAGGCGTAACCTCGGATGAGGTCATGATGATAGGTCTGGGAGAGACGGAATCGGTTCCTGCCGGAAAGTATGCCGAACAGATATTTACAAGTCTCGGCATATGGGATGAAGTATCCGCCAAAGCAAACTTCGGAAGCGATGTAAGGACCGTTCTTCAGTGGGTTGAATCGGGTGAAGTATCATGCGGCGTCGTGTATGCGACAGATGCTTATTCGAGTGATTCAGTTACCGTAGTTGCCGAGGCGCCTGACGGAACACATGATCCCGTCGTCTATCCTGCGGGAATAATCGGTTCTTCCTCTCTTACAGACGAATCAGAGGAATTTCTTTCCTATCTTGAGAGCGAAGAAGCGGCTTCGATCTTCGAAGCATACGGTTTTGCAATGGCAGGCTCATAATGGATTATTCACCGCTTTGGATCACTCTAAAGATATCGCTTGCAGCGACGGTCATCGTATTCGTGACCGGGCTTCTTGCTTCATGGGGTGTAACATCAATGAGGAAAGGCAGGGCGGTCATAGACGCCGTCCTGTCTTTGCCTCTCGTTCTGCCGCCTACCGTTGTCGGATTCCTGCTGCTGATATGTCTCGGTTCAAATTCGCCTATAGGTAAGGTGTTGGATTCTCTTGGTATGAGGGTGATCTTTACCTGGCAGGGGGCTGCCGTGGCGGCTGCTGTTGTATCGTTCCCCGTTATGTACAGAGGTATGAGAGGCGCATTCGAGCAGATTGATGAGAATGTTGTCAATGCGGCCCGTACACTCGGCTTATCGGAATTTACGATCTTAAGGAAGGTCATGATCCCGATGGCTCTTCCGGGGATCACGGCATCTGTTGTCCTTTCTTTCGCGAGGTGCCTCGGAGAATTCGGTGCGACGCTCATGGTCGCGGGAAATATCCCCGGCAGGACAAGGACGATGTCGGTCGCCGTATACACCGCGATGCAAAGTTCCGATCGTGAGCTCGCATTTAAGTGGGTCGCGATAATCATCGTTTATTCACTTGTTATACTTATCGTCATGAATGCGCTCTCGGGAAGGAGGGTACGGAGATGACACTTCTTAAGGTCGATATAAGAAAGAAGCTTTCAGAGTACGAGCTTGAGGCTTCTTTCGAGGTCTCGTCCGCCGGATTCGCACTTCTCGGATCATCGGGATCCGGTAAATCCATGACGCTGAAATGTATTGCAGGTGTCGAGACGCCGGATGAGGGGATAATTACCTTAGGGGACAAAGTGCTGTTTGATTCTTCGAAGAAGATCAATGTGCCTTCGCGTAGGCGTAAGATCGGTCTCCTGTTCCAGGATTATGCACTTTTCCCGAATCTTACGGCTTTTGAAAACATCGATCTGATATGCCGTGACAAGGAAAGGACGAGAGGTCTTCTTAGAAGATTCGGCATAGAAAACGCAGCGGATCTTCGTCCCGATAAGATGAGCGGGGGACAGTGTCAGAGGACCGCACTTGCCAGGATGCTCGCATCCGATCCCGAAGTCATACTTTTTGACGAACCTTTCAGCGCTCTCGATAACTATATGCATACGCTGATAGAACGCGAGATCATGGACTTATTGGATTCTTTCGAAGGTCCTTCCATCCTCGTATCACATGACAGGAACGAGGTCTTCAGACTATGCAACCGTATCGGCGTAATAGATAAAGGTAAGCTTACCGGGATACAGGACAAAGAGGATTTCTTTAATTCTCCTCTGTCGGCCGCTGCGGCGAGGCTTACCGGCTGTAAGAATATAACAAGACTTAGATCGGACGGATTTGCCGAAGACTGGGGGATAAGGCTGAATATCCCTTCCGGTCGAATACCGGAGGATATCAGATATGCGGGTTTCAGGGCGCATTACTTTATCCGTGCCGGTAAGGAGGAGAAAGGAACCCCCGGAGTATTCGAGGCCGAAGTCGTCCGTGTCATAGATGATACATTCTCCCGGGTGATATTATTCAGACAGAAGGGAAACCCTGTGAATACATCCGATTCGGTTTTAACGTATATAACAGATAAGAACGCGGATATTGAGGATCTTTATCTTAAGACAGATCCTTCGAGACTGATGTTTTTTCCAAGGTAGTTAATATGCTTACAGATGCGTTCCAAAGACAGATCGAATACCTGAGGATATCTCTTACGGATAAGTGTAATCTTCGCTGCAGATACTGTGTGCCTCCCGATGGAGTAAAGCTCAGATCTCACGAGGATATACTGTCGCTTGAGGAGATTCTTCGCGTGGTTTCATTAATGACCGATATGGGAGTAAAGCGCGTTCGATTTACGGGAGGAGAACCTCTTATAAGAAAGAACGCCTTGGGTCTTATCAGAGATGTTGCTTCGCTTCCTTCTCATCCGATGATCGCAATGACTACAAACGGTGTTTTTCTTCCGGAATATATAGATGATCTTTACGAGGCGGGACTTCGAGACATCAATATCAGTCTCGATACATTAAGGGCGGATGTTTATGAGATGATAACCGGATCCGATGATCTGGGAAAAGTCCTTCGGTCGATAGATATGTGCCTTGATAAAGGCATGAGCGTTAAGATAAACGTCGTTCCGCTCCAAGGTATCAACGAGGACGATCTTGAAGATCTCGCGCAAATGGCAAGAACAAAGGTCGATGCGGTAAGATTTATAGAACTGATGCCGATCGGGTGTGCTAATGCTTATAAGGGATTGTCAAATGACGATGTAAAGGAAAGACTGAAGGCAATTTACGGTGTCGGATCCGGAACTTGTGCCCCCGGGATAATAAGCGGACCTGCGGAATATGTGACATATGAGGGTTTTAAGGGTAAGGTAGGTTTTATAAGTCCGTTATCTCACAAGTTCTGCGACCGCTGCAACAGGATAAGGCTTACATGTGACGGAAGATTAAGGTTGTGTCTGGCCTCGGATCAAAGCATAGATCTTAAGACGCTTCTAAGATCCGGGGCATCAGATGAGACGATAAAAGAAGCGATAACCGAAGGCGTAAAGGGTAAGAACAGGTGTCACGGATTCAACGACAGGAACGATACCCGAAGCAATATGATCGGTATAGGAGGTTAACATGGGAAAGGTAATAGCTATCTGCACGAGCGAGAACAAAGGGACAGTAAAAACGGAGGTCCCTTCGGTAAACATTATCAGAAACTACGGGCTTGAAGGCGATGCCCATGCAGGATCCGAGCGTCAGGTGAGCCTTCTGTCCTATGAAAGGTTCATGGAGTTCAGGAACAGCGTGAACGGCCGTGTGGATATCGAGCCCGGCGTGTTCGGCGAGAACCTTCTTGTTGAAGGATTCGACTTTAAAGAGTATAAGGTCGGGACCAGGTTCAGATGCAATAACTGTATCCTCGAGGTAATGCAGATAGGGAAGACCTGCCATACCGGATGCGAGATATCTAAGATCACCGGTAAATGCATTATGCCGGTCGAAGGTGTTTTCGCGAAGGTCATTCAGGGAGGCGTGATCAATAAAGGGGATGAGTTTACCTGCGTTTCCTTCTGTGCGGGGATAATAACTGCAAGCGACAGATCCTACAGCGGCGAGAGGGAGGATCTGAGCGGTCCGCTTATAGAGAAGATCCTCATTGAGAAGGGGTATGAGATAACGTCGTATGTCCTGCTTCCCGATGATGAAGATACTCTTGCCGAAGCGTTAAAGAAGATGTGCGACGAAGAACTTCCGGACGTGATATTTACGACGGGAGGAACAGGATTCTCTCCGAGGGATCACATGCCCGAAGCGACCCGGGCGGTTGCTCATAAGGATGCCCCCGGTATAAGCGAAGCCTTAAGAGCAATGAGCCTTCGAATAACGCCTAACGCGATGCTGTCGAGGGGTGTATCCGTAATAAGGAACAAGACTCTTATAATCAATCTTCCCGGAAGTCCCAAAGCCGTTAAAGAGTGCCTTGACTTTATACTGCCGCCTCTGTCGCACGGCCTCGGGATCTTAAGAGGAGAACTTACCGACTAACGTTAAGAACGAATCGGGGCGGACTTTGATCGTAAGGTCTTTCCATAAGATCTTCCTCCGTAAATATACATAGATGATACTTTATTGCTTTTCTTAAAACCACCTATAACCGGTTATCGGATTTAACTATTATAAACCTATTGACATAGTAGGTGAATAGAATTAACATTACACCATCAAAATCAAGGAGGCGGGAATGAAGATCGAGATCACAAATCTATCGACACGAATGTACTGTTGTCGAATGCCTTACTCCCGGGCGGATAGACTGAAGCGGTATCCTTCAACAGAACGATGTTGAAGATAACAAGCAACTGAGAAACCGTTTGCCCGGGAGTTCAAGGATCACCGGGCATATTTATTGCCTTACACAAGGAAAATATCACATAGCAAGGAGATTAAAAAAATGAAAAGGAACATTATCAGAAAAGCAGCAGCAGTTGCACTTACATTGTCAATAGGAGCGGGATTTGCCGCATGCAGCAACGGATCAACAGACGCAAGTGAAGCTTCGAGTGCAGGATCAACGGTCATTACCGTAGGTGCAAACATCACTCCTCATGCGGAGATACTCGAGGTCGCCAAGCCGATCTTGGCAGAGCAGGGAATAACACTTGAGATCGTACAGCTCGAGGATTCGATCACACCGAATACCGGAGTTATAGAGGGAAGCCTCGATGCCAACTATTTCCAGCATGTGCCCTATCTCGAGCAGTTTAACCTCGAGAACGGTTCCGATCTTGTATCCATCGGTGCTATCCACTATGAACCGTTCGGCATCTATGCGGGAAGAGTTACCGATCTTAGCGAGCTTCCCGAAGGCGCTGTAGTTGCAGTTCCCAATAACGTAACTAACGAAGCAAGAGCGTTGCTTCTTCTCGCACAGGAGGGAATCCTCACATTAAGCGATGATGCGGGAATCAATGCAACAATAGAAGACATTACGGATAACCCTTTGAACATACAGTTTGAGGAACTTGCACCTGAACAGCTCGTCGCGGCACTTCCCGATGTTGATGTAGCGGTAATCAACGGTAACTACGCGATAGAAGGAGGCCTTCATGTAAGTGAGGCGCTGGCAGTTGAAGCTAATGACGGTCTTGCCGCTCAGACATACGGAAACATCATCGCCACATCTCCCGACAAGGCTGATGACCCGGTTCTTGCCGCTTTGGTAGAGGTTCTTCAGGGACCGGAAGTAAGAGATTATATCAACAGCACATATGACGGCGCTGTTGTCCCTCTTAACTGATAAGTGGAGGGAACATATAATGATCGGATTCGAGTACTACAATCCCGCGAAGATCATTTTCGGCGAGGGAAGCGAGAGCAAACTTGTTAACCTTCTTTCTGACTTAAAGACAACTTCGCTTTTACTCGTATACAGCGGGGATTTCATCAAGACTCTCGGTATTTATGACGTCATTACGGATGCGGTAGAGACGCTCGGGATAAGATTCTCGGAAAACGGGAACGTAGTACCGAATCCGTCAATCGAACTGGTAAGAGAACTTGTAGAGCAGGGGAAGAAAGATAAGGTCGATCTCGTCCTCGCCGTCGGAGGAGGATCATCCATCGACACAGCCAAGGCAGTGGCGCTCGGTATACCTTACGAAGGTGATGTCTGGGATTTCTTTGACAAGGGAGTGATACCGGAGAAGGTAATCAATGTGGGCGTTATCGCCACGACGGCATCGAGCGGATCGGAGACATCCAATGCGGCGATCCTCTCATACGGACAGTGGAAGAAAGGATTTGAAGACGACCGCATAATCCCGAAGTTCGCGATCATGAATCCTAAGTACACGGTCAATCTTCCTTCCTATCAGACTTCTGTAGGAATAGCGGATGTATTGGCACATCTTCTTGAGAGGTATTTCTCGGATGAGAAGAACTCCGATACTACCGACTATCTTATCGAAGGGGCGATTAGAGCGCTTACCGTAAACGCCGAGAGGCTTATCAGAGATCCGTCGAACATCAATGCCAGAGCCGAAGTTCAGTGGCTTGCGAGCGTGGCACATAACAATTTCCTCGATGCCGGAAGGACTGCCGACTGGGGTTCCCACAGAATCGAACATGAGCTTTCCGCACAGTATAACATCACTCACGGCGAAGGAATGGCAGTGGTCATGGTCGCATGGGTCCGCTATATGGCGAAGGTCAAGCCGTGGAGACCTGCGCTCCTTGCTTCAAGAGTGTACGGGGCCGATCCGTATGACTACAGCGAAGAGGACAGAGCACTGATACTGTCGGAGAAACTTGAAGATTTCTTCCGTAAGCTCGGTGTCAGGACAAGGCTCTCGCAGCTTGGTATCACGGATGAAGATTTTGAAGTAATGGCAAACAGGGCGACGGCAAACGGCACGGTAGGACACTATGTACCGCTTGATTCACAAAAGATCATCGAGATTCTTAATCTTGCACTATAAAAAACAAAAAAGGAGATAATAAAAATGGCAAGGATCAAATTATTGGAACAGAACGAAGTAACGGGAGCAGAGAAGGAGCGCTATGATGAGCTCGCCGGAAGAAATGCCGTTACCAACATGAAGAGAGGTCTTCTCAATGACGCGGCAACTTACGATGCCTATATGGCCTGGTATACATCGTGGAACAGACTTGTCGAGGTGATCGGTGAGAAGGACGCCATCCTTTATGCTCATAAGATATCGACAACGAATTCATGCCAGCTGTGCTCATTGTTCTTCATAAGTGATGTAAAGGGCCTCGGTCTCGATCCCGCCAATCTCGTTTACGATGAGAAGGAAGAACTTCTCTCTAAGCTCGCGGAAGCTATCGTTAAAGATCCTACGGCCGTATCGGATGAATTGTTCGAGGACCTTCGCAAGTATTTCAACGATAAGGAACTTGTTGTTATCGTCGGATTCGCAGGCCAGATGATCGCTACAAATAACTTCAATGCAGTGTTCAAGATCGATGTAGATAAGCGCCTGCTCCCTCTGGTTCAGGAGTTTAAGCCTGCTACATGGAGAGAGAATATCAAGTAATCTTCGCTTCTTGGTTTTCTGACTTAATAGTCCTGAAAGAAGGCGCGTCCTTCTTTCAGGACATATATTTATTTACTTTATTATTTTGTAGTATAATCATCGTGTTGATACCTTAAAGATTTTTTGTCAGTTTCTTGAGGCGGTGATTATATGTACTATGCAAGCGTAGGCCTTTTGGCACTGATTCTGCATTGTATAATCAATCTTGAATATCTTAAACCCGGAAGATCTTTGGATTTGTCGGTGGCTATGGAGCGCTACCGCATATTTTTGTACAGTCTGGCGATCTTTTATGTATTTGATCTCTCATGGGGTGTTTTCAGTAATATCCGCTTTATCCCGATCGCTTATATAATGACTTTGTCGTTCTTTGTATCGATGGTGTGGACAGTCCTTATGTGGACAAAATTTGTCGTGGCATATCTCGATCGTAACAACAGATTTGTTTCAATAATAACGATAGGCGGCTGGGGTATAGTTATATTCGAGATCGTGGCATTGATAGTCAACCTTTTCAAGCCGATCGTATTCCACTTTGACTCTCAAGGCCATTATCACACGACCTCTTTCCGCTTTATAACATTGATGCTGCAGCTTGTTTTGCATCTTTTAAGTTCATCGTATACTCTTCGTATAGCGACAAACAGTGAAGGACGCGTCAAGGCGCACCACTGGACTATCGGAATATCAGGACTCGTCATGGCCGTGTTTATCGCATTGCAGGCATTCTTCCCCCACATCCCGTTCTATTCGGTCGGATGTCTTATAGTCACATGCATAATCCATACATACGTAGTTCAGGATGAGAAGCAGGACCAGAAGAATGCGATCGGTTCTGCAAAGCAGATCGCATTAAAAGATCCCCTGACCGGAGTTAAGAGCAAGCGTGCTTTCCAGGAAGATAAGATCCTCATCGATCAGCGGATCACCACTTTGGAGTTGAAGGAATTAGGTGTAATAGTATTCGATGTTAATGATCTCAAGAAGGTAAATGACACATTGGGTCACGAGCAGGGAGATCAATATATCATTGAAGGCTCCGTTCTTATCTGCAAGCAGTTCCAGCACAGTCCCGTTTACCGCATAGGCGGAGATGAGTTTGTAGTCATACTTGAAGGTGATGATTACATACAAAGGAAAGAACTGCTCGAGAATTTTGATCTTCGTATGGAAGAGAATAATCAGACAGGTAAGATCGTAATATCAACAGGTATGGATGTATTCAGACCGGGAAGAGACTTCGATTTCAATTCTATATTTACAAGAGCAGATCAGAGGATGTACGAGCGGAAGAAGCTTCTTAAATCCACAACGCTTAAGTCGGCCTGACATTCAATATGGCTGACAGAGCAGAAGTCACGATCCCGATTAAGTGATACAATCTTAATATGGATTACAAAGTTCTCATGATTGATGATGATAAAGTAATCGCGGAGTCCACCGCGGAGTACTTTAATATGTTCGATGTTAAGACGGCCTTTGTAACAAGTTATGAGGACGCCGTTGATTTCCTTATGAAGAATACGGTGTCGCTTTTGCTTCTCGATATTAATTTGGGTGATAAGTCCGGATTCGACCTTTGTAAAAAGATCCGCGAGAATTATGACATGCCGATACTATTCGTAAGTGCGAGATCATCCGATGACGACGTTCTTATCGCGCTTAATATCGGCGGTGACGACTACATCAAGAAGCCGTATACAATAAGCATTCTGCTTGCTAAGGTCAAGAACGTGATCGCGCGTTACGAGAAGGCGGCCCAGGCTTCGAATACGTCTGCCGCCCCTGCGAGTCAAAGCTCATCCTTAAGCTTTTCCGACGGGATCACGCTTGATACCAATACACATAAGCTTATGGTCAGAGGCGAGACTATTAGCCTCAAGGATATGGAGTATAAACTTCTCCTGTATCTTGTGCAGAACAGAGGTCGCGTAGTCACGAAGGACGAGCTTCTGAAGAATGTATGGGATGATGAGTTTATAGGCGAAGGCACTATCGCCGTTCACATAAGGCATATAAGAGAGAAGACGGAGGAGAATGCCAAGAATCCGAAGATCATAAAAACGGTCTGGGGCGTCGGCTACATTCTCGAATAAGATGAAGAACTATTACCGCACCGTTTTATCCGTTGCAATTATAAGTATGCTTCTCATCACGGCACTTTTCTTTATGTCCGTAAAAACTGATGCGGGTAAGAGAAATGCTTCCATGATCATCGAGCTTAACGACATAGTGAAGACATTGGAAGAGGGAGCTGATGTTGACTCTTCTGATATCTCATCGCACTTTGTCATAAACGACCCGGACGGAAACACGATCTACGACTCTGAAGGCGGATCTTCGAATCTGACCGTCGCGGATGCGATAGCTTCGGACTACCCCTATCAGTATGTGGTCAGGGACGGTCGTATAGCCGGAAGCGTGATCATTGTCGATGACGGCGTGTCCCGGATCGAGACTCTTCGCAACAGGATCGTCGTTATCTTATATATAGCGGTACTGATCCTGTTTATCGCGGCGATGATCTTCGGTAAATATGTTGAGAATAATATCTTCATGCCGTTCCGTCGCATGAAAGGATTTGCCGAGAAGGTCGCACGCGGACAGCTCGACGAGCCGCTCCCGATGGATCGCAATAACCTGTTCGGAGACTTTAGCGAGAGCTTCGACATCATGCGTGAAGAACTTTTGAGCTCGAAGGAAAGAGAGCTCAGTCTTCAGAAAAAAGAACGTGAGATGATCGCGTCATTAAGCCACGACCTTAAAACTCCGATCACCGGCATCAAACTTACCACGGAGCTTCTCGAGACCAAGGCTTCGATGAGTGACTCGCCCGACCCGTCCATGCTCGAGAAGCTTAATAACATATACATCAAGGCCGATCAGATCGACAAACTCGTAAGTGACCTGTTCGAATCCGCACTCAATGAACTCGGTGAGTTTACCGTGAACTTGACCGACGAGAAGTCGGAAATAATAGATTCGATAGTTCGAAGCTACGACGATAAGGAGCTCACGAACTGTTCGGATATCCCCGATGTTCTTATCAATATAGACAGCAAGCGCTTAAGCCAGGTTATAGGCAATATAATCTCCAATTCCTATAAATATGCTGATACGAAGATCGATGTTGATTATAAGGTCAACGGTAAGTTTCTTGAGATGACTTTAAGGGACTACGGGCCGGGTGTCCCTGAAGACGAGATCGAACTGATAACTAATAAATTCTACAGAGGCAAGGATTCGAATACCGTATACAAGGACGGTAACGGTCTCGGCCTGTATATCGGCAAGGTCCTGATGACAAAGATGAACGGTGATCTGATCCCCGGGAATGCCGATCCTTCGGGCTTTTGCGTAAGACTTCTTATTCCATTGAGTTGATTTGTCCCACCTGTGGTCTTGTAACCCAATGATTACGGTGTTTTATTGTTCCAAACGGGCCATATATTCCCGTTTTTCCCGAATCTGTTGAATTCGGGGTCTTTATCATGCAGAATCGTAATGGAATAAGAATTATCGGGGATAGTCAATATGGAATTGGAATTTGACAGAAGATATCTTTCTATTAAGCTCAACTATATAAACAAACAGCTTGAATCCTTACCGGTTATGTACAGAAACCGAAGGAAGGATAAATACTGCATCAAATACTTTTGTAAGGGTAAGCTTCATGAGATCCAGTCCACTTCACAAAGATTTGAGAATGCCGAGAAAGAATTTTTCAGGATCAAAAGACTCAAGGAGATCAAAAGAAAGATCGAATCTGTGGCCGGTTCTTATCAGTCGGTGAGGATCAAAGAAATATCTCCGGTTCTGGGGTACGAAGAATATTGCCGTATGGAATCAAGGACCGACAATAATGACGGTAATCATCCTTATAATCACAAAGAGTTTTGGATGCGGTCGAGATTTGAAGTCGCGATGGCTGGAGTCCTTGACGGTATGGGCCTTGAATATAAATATGAGCCGAGATTGTCATTAGGGAACTTTCAGGTTGAACCGGACTTTGTAGTCTATCTTCCGGAGTTTAATTGCTGCATGATTATAGAGTGTGAAGGAATGACCGAGAAGATCGATTATGTAACCCGCAATGGAATCAAATTCGCTCAATATTTGTTAAACGGCTTCACCTTCGGTATGGACATGGTAGTCTTGCATGGCGATAAGACTCATATGCCGTCGCCGGAATTGATGAGAAATTCGGTTGTATCGGCGATTAATCTTCTGACATCTTATTATGTGCTCTCATGATTCACAAACTCGTTCACAAAAAATAGAAATTTTGCGAATGATTTTGCGAAAATCGGCCTATATTCGCAAACCTGTTCATAAAAAACGGGATTATTGTGAATGGTTTTGTGAATCGCAGTTAAGAAATTGATAAGAATTTGATAGTCCTTTCTTAAAGATGTTCATAGAACAAATTCATATACTTGAATCATAAAATCAAAAATATGGTTAAAGGAGTCAGGTATGGATTCGATCTTAGTAACTGATAAATTATGTAAATCATTCTCGAACGGTGGCGTACAGCAGCATGTAATCAAGAACCTCGACATGGAGATAAGGGAGGGTGACTTCACGGTCATCATGGGTTCATCGGGATCGGGTAAATCGACGCTGCTCTATGCGTTGTCCGGTATGGATAAGCCTTCGATGGGCAAGGTCATCTTCGATGGGACCGAGATACAAGACCTAAGCAACGATGAGCTTGCGGTCTTCAGACGCGGCAACTGCGGATTCGTATTCCAGAGCATCTATCTTCTTGAGAATCAGACAGTGCTGGACAACGTATTAACAGGTGCCCTCATAGTTCAGAAGAACTCACCTGAATTAGTAAATAAGGCAAAAGAACTTCTTAAGAAAGTCGGGCTTAATGAGGAAGTATGGAATAAGTATCCGAGCCAGCTTTCAGGCGGTGAGGCTCAGAGAGTCGGCATCGTAAGGGCAATCATAAATGATCCGAAGATCCTCTTCGCCGATGAGCCGACAGGTCAGTTAAACTCCGCATCAAGCCGCGATGTCCTCGATATCTTCACAGACATTCATAAGAACGGCCAGAGCATCGTCATGGTTACACATGATCTTAAGACCGCACTTCGCGGTACACGCGTCCTTTATTTAAGAGACGGCGGCGTAGTAGGCGATTACAGAATGCCGAACTTTTGTGAGGATGACATAAAGGAAAGAAGAAATAATCTGACTTCCTTCCTCGAGGATATGGGGTGGTAAAGATGGGGAAGATATTAAGACTTTCACTTTTTAACTTAAGAAAGAACAAGAAAGAAGCGGCGGCGATCGTATTTCTTACTCTGGTCTCCACGATGATGCTCGGCATCTTCGCTATCAATTTAAGCAAGGTAAGTAATGCCTTCGATGAAAGCTTCGCCAAAAGCGGTTCCGTTGATACTTTTATCAGCTTCTCGGAGAATGATTATCGCGATTCTTATCGGGAGATACTCGAAGAGGATTACGGCTTTGAAGATGTCAGAAGAGGAAATATGATAAACGGCTTCTCGACGGGCGTTCTTCATGACGGCGAGAAGATCGCTTATAACCTTGCGTTTATTACAGAATCAGAGAATCAGAAGATCGATGACGGCAACATCATCGAATCAATGACTGATGAGCAGATCGAAGCTCTGGATCACTGGGTTATCCTGCCTTCTTTCTTTAAATACAATCTTAGATACGAGATCGGCGATGAATTCATTCCCGTAGTGAGCGGAAGACAGTATCCTTTCACGGTGGCAGGTTTCTATAATACAGGACTGTCGAATGAATCCGGAATGCTGTTTAAGATCATTATCTCGAATGAGGACTACAGACTTCTGACACCTGTATTTCAAGAATATGTTTTCCTGGCCTTTAATTCTGACGATGATTTCAATTACAGAGATTATTTTACAAGCTGCATGGATGAATCCGGTGAAAGCTTTGAAGGATACGGTTTTACAAAAGAAGAGGAGAAGACAAACGAGACCAACTTCCTTAATCTCTTCCTTTACATGAGTATCACCCTCTCGCTGATTACATTTGTACCATCAATCTTCATGGTAAGGAACAAGATCAGATCCGACATCGAAGATCAGATGGAGAGGATCGGTGTTCTTGAGGCACTGGGATATAAGGGTAATGAGATCTCGTTATCATATGTGTTCGAGTATGTGATCTCAAGCGGTATCGGCGGTGTCATCGGAGGCATCATTGCACTTGCTGCCACTCCGTTTATGAACAATATCATAAGCGTTATGCTCGGACGTGAAGTGGTATCTGCTGCGAAAGTATATATGGTGCTGCCGGTAGTTATCGGCGTCATCGGACTGATACTTATCTTCGCCCTTACCAAGGCCGCTATGGTAAAGAAGTTTCCTCCTGTTGTGGCTTTTCGCCGGGGAATACGCACGCATAACTTCAAGCGCAATGTGCTCCCTCTTGAGAAGACCGGTAAAAACATTAACAGAAGGCTTGGCTTCAAGGACAGCATCAGGAATATAAGAACGGGTGCAGGTGTCGGCCTTTGCATCTTCCTTGCAGGAACTACGTTGCTGTTCTGCATGTACACATTCGTGATGTTCTTTAACGGCTCGGACGGGCTTGTAAAGCTCATGGGTATGGAGATATCGGACGATGTAATGACTATAAACGAAGGTGTAGATCCGTATGCATTAAGCGAAGAGCTCCAGGAGATGCCTGAGGTAAGAATGACGCGCGTAACTGACACCTGTCTGTCATTCCGTGTAGACGGACAAAAGGAAGGAACGGTCTTCTCTTATGAAGAGTATACTGATATGGAATATATCGTTCCGATGGAAGGACGATATCCCGAGCACGATAATGAGGTGATGATCTCACTTAGAAGAAGCAGGACTTATGGTCTTAATGTAGGTGATTCGATCGTGATCGATAACCGGGGAGTTAAGACGAGCTATATCATTACAGGCATCGTCGGCGCCATGAGCAACAACCAGATGAATCTCTATATGACGCTGGATGGTTTCCAAAGAGCAAACGGAAGTGCTGTTCCCGACTGCGTTGAGATCTATCTTGAGGATGGGGTTAACAGGGAAGAATTCGAGGACAAGCTTATCTCAATCTATGGGCAGAGCGTTGACACGGCTATGTCAGGGGGTAATGCAGGCGGTACACTTGAAGAGAGGATACAAGCAGCGGCTTCCGAGAAGATCGCAGTTCTGATGTCGACTTACGGTGTCACGAGCGTCGATTATGCGGTGCGTGTGGGAGATCAGCTTATAACCGGCAACAGCAGACAGTTTGTCATGAAGGAGCTGCAGTCTTATCACGATCTTGTTAAGTCACAGTTAGATCCGATATCGAACATCACGAGATTGTTTACAGGAGTCGGAGCTGTAGCGGTAGGTGTGATTGTTGCAGTTATCCTCGGTATAATCGCTTCCTCTAACGTAAAGAAGAGGCGTAAGGACTTGGGTATCATGAAGAGCCTCGGTTACTCTTCGAAGGATCTCATGATACAGATCGCGATAAGTATCATGCCGGTGACGGTGGTGTCCGTTATCCTTGCGTCCGCAGCGTCGATAATTATCAACAAGGTGTTCTGGTTCCAGATTTTCGGTGCGGATATCAAGACGAGTATTCCGGTTCTGATCCTTACTGATCTCGCGCTCATAGTATTCACGTTTGTAATGACTTATATAGGTGCAGGCAAGATCAGGAAGATATCCGTAAATGAATTGATGACAGAGTAAGAGGTGGATAATATGAAGAGAATTACAAAGAGTATATTAGCGTCGCTTCTGGCGGTTGGTATGATGGGAGGAAGCCTTGCCGCGGATTCTGCGGGAAGAGGTGATGCCTCACCCTCGCAACCTTCTGAAGATGAGAGGATCTACTGCGTGGGATCCGTAAGTAAAGTCTATGTAACCGCAGCAGTCATGCAGCTTGTCGATCAGGGGCTTGTGGAGCTTGATGAACCGATCACAACTTATATTCCGGACTTTACGATGGCAGACGACAGGTACACTGATATTACGGTCAGGATGTTGATGGATCACACCTCCGGTATCATGGGTTCAACGATGAGGAGTGTTTTTTTGTACGATGATAATTACGACGATCAGTTTCTTTTGGAAAATCTCGCGGCACAGCGCCTGATCCACGAGCCCGGTGAATATGCGGCATACTGTAATGACGGTTTTGACCTTCTCGAGATCATTGTCGAGAACGTGACGGGAATGGATTACACAGAGTATGTCGTGGAAAATATCGCAGCTCCTGTCGGCGCGACACATACAGGTTCGCCGCTGACGCTTTTTTCTAATGAGCTTAACGCGCCGATCACATTTACAGGTAACGTGCCTTACGATTACGACTACTGCATGGATATAGGTTCAGGCGGAATCATGGCGACTGCTTCGGATGTGGCGAACTTCGGAAGTGCTTTCTTCACGGGTAATGATGTTCTCCTGTCTTCTGAATCGCAGGAGGCCATGGCGACAAGATGGAATGACGAAGGAGAGAGTACCGACATCTACGAGGATGCTAACGGCCTCGGCTGGGACTACGTCGAGAGCTTAGCCTATGAGCAGGCGGGTGTTACGGTCCTGGGTAAGGGCGGAGATGTTATGAATCAGCATGCACATCTGTTGGTGGCACCGGATCAGGAGGTGTCAGTTGCAGTCCTGTCTTCGGGCGGCAACTCCACTTACGACGAATTGGTTGCACAGGCTCTGCTTGATGTTGTTCTCGAAGAGCAGGGAATAACGATCGATCACGAGGCGGATCGCACATATGAGTTCGCGGATGAGATCCCGGAAGAATATCTCGGATATGAAGGATTCTATGTCTTCGGTTCCTATTATGGTCCGTCGTATGCTTACATATCTTTTGATGATCAGATGATGCATGTGCAGCATTTTGACTTCGGTGCCGAGCGAACAGACGATTACCGCTTCTTAACTGACGGAAGTTTTATAAGTGTGGACGAGAGCGGTGTGCCTTCGGTAGACTACTACGCAGGCCGATTCGAAGAGCGTGACGGTCATGTGTATATAGCCGTGGAATCAAGTACGCAGGTGACGGGACTTGGTACGAGTACCTATTATCAATATTCGGCTGAGCGCATCGATCCGAATCCGGTAAGTGAAGAGGCGTCAGCGTCATGGCAGGGGATCTGCGGCAGAGAAATGGTGATCTGCAACGAGAGATATTCTTCAGCATATTATGATAATCCATTTGGTTGCGTGTATATGATGGATGAGCTTCCGGGATATGTCTATTTACTCGCGGTGGGGTACAGTAGACCTTTGCAGATTGTAGATGAGACCGAAGCTTCTGCCTTTACAACGATACCAAGCAGTGTGAATCGCGATCTTGTAGATGCAGAGCTTATCTCACAGGATCTGTCAGACGGAACATCGGTTACAATGCTTGCTTTGACATTGGGCATGAATTGCCGCTTCGTTGATGAGCTGCCTGTATTCGATAACAGCGTCACGGAGATTGCACTTCATGATGACGAGGCACAGTGGTTTGTGATCGGCGATGATATGGCAGGAACTACCATCACCGCTGACTGCCCCGAGGATTCGGTCATCTACGTCTATAACAAGTATCACGAGGTTGTATATTCGACTCATATGATAAATGCCAACGGCATCATCCCGCTTCCTTCGGAAGGATACATCATGTTCGCAGGACTTGACGGGGACAGCATCGTGATTAATTGATATATGTATTTAGCGGCAAAGCAGCCTGATCAGGATCGGTGTTCGTAAGTTTATAGCGAAGATCGGTCGATTATTCCTCCGCCTATCACATATCCGTCCTTATCATAGAATACGCATGACTGACCGGGGGAAACGCCCTTTATCGAAGCTTCGGGTAAGACTTTTACCTTTCCGTCGTCAAGTCTTACCAAGGAAGCCGGTCTTACGGGCTGATGGTAACGTGTCTTAACAAAGCAGGGTAAAGGAGAATCGGGTAAAGTTTCCATGCTCATAAGATTAACGTCACGGCATATGATCTCGTCTTTTGTAAGCGAGAATTCAGGTCCCAATACAATGGTGTTGTCCTCAGGGCAAATCTTGAGGACAAAAGCGGGGAAGCCCAGTGCTATTCCCAATCCCTTGCGCTGACCTACCGTGTAGTGGTGGATCCCTTTGTGCCTTCCGAGTATATTGCCTTCCTCATCCGTGAAGTTACCTTCGGCGAGTTCCTTTGTCGTGCGGGACTCGATAAACTGAGGGTGCTTTCCGGATTCAACAAAACAGATGTCCTGCGAATCTTCCTTATTTGCACAGGGAAGCCCCGCTTCTTTCGCGATATTACGAACCTCTTCCTTCGTTAAGCCTCCCAGAGGCATCAATGTGTGCTTAAGCTGATCCTGCGTAAGTTTGTATAACATATAAGTCTGGTCTTTGGCTGCATGGTCTGCCGTGCGGACCGTGTATCTTCCGTTAGAAAGCTTATCTACATAAGCGTAGTGACCTGTTGCGACATAGTCCGCTTCGAATATGTTCATGAGTTCCAGGAGCTTCTCCCACTTTACATAGCGGTTGCATTCGATACACGGATTCGGCGTCAACCCGTTTGCATATGCATCAACGAAAGGGTTGATGACGCATCTTGTAAATAACGAGGTGCAGTTATGGGGGTGGTATCGGATCCCTAAGATCTCGGCGGTCCTTCTGGCATCGTCTATCTCGCAACATTTGCCGTCTTCGCCGTTCCCGGCGTCCCAGACGCGAAGTGTGACACCGATCACTTCGTAACCCTGTTCCTTAAGAAGGTAAGCGGTTACGGCGCTGTCAACGCCGCCGGACATTCCCACTACGACTTTTTTGCCTGTATTACTCATCTGTACCTGCCTGATCCTTTGTCAGCATGTCGTAAGTTACTCCGTACTTGACCGCTATGTCATGTGCGTAGGAAGATCCTTCCGGAGCTTTCTCGATAACTTTGTAAGATCTGGTCCCGTCTTCGCTTGCCATGACTATCGAAGAGGCTCCGAGCGTCTTCGCGTTTTCCGCCAGCTTGTGCATATGTGTATTGTAGATGGTCCTGATATTCCTGACCCTGAGAGCACGGACCGAATCTTCCGCGATATAGTATCCTTCTTCGAATGACGTTGTTGAGAAACTCTCGTTCAGAAGTATAAGACTCGAAGAAGTTGCTTCGTTAAAGATGTCCTTAAACCTTACGCATTCCTCTCCGAGACGTCCGAGATCCATTGTCTTGTCCTCGTCGGCGGGAAAGTGGGTAAAGATCATGTCGACGGGGATAAACTTAAACTCATCCGCCGGGACGTATATTCCGCCCTGAGCAAGTGCGAAGAGAAGTCCCGCTGCCTGCGTAAGAGTAGTCTTGCCGCCTCTGTTGGCTCCGGTAAGAAGATAGATAACGTGATCTGTGTCAAAGACAAGATCGTTATCTACAACCTCATCAAAGCTGTCGAGAGAAGATGCGAGCTTGAGGTTATAGAAGCCTTTGGCGTTCATCCTTACTTCGCTGCTTGAATCGACCGGTTCCGCTTTGCAAAAGTGCATTCCCTTGTCACGGGCCTTCTTGATGAATTCTGCGAAATTGATGTAATAGATAAGTTCCGGTATCAGCTTCGAGATGGTAACTATCGATATATCGGAGTAAGCGGAAAGGGAAGACCTTAACTTCTTTACAAGATGAGACATCAGCTTTGATGCGACATTCGACAGATAGAATGTCGATCCCGTCGATCCGTCGCCGTCGGGGATCTTTGCAAGCGTCGCATCTGCCCCGAGCATAGGAACGGACTGTTTGGCCATGGCGTTCGCGGTCTTGTCGAGTTTATCTATAAAACTGTCTTTCTCAGGAGAGTCTGCGGGATCGAAGTGGAGATCACCGTCCCAGTCGGAGTCTTTATTGAGCTTGTCCTTTGATGCGATCGCATCGGCGAAATTGCTCACGATGCCGGACTTCTTGAACGGTTTGGCATTTACGGATACAAGTCCGAGGCTCTCGACTTCGAATCTGGAATTGACGTTGATACCGATGGTCACGCTTTGGATCGAAGAAGCATCGGTGTTAAGAGATTCTATATCCTTCTTCATCTCCGCGAATTTGGCGTCGGAATAAAGAGAGTTCATATACTCATGAAGATCCTTAAGTCCCCGGGACTTGATCCTCGGATCATCGAGGCACTCGCGTATGTCTTCAACACACTTTATGTATGTCTTAAGCTCATCGAGCCTGTGCATAAGATCCCATAATCCGGGCTTTTCCTCGGCGTTCTTTCTCCATGTGCCGTAGTCTTTCAAATAATCTATCTGATTCATCAGATCGAGAAGCTTCTCACGGATGTCCGGGAGATTATATATATCATCGAATACTTCCTGTCTGTAGCGTGCGACATTATCGTCTGAAGACATCTTCGAGAGCACGCGTATGATCATCTGCTGTTGTTTGGGGTCATCGGTTATCTTTGAAGTGATGCTGTCGATCCCGAGATCATGGACAGTCGTATCGCTCATTGTTTTATACTCCGCTTCGGATCCGGGATGAAGAAGACTTATGCTTGTACCATTTCTGACTGACATAACGTGACCTCTCTTGTTTTTCCTTAATTATAATCATAAGATGAAAAATAAGATTTGCCAACAGAAAGAAAATGTTATACAATCTGTTGGTCAAACGTGGGTCATTAGCTCAGCTGGATAGA
>DJYK01000008.1:0-25721 GCA_002450095.1 Mageeibacillus sp. UBA6980 | reverse complement strand
GTTCGAGTCCCCCATGGCTCACCAGGACGATAAAGCGCTCCGCTTCAATGCGGGGCGCTTTTGTTATTCATGTTATAATTGGCTGATATGGATAAGATAAGAGCGTTTATAAAAGATAACAGGGATGTTTTCCTTTGCTATATCGGATCTAAGATCCTTTTTATAGTTGTGCTCCTTTTGACAGGGACTTCTTATTCTGATGTGCTCGGTCTCTTTGATGCTGCTCATTATCGCGACATAGCCCGTGAAGGCTACTATGTTGACGGCGTGACTGTGTTCTTCCCGATGATCCCTCTTATCATGCGCTTTACGGGTGAAGTCGGGCTCATCATCATAAATCAGGCGGCATTCATAGCCGGAATCTATAACCTTAAAAAGATCCTTATGAGAGTAAAGAATTCCGAGACTGTATGGATCCTGGCGGTCCTGTCCGTATCGCCGATGGCGGTATTTACTTCTGTCCTTTATACGGAATCCGTCTATTTCTTCCTTACCGTATTCGCTTTCAGACTGTTTATCGAAGGAAGACTTCCTTTGGTGCAGGGGATAGCGATCGGTCTATCCGTGTTGACGAGAAATACGGGTTCATTGCTGTTCTTTGCCGTGTTTACGGGATATATCCTGAAGTTTATAAAGGAAAAGCAGAGCAGGAAAAGGACTTTGACGGATATCATAATGTGTTATGTTCCGGCGTCGGTCATAAGTCTTATCTATCCCGTGTTCCTTCAGATCAGATTCGGGAACTGGAAGATATTCATGGACGCACAGTACACATATTGGATAAGGATCCCTTCGAATATCGTCCGTACCGTATTCATTTCTCTTAAAGTCATCTTTACCGACGAATACGGATTTGACGGGATGCCGGACACGATCATACTGTTTAAGATCAATGAGGCATTGTCGCTTCTGTTTATGATCCTTGTGATCGTTCTTATAATAAGAGAGATCATCAGGATGAGAAGGATCGGAAAGATATCGGTTCCCTCGATCGTATGTATTGTCTATTCGATCCTTTTTATGATCGCTCTCGGGATGACGATCAGAGATCCTGCTCTCGATTGTCCGACTGACAGCTTCTACAGGTACTATGTAAGTCTTTTCCCTTTGTATCTGGGATTCTCGTATACGGGGAAGAAGACTTGTCAGGCGGCGCTTATAGTAAGTCTGCTGCTTACATTGATGACGGCACCGCTGTTTTGTATGGGGTCATTTTTCTTCTGAAAAAAGCGCTTGACAACGTTTGTTTTGATACATATAATCTTTTTGCACTTGCGAAAGCAAGATGCGGCCGTGGCGGAACTGGCAGACGCGCACGTTTGAGGGGCGTGTGGTTAACCCCATACGAGTTCAAGTCTCGTCGGCCGCACCACTTAAACCTTCGGAACCGACAGGTTCCGGAGGTTTTTTCATTGGATGAAGTATCGTTTTTCTTAATTTTTCATACATATTATATGCAAAAGCGTGTTATTATATGCGCATGTATAAGAAGTTATCAAAAATAGCGAGTTTGTTTATCGCACTTATAATAATGATGCAGATCCCATTCATTCCGGGGAAGGTCAATGCTGCGGTCAATCCCGGAGCCGGGGAGTTTGTAAACCGTTTATACGGATATGCCTTGGGACGCAATCCCGATTCGGCGGGTTTTTTCGATTGGACCAACAAGCTTTTGTACGGTCAGGTGAATGGTGCTCAGGTTGCAGAGGGAATACTGTTCAGTCAGGAGTACATCGATCGGAACACGGATGATGCTACATACGTAAGCACTCTGTATCACGTGTTCTTTGACCGTGATCCGGATCCGACGGGACTTGAAGTATGGACCAATGCGTTGGCTCAAGGCGCCGGAAGACGGGATGTAATGATGGGATTCGTCAATTCCTCCGAATGGGCCAATAACTGTGCCAGAGCGGGTATTTACTCAGGAAGCACCGCCTCGCCGGATATTCAGCTTCAGGTTACGGAGAATCATTTGGGATTCATCAATAATCTGTACAGGTATTTTTCTTCCAACGGAAGCGGTATTTCAGATGCCAGAAGAAGGGAACTTGCTACGGATCTTCTATACCTTCGTACGACGTGCAGACAGATAGCATCGGATATCATATTCAGCAGTGATTACATTAATGTCGCGAGAAATTCGACTCCCGGCAGAGTCGTAACGACATTCTATAAGGCTTTCGAGGGAAGGGAACCCATGCCTGCCGAGAACAATGCTCTCGTCAATGCCATGAACGGAAATATCAATCTCGATTTCCTGTTTAATTACTTTGTTAACAGACAGGCGTTCTCGACATGGTGCGTGAACAGAGGTCTAATGCCCGGTAATGTGATCACGGTCAATACGGCGGGGATAAGCGACGATGCGGTAAGGGCTTATTTTGCCGATGCGGCGTTTGTCGGCAATTCGGTTACTGCAGGCTTCCCTATGTATTTTTCCGCTAACGGAAGCGGCCTTCTCGGTGATGTATCCGTATATGCAAGAGTAAGTTATTCGTTCCTTACGGATATGAACAGCATGGCGGGATATATGCTCCAGTACGAAGGCGTCGAGATGAAGGCGGCGGATCTTCTCGCTCTGGCGGGAGTACGTAAAGTCTTTATCTGTATGGGAACCAACGATCTCGTGGGTACCGAGGCTTCAGTCGTGCGTGACAGATATATCAACTATATAAACGGGATCATCTCCGCTAACCCCGGGATCCGTGTGTTTATCGTCTCCACTCCGCCGAGAGTGAATTCCGATCAGACTCCGGGACTTACGAATGACAAGATAGACGAATTGAATAGTCTGATGAGTCAGTACTGCAGTGAGAACAGTCTTGATTATATCGATATCAACACGGCATTGAAGAACGGCACGGGCGAGCTCTATTCCGGCTATACGAGCGACGGATATGTTCATATGAACAACACGGGATACGGCATATGGGCGAACGAAGTGTCTTCATATGTCCGTTCGACTCTTGCCGCAGGCCGCCACATCTACCGATACAGAGGCGTGTAATGTCTGTAATAAGACGTGCCAAAGAACAGGATATTCCGAGGATAGATGATCTTCTTTTACAGGTGCTTACCGTTCACCACGATATACGCCCGGACCTTTTTAAGGCAGACTGCCGTAAGTATAATGACAGGGAGATTCTGGCACTTATCGAGGATGATCTTCGTCCGGTCTTTGTTTACGAAGATGATGACGGCGTCGTTCAGGGTTATGCTTTCTGTGTCCTCGAGCAGCATCCCGGCAATAACATCCTCACCGATATCAAGACTTTGTACATAGATGATCTTTGCGTGGATGAAGGCAGAAGGGGAGAGGGCATCGGCAGGCAGCTCTATGAATATGTTAAGCAGTATGCGAAGAATCAGGGCTGCTATAATCTGACGCTTAATATGTGGGAAGGAAACGATGACGCCATCCGCTTCTATAGAAATCTCGGTCTGAAGCCTTATAAGTACGGAATGGAGACTTTGCTCCAGATGTGATAAAATCTAAGTTCGTAATAAACTTAGGGAGATTCACATGAAAAAGATCATGTTGGGCAACGAAGCAGTTGCCAGAGGAGCCTATGAGGCGGGCGTAAAATTCGTCTCATCATATCCCGGAACTCCGAGTACCGAGATAACCGAGGAAATCGCCAAATATCCTGAAGTAGCCTGTGAATGGGCACCGAACGAGAAGTGCGGTGCGGAGGCGGCTATCGGCTGTTCGGTAAGAGGCGGCAGAGCCATGACCTGCATGAAGCACGTAGGAATGAATGTGTGTGCAGATCCTCTATTTACCGCATCATATACCGGAGTGAACGGCGGCCTTGTTTTCTGCGTTGCCGATGATCCCGGAATGCATTCATCACAGAATGAGCAGGATTCGAGGAACTATGCCAGGGCTTCCAAGGTCCCGATGCTCGAGCCTTCCGATTCGGAAGAATGCAGAGCGTTCACGAAGTATGCTTTCGAGATGAGCGAGAAGTATGATACTCCCGTTATCTTAAGACTTCACACCAGGGTCTCCCACTCGAGATCCGTGGTTGATACAAAGGATCCCGAACCTATAACGATCAAGGATTACGAGAAGAATCCTCCGAAGTATGTCATGATGCCGGCTTACGCGATTGGCAAGCATGTAGTCGTTGAGAACAGAACAAAGAAGATCATAAGTGACGTCGATGCCGATCCCGAGGGTGTCGGTCTTCATAAGATCGAGATAAGGGATACCTCACTCGGTATCATCACGGACGGCGCGGCTTATCAGTATGTAAAGGATGCGCTTCCCGAGGCAAGCGTCCTTAAGCTCGGCCTCGTATGGCCGCTTTCCGAGAAGACGATAAAGGACTTCGCTTCAAAGGTCGACAGACTTGTAGTGATAGAAGAACTCGATCCGTTCCTCGAGACGGAGATCAAGGCGATGGGCGTTAAGTGCGAAGGCAAGGAGCTGTTTACGCTGCTCGGCGAGTACTCGACGAGAATGATCAAGGAGAAGCTTACCGATGAGCCTCTTCCTGTCCCCGCTCTCGACATGTCAAAGCTTCCTGAGATCCCGGGCCGTCCTCCTGTCCTTTGCGCCGGATGCCCTCACAAGGGTCTGTTCCTTGCATTGAAGAGACTTAAGGTAAATGTTACCGGTGATATCGGATGTTATACGCTTGGAGCACTTCCTCCGATGCAGGCCGTCGATACCGTTGTGTGCATGGGCGCTTCAGTCGGTATGGCTCACGGATTCGATAAAGCCACCGATCATGAGGATTCCAGGAAGACCGTAGGTGTAATAGGTGATTCGACGTTCCTGCATTCGGGCGTTACGAATCTTATGAATGCGGTCTATAACGGAAGCACGATCACGCTTATCATCCTCGATAACTCGATAACCGGAATGACAGGTCATCAGCAGAACCCTTCGACCGGCATGAATATCAGGCTTGAGGCGGCACCTGCCGTTTCTCTCGAGAAACTGTGCGAGAGTCTTGGTGTCCGTCCCGAAGCGATCAGAGTAGTTGACCCCGTTGATACATTTGATTGTGAGAAGGTAATCAAGGAAGAACTCGAAAGAGATGTAGTTTCCGTTGTAATCGCAAGACGCCCGTGCGCCCTTATCCCTACAGGAAGAGCGAAGAAAGGCATCGAGGCTGTTGTTGACTATGATAAGTGCAGAAAGTGCGGTGCATGTGCAAGGATCATGTGTCCTGCCCTTACGCTCGATGCTTCGGGATTCCCCGTTATTGACGCCGAGTCGTGCAATAACTGCGGTCTGTGCGTAAATATGTGCCGTTTCGGTGCACTTTCTAAGGCGGAGGAATGATAAATGGATAATCAGATTAATGCTTCAATAGTTCTTGCAGGTGTCGGAGGCCAGGGAACGCTTATCGCCGGTAAGCTTCTCGGTATCCTTGCCATGAATGCAGGCCTCGATGTTAAGGTCTCCGAAGTTCACGGAATGAGCCAGAGAGGAGGTTCCGTGGTAACTTACGTTAAGATCGCTCCCGAGGTTCATTCTCCGATAATAGAAGTAGGCACGGCGGATTTTGTACTTGCCTTTGAAGAAGTCGAATCCATAAGATGGGGCAAGCTTCTTAAGAAGGGCGGCACGATGATCGTAAACACTCAGCAGATCAAGTCTTTGCCGGTTCTTATGGGACAGATGAAGTATCCCGAAGGAATTATAGAGAGTCTGAAGGAAGCCGCCGGAGACGATGCGGATATAATACCGATCGATGCGACCAGCCTTTCTCTTGAGACCGGTACGGCCAAGGCTACGAACATAGTAATGATGGGAGCGCTGTCCAACTTCTTCGGCAGCGATGAGAAGATGTGGAAAGACGCGATCGAGGAGGCTTTCAAGTCAAAGCCCAAGACGATACCCGGTAACCTTCTGGCATTTGAGAAAGGCAGAAATGCAGGTAAAGTATGAATCTTGGTAAATTCAACACCACGGAGTTAGGGAGCACATATAATTTTACGGTTCTCGTTACGGAGATGACCGAGAGGGTTTCCAAGACGGATAAGCCCTTTGTTAATCTCGTCTTATCAGACGGTACCGACAAGATATCCGCCAATTACTTTGATAAGACCGTTCAGGCTCTTCAAGCTTCGGGTGTTGATACAGGGAAGGTCGTGGATCTTACATTTAATGTCAAGTTATATAACGACAAGAAGAATTACACCGTTACTAATGTAGTTCCTTGTGCGGATCCTTCTGCCAAGGTCGAGATGTTCGTACAATCACCTCCGTATGACATTGATGTAATGTACAAGAAGATAATCGAGGTCATCAAGAAATCGACCGGCAGAGAATACTCATATGATACCTTCGACGTGCCTTCTGATGATTACAGCATAGCGGCTCTCACGATAAGGATATTGAACAGGAACCGTGAAGCATTCTGCAAGTCATCCGCAGCGCACAGCATCCATCACGACATAAGAGGCGGTCTTATTTACCATACTTTCAGGATGGTGTATATGGCTTCTTACGTACATAAGATATATGTCAAGACAAATCTTGAGATCTTGATATGCGGAACCGCTCTTCACGACATCGGCAAACTTACCGAACTTAATACGGATGAATTCGGCTCGGCTGATTATTCGGTTGACGGAAGGCTCTTCGGTCATGCAGTCATCGGAATGAATATGGTTGATGAAGAAGCAAAGAACGGACCTTATGATCCCGAACAGGTGCGTCAGATCAAGCACATGATCGCCTCGCATCACGGGTCTTTGGAGTACGGTGCGATAACCACTCCGGCGACACCTGAAGCCTTCCTGCTTCACGAGATCGATATGATCGACAGCCGTATGTATATCTTCGAGAAGGAAACGGATAAGATCGAGCCCGGACAGATGACCGAACGCGTGTTTGCACTTGAGAATTCTTCTATCTATAAGCCTTTGAATCCGGGCAATTGATTTTTACTTCTGATGTAAAGTCAAAAAACGTTAGTCGATTACCTGCTTTTTTGTAAACGAACGGTTAATTGAGTCTAACTCGACTTCACTTTTGACGTTTGTTTAATCTATAATCTTGAGGTTAATTAAAATATCTCATTGAGGAGGAGAATATGTTCGACTATACAGGAAAAGTAGTTGCGATCACAGGTGCATCATCAGGTTTGGGGAAGCAGATGGCTGAGGGCTTTGCCCAGCAGAAGGCTAACCTCGTTCTTCTTGCAAGAAGAGTTGAGAGACTCGAGGCAAGTGCAAAGGAATGGTCCGAGAAATACGGCGTTGATGTACTTCCGGTAGCATGTGACGTAACAAATGCAGAATCTATCGCCAATGCGGTTAAAGCTGTTAAGGATCACTTCGGTCACTGCGAAGTTATCATCAACGACGCAGGCGGAGAGAAGGGTACAGGCACGCCTCTTGTAGATTATAAGAGAGAAGACTGGGACTTCACTTTGAATCTTGATCTTACCTCTGTATTTACGGTAACACAGGCATTCGTTAACTTCATGAAGGAAGCTATGGCAGACGGCAAGCAGACATACGGAAGAGTTATCAATATCGCTTCCATCTATGGTCTTGTCGGAAACACTGCTATCCCTACGATCGCTTATCACACAACAAAGGGAGCTGTTGTCAACTTCTCAAGAGGAGCCGCTGCAGAGCTTGCAACAAGCGGTATCACCGTTAACACGATCTGCCCCGGTTACTTCTACACGGAGCTTACGACAGAGACACTTAACTCCGATTACTTCCAGGCTTTTGCCAACCAGTCCGTTCCTATGAAGAGATACGGTAACGAGGGAGAGCTCAATTCCGTAGCAATCTTCTTGGGCGCTGAGGAGTCTTCCTATATTACGGGTCAGGCTATCGCTGTTGACGGCGGTTATACCTGCGTCTGATCAGTAATACACAGTTACAAAGATAAAAACGAAAGGGGTTGTCTCAAAAGTGATGTAAGTTCACTGAGAGGCAACCTCTTTAGTTCAAAAACAAATTGTTTCCTGCTCAAAACAGCTACAAAGCACTACAATACCCTCTCAGTGACACAAAGTGTGACTGATTGAACGAGTTGGTCAACGTTTTAGTCACTACAGCCCTCTCAGTGACCAAAAGTGTGACTGATCGAACGAGTTGGTCAACATTTCAGTCACTACTCGTCAGGCTGAAGAAGATCGACTGCTTTGACTGTTGCTGCAACAGTCGGGTGCCTTAGTGAATGTTCACTTTGAGACACCCCCCTATATTGACTTTGCATATATGGCGGGACTATCAGGTCAGGTTCAGATGATGTTTCTGATGCCTTCGCATATCCTCTTAACTGCCGAAGGACGGTTCATCGTGTAGAGGTGGATACCGTCGCAGCCTGTGGTCAGAAGGTCGATTATCTGGCTTATGGCGTATGCGAGACCCGCGTCGAGGAATGCATCGGGATTATCGCCGTAACGGTCAACTATCCTTTGGAAATTGACGGGAAGCGTTGCCCCGCAGGTGGATACCATTCTCTTGATAGATGCGACCGTAAGACACGGCATTATGCCGGGAGTGATCGGTACATCGATACCTGCGATCCTTGCGGCTTCCACCATATCGAAGAAATACCTGTTGTCGAAGAATAACTGAGATAGAAGCACTTCCGCGCCCGCATCGACTTTCTTCTTAAGATTACGGATCTCGGTAACCCTATCGGGAGACTCCGTGTGATTCTCGGGGTAACATGCGCCTGCGATGCAGAAGTTCGTCTTGGGTTTTATGTACTCGATAAGCTCGCTCGCGTGAGAGAATACACCCTTTGCCGGTGCGTTCGGGTTGATATCTCCTCTTAATGCCAGGATGTTCTCGATGCCTGCTGCCTGAAGCTCTTTGCAGAATTCGTCGATCTCGTTCTTATCGTATGAAAGACAGGTGAGGTGGGCGACAGGCTCTGTGTGATACTGCTCCTTGATCTTCCTGCATATCTCGATAGTCTTATTGTTGTTTGAAGATCCGCCGGCACCGAATGTAACCGATATATAATCCGGCTTAAGATCACAAAGCGTCTCGAGTGTCTCGTCTATGTTATTAAGCTCACTGTCGGCCTTGGGCGGGAAGATCTCGAATGACAGTATGGTCTTGTCCTGCTTGTAGATATCTGTAAGCTTCATGTGTTGCCTCTCGAAAATGTTATTTACTTCTGCGAATCATTTTATCACATAAACTTTGCTTTATACGGCAAAAAGCGATAGAGTACCTATTATGCATAAGGAACATATAGAATTCTTCGATCCTTTGAAGATCGCTCTAAGCGGTCAGGCTTTCCGTATCCATCCGATAGACGATACGCATACGGAGCTTGTCGCGAAGGGAAGATATCTTCAGATCGCGTCTTTGGGCAACGATGAATATGCATTCTCTTGTTCGGATGATGAATTCGATGATATCTGGCGTGATTACTTTGACCTGTCGTTTGATTATCTTCGTGCCGTATCAAAGGCGGATAAGAACGACAGTTTTCTTCAGGCTTCGATCAATACGGGGTACGGCATCAGAATCCTGAGGCAGGAGGTGTTCGAGACAATCATCTCTTATATCATCTCCCAAAGAAGATCGATCCCTTCCATCACGACCTGTGTTGACAGGTTATCGGAATTATGCGGTACAAGGATAACTGCACCTACGCTGGGATCGCCTTTCGTTAAGCCTTTGAAGGACGAGTATCATGCTTTCCCGACCGTTGAGCAGGCTTCGAAGATAACATCGGAGGAACTCGATCATATAGGTGCCGGTTACAGGACTTCCTACATTATGTCTGCTATAGAAGAATTCGAGCAAGGTAAGCTCGTTCCCGAAGCGATGTCAAAGCTTGATGACGACGAGCTTTATGAGGTGCTCACTTCTATGTACGGAGTCGGAACGAAGGTCGCGAACTGTGTCATGCTGTTCGGCTTTCACCGGGTAGGAAGGTTTCCCGTCGATGTCTGGATCAAGAGGATCGAGGACAGATACTACGGCGGACACTTCAATGCGGAAGATTATCCTGATGAAGCCGGGATCTTACAGCAGTTTATGTTCTATTACATAAGGAACAGATCTGATTCTTAATTCTTGTTCAGTTTGAAGTAGTTATTGAGCTGGCACTTGATGTTGCCGTTATAGAGCTTGATACGCTTATCGGCCTTGTGACCTGTCGCTTTCTCGAATGAATCGTCCGGTGATATTACCGACAGCCTCATTCCTGGACGGCAGAAGCCTTCCTTTGTAAGATACAGGGAAGAGATCATCTTATATATCTCGTAAGCTTCTTCGACAGTCTGAAGACGTCCTCCGTAAGGCGGATTGGTTATTACCATGGTGCGGGAAAATCCTGTGATGCTCTGAAACGACGACGGTGTTCTTGTGGCCGCGTCCGCGACAGCGAACTTAATATGTCCGTCCACGCCGGCGGATCTCGCATTACGAACGGAGGATTCAATTGCCTTGGGATCGATGTCGGAGCCGTAGAAGAAGCAGTCGTCCGTCTTCTCGGGATCTTCAAGACTTAAGGCCTCTTCCAAAGCCTTTCTGTGAGCATACTCGCCGATGTAGGGGAGAGTCTCATATGCGAAATGCCTGTTCTTACCGGGAGCGATATTTAAGGCCATCATCGCGGCTTCGATAAGTATTGTTCCCGAGCCGCAGAACGGATCGGCAAGTGCTTCCGAACCCCAGGGTCTGTATCTTCCCAGCGTTATCATTCCCGAAGCGAGCGTCTCTCTTATCGGGGCCTCGTGTGTTAAGGGACGGTAGCCTCTTTTATGAAGCCCTTCTCCTGTCGTATCTATCATTATCGAGACGATATCGTTGACGATACCGAAATTGATCTTAACCGTGCCTTTACGCTCGTCTTCGGCGATTATGCCGTCTGCTTTCAGTCCGCGGCTTAAGCAAAGAGACTTTACGACCGCTTTCTTGATAAGGCTCTGACACGCGCTGATACCGAATAACTTGGACTTTCTGGAATACCCGTTGATGATGAAAGCATATCCTTCCGGGATAAAGTCGTCCCAGGGAAGAGCGGCGGTCCTGTCGAAAAGCTCGGCAAAATCATCTGCCCTAAAAGATCCGACCTCGAACAGCACGCGCTCTGCGCGTCTGCTCCACATATTAACGCGTGCAACGTCATATTCCCATGTGTCAGGGTCCGCATCGAGCACGGCCATACCGTCGGAAACCGCTATTTTACTGCGTTCGTAGCCGACTGCAAGGAGGTCTTCTCTCACAGAACTTTCAAGGCCGAACAGACATGTCAGGATGATTTTCATACGTGTAATTATACTAAAGTCAAAAATAATCGTGTCAATATCTTTTTTTGTTTTTTCATTGTATTTGTGTGGCGGACACTTCGTTTGAGAACTTGTGTTCTTTTGCCTTCAAAAGCAAGTAAACAGGCGCTTCGCGAGACGGTAAACTGTTTGCAAAATTTCGGTAACGATTTTGTCATGTTTCCCGTAAGGCACATAATTGTTGAGTTTGAGGATTTTAAACTTTCGAAGTGCCTGTTTTGAGGTTATCGACAGAGTTATGAACATTATGAACATTTTTCGAATGAAAATAATCAAAATTCGGGCGTTTTCATTTTAATAAATCAAAAATAATTTATATAATATATTCCGGATTTAAGATTAATTACCTGTAACATGAGTGTTATAATCTACAGAGTTTATGAGGTGACTTATGTCTGAATTAGAAAACAAAGCAATTATTTCCAAACAGGCCTCCTTCGCTACGGCTCTGCTTGATGATAAGACGAAGAATGCCGCACTTGAGTCGGTCCGCCTCGCTCTTATCTCCAATAAAGAGCGTATATTTGAAGCTAACAGTGCGGATCTTGCAAGATCCGAGAGTGAAGGACTTGACGGACCATTACTTAAAAGACTCCGTTTTGATGAGAATAAGCTTTCTGATGTAACTTCAGGTATCCAAAGCCTTATGTCACTCGAGGACCCGGTAGGTAAGATCAAGCTTCATACCACTTTGGATGATGATCTTGAGCTTTTCCGCGTAACATGCCCTATCGGCGTTATCGGAGTTATCTTCGAATCAAGGCCTGATGCACTGGTTCAGATCGCCACCTTATGTCTTAAGAGCGGAAATGCGGTTTTCCTTAAAGGCGGAAGGGAAGCGTCCGAGACGAACAGAGTCCTTTATGAGATCATAAGAGATGCATCTTATAGCAGCGGAATACCCGAAGGATGGATCAACCTTCTTACGAGCCGCGATGAAGTAAATGCGATGCTCGGGTTGTCGGATTATATCGATCTTATCATCCCTAGAGGTTCCAATGCCTTTGTTCAGCATATAATGAAGAACACGACGATCCCTGTAATGGGTCATGCCGACGGTGTATGCCATACCTATGTCGATGAGTTCGCAGATGAGACCAAGGCAATTAAGATCGTTGTAGATGCGAAGACTCAGTATGTTTCTGTCTGCAATGCCACGGAGACTGTCCTTGTTCACGAGAGCCTGAAGGATACGCTTCTTCCCAAGATCTTGAACGCTCTTGAAGACAAAGGCGTAACGGTGCATATGGAAGATGAAGTAACCGATTGGCACCACGAATATCTTGATTATGAAGTATCGGTTAAGATAGTCAGAAGCGTTGATGAGGCTATCGATCACATCAACAGATACGGTTCAGGTCATACGGATGCCATCATTACCGAGAATTTCGACAGATCTGAGTACTATATGAGCAAGGTCGATTCCGGAAGCGTGCTCCTTAACTGTTCAACGAGATTCGCCGACGGATTCAGATACGGCTTCGGTGCGGAGGTCGGCATATCAACGAGTAAGCTTCACGCCAGAGGTCCGGTCGGACTTGAAGGCCTCGTATCCTATAAATATAAGTTATACGGTAACGGACACATCGTTGCCGATTACGCTTCGGGAGAAAAGAAATTTAAGCACATAAGGAGAGACATATGACAGTATCTATCGCTTCAGATCATGCAGGTTATGACATGAGACAGCAGGTTATCGAATACCTTCGCAAGAAGGGCTTCGATGTTATCGACGGCGGAGCTGTTTCCGCTACGGAGAGGTTCTCATACGTAGAGGCAGGCAACAAGGTTGCAACCGATGTGCTGTCCGGTAAAGCGGACAGAGGTATCGCGATCTGCGGAACGGGTATCGGTATCTCCATGGTCTGCAATAAGCATAAGGGAATCCGTGCCGCACTTTGCAATAACGAATACATGGCAAGGATGTGCCGTCAGCATAATGATGCGAATGTTCTTTCTTTCGGTGCGAGAGTCGTAGGTCCCGAGATAGCTTTTGCCATGATAGACTGTTTCTTTGAAGAGGAGTTCGCAGGGGGAAGACATGCTGAACGCGTCGGACAGATGAAGCAGACTGAAGAAGAGAATTTTAAGTAATAATAAAACGATTGAGGTATTCGGATGGAACAGAATGTTTTTGTTTTTGAGCACCCTTTGATCCAGCATAAGATCTCTTTATTGAGAGATAAGAATACGAGCACCAAGGAATTCCGTGAGCTTGTATCCGAGATTGCCATGCTCATGGCTTATGAGGTTACAAGGGACATGCCTACAAGAAATGTTGAAATCGAGACTCCCGTAGCAACGGCATCGACCAAGATGCTTGCGGGCAAATCTCCCGCTATCGTTCCCATTCTCCGCGCCGGACTCGGTATGGTAGACGGAATGGTAAAACTCATTCCTAACGTTAAGGTAGGGCATATAGGCCTTTACAGAGATCCCGTTACTGTCGAGCCTCATACATATTATTGTAAGTTACCGGAGGACATAAACGAGAGAGACGTTATCCTCCTCGATCCTATGCTCGCTACCGGCGGTTCGGCTTCTGCGGCTATCGGATATCTTAAGGAACACGGAATAACCAATATCAAGTTTATGTGCCTGATCGCTGCTCCTGAAGGTATTGAGAGGATAACAAAGGATCATCCTGACGTGCACATCTATTGTGCGGCAAAGGATGAGAAACTCAATGATCATTCATATATCGTACCGGGCCTCGGAGATGCCGGAGACAGGATCTTCGGAACAAACTAAGAAAAGAGAAGAATTATAATGAGTTGGGGTCAAGAATTCTGGGCTTCATTTGTCGCTCATCTCAAAGAGGAATTCTCCGTCGGAGATATCGGAGAGAAGATCAATGAAGCTATACTTCAGGTCAAGAGCTATCTGATGATAGGCGATATAAGGCTTCTCATTACCGATGCCGTTATCGTAACATGGATAGCAGTTGCCATATTCATTGTCCTGTTCGGGATAATGACGGCAAGGCCTAAGATCAAGCCTGATACCAAGCAGACATTCGCAGAGATGCTGATAGGACTGCTTGTATCGGTCGGCGAGAGCTTCGGACTTACGCGTGAAGAGGCACGTCATATCTGTCCTTTTGTCGGTACTCTTGCTATCGTGATCGCATCGTGTAACGTGATATCAGTGTTCAATATCGCGCCTCCAGCGAAGAATATCGGTTTCCCGGTCGCGATGGCTCTTATAGCGATCACGTATGTTATATATGCTTCGATCAGATTTGTCGGAATAAAGGGTTTCTGGGCATCGCTTACTTCGCCTCTGCCATTCCTGTTGCCGTTCAAGATCCTTGATCTGATCATCAAGCCCTGCTCTCTGGCATTGAGATTGTTCGGTAACGTATTCGGAGCGTTTGTATTTATGGAGTTTATCCATATCGTAATACCCGTGGTCGTTCCCGGTATCCTCGGATTGTGGTTCGATCTTGCCGACGGCATCTTACAGGCTGTTATATTTGCTTATCTTACTACTTACTATATCGGTGAGACTTGTGAGACGGCAAGGGAGCATTTTGAGATGAAGAAGCATGCTCCCAAGAAGGAAAAGAAAAATAAAACAAAAGAATCTGCGGAAGCTTCCGCAGTCTGAATAACGGAGGTTAATTATTATGGATCTTATCAACTTTGCCGGCGTTTTGCTTGAGACTTCTGCGGCTATCGAGCCTCGTGCACTTGCTGTTCTGGCAGCGGGTCTCGCGATCGGACTCGGCGCAATGGGAGCGGCTCTCGGAATGGGAAATGCCGCAGCACACGCTTTCGATGCGGGCGCAAGACAGCCTGAGATCTTCAGCAAGATCCAGACATTGCTTCTTATTGCCATCGTATTTATCGAGTCGTTGTGTATCTACGCCCTCGTTGTAGCTCTCCTTTTGATCTTTACTGTTAAATGACAGGAGATTTGGCAATGATTGATTATTATTCTATGTTCATGCTGGCAGAAGAGGCGGCCGGGGAAACGAGCCTCTTTTCTGCCGACCAGATGGGCGGATACGCGGTGACCATACTCTGTACGATCGTAAACGTAATGGTCGCTTTTATCGTCATCAAACTGTTTGTGTTTAAGCCCATACTTAAAGTCATTAAAAACAGGGAAGAGCAGATCGCTTCCCAGGTTGATGCGGCAGAGAAATCCAAGGAAGAGGCTGCTTCGAATGCGGAGGTTTCCAAGCAGGCGATCGACGATGCCAGAGCCGAGGCTTCGCAGATATTATCCGATGCCAGGGCCGATGCCGAAGAACAGGCGCAGATCATTAAGAATAAAGCGAATAAGGAAGCCGAGGAGATCATCGACAGAGCTCATAATGAAGTTATCCGTATGAAGAAGGTCTCGATTGAGCAGATGAAGGATGAGATATCCGATCTGGCAGTCGAGGTTGCGGGAAGAGTTATCGGAGATGTTGTTGACCACGATAAGCTCAAGGATCTCGCAGACAAGCATACTGAAGAAATAATCAGAGAAGAGGTGGACGATCTTGACGAGTAAGACGGTTATTCTCAAGGTTGTCGCCGCCGGTGATATGACCGCTAAGGAGATCTCTCAGATAGCGGATACTTTTGCAGCGAAGAATAATATCGAAGATTATGAGATGCAGTTCGAGGTCGATGAGTCGCTTATCGGTGGTTTTGTCATTTTCGCCAGAGGAACACGTTACGATTACAGCGTCAAAGGTCAGCTCCGGAGACTGGGTTCTTTTGTAAAACGCACCAGAAACCTTGAGGATTCTGATGATGATATCTCTTTCTCCCCGGAGAAAGTAAAATCAGATATTAAGAAAGCGATAGATAAATTCGAAGAGTCTCCGACGTCGAGTTTTGACAGTGCCGAGATAGCCAAGCTTACCGGTGCGGCGCTTCAGGAGAGGATAGAAGCCGCTTTCGATAATGTCGACAATATTGAGGAGATCGGTATCGTTCAGTCCGTAAGCGACGGTGTCGCGATGGTCACGGGTCTCGAGCACTGCATGTTATCGGAACTCGTAACGTTTACTACAGGCGGTTTCGGTCTTGCTTTGAACCTCGAGCGCAATGCCGTCGGTGTTGTTCTTCTGTCAGGTGCCGATGACGTAGTTGAAGGCACGGTCTGCATGAGAACGAGAACAACGGTTTCCGTTCCCGTAGGAGTCGGTCTTCTCGGACGAGTAGTCGACCCTCTCGGTCAGCCTATAGACGGCAAGGGGATAATAAGATATACGAAGACAAGACCGATCGAAGCCAAGGCGCCTTCCATCGTCGACAGATCTCCGGTCAATAAGCCTCTGGCAACAGGTATAACCGCCATCGATGCCATGACCCCGATAGGAAGAGGACAAAGAGAACTGATCATAGGAGACCGTCAGACCGGTAAGACGGCCATCGCCGTTGATACGATCATCAACCAGAAAGGCAAGGATACGATCTGTATCTATGTAGCGATCGGTCAGAAGATGAGCACGATCGTAAATACGGTCAATACTCTTGAGAAATACGGAGCGCTCGATTATTCGATAATCGTTGCCGCCGGTGCTTCCGATTCTGCAGCCGTTCAGTACATAGCGCCCTTTGCCGGATGTGCGATGGGCGAAGAGTTTATGTATTCCGGAAAAGACGTTCTCATCATCTACGATGACTTAAGCAAACATGCCCAGGCCTACAGAGCGATATCCCTGCTCCTTAGAAGACCGCCGGGAAGAGAAGCTTATCCCGGAGACGTATTCTATCTTCATTCGAGACTTTTGGAGAGAGCATCCAAGCTGTCTTCTGAGATGGGCGGCGGCTCGATGACCGCTCTTCCCATTATTGAGACACTGGGTGATGATATCTCCGCTTATATACCGACGAATGTAATCTCCATTACCGACGGTCAGATATATCTGTCGCCCGAACTGTTCTTCTCGGGTCAACGACCTGCCATTAACGTCGGCCTCTCCGTATCCCGTGTAGGTGGTGCGGCGCAGACCAAAGCGACAAAGAAAGTCGGAGGTCCTGTCCGTATCGCCCTTGCGCAGGCTCGAGAGATGGCTTCTTTCGCGCAGTTCGGAACGGATCTTGATGAGAATACTCAGCTTCAGCTGAAGCGCGGTGTTGTCCTGAACGAAGTCCTTAAGCAGGAACAGTATTGTCCTCTGGACATGGAGACTCAGGTCGTTATGCTCTATCTGGCAACTACGGATAAGCTGAATTTCCTTGCCAAAGAAGACATAAGAGAGTACCTTTCCGAGTTTATTGATCATATCAGGATCACGAGGCAGGATATACTTCTCGCGATCAGTTCAGAGGGTAAGTTCGAGGACAGTACGGCTGCTTTGATCGATGAATTTGAAGCGGATTTCAAGAATAACTATATCCTCGATCATCCCGAGTACAAAGAAGAAGACTGATGGAGACTCTTAACGACGTAAAGAAGAGAATAAAGAGTGTACAGGGCATTGCACAGATGACCGGTGCGATGCAGCTTGTCAGTGCTGCAAAGAAGCGCCGTTCCATCGCGCTTCTTGATAACATCTATCCTTTTGTCAGCAACTGTCTGGATACGATGAGCGATATAAGATTCAATAAGGAAGCCATCGATAATCCCTTCTTTACATTGGAGCAGAAAGAGGCGGGACAGACTTGGAAGATCGCTTACTTTGTCTTAAGCGGCGATCAGGGACTCGCGGGTGCTTATCACAATAATGTGGTCAAGGCCTGCGAAGAACATATTCAGATGAAGATCCTCGAGAATTCTTCGAAAGGCATAACCACGGAATATAAGATGTACATATTCGGCAAGGTCGCCAAAGAGAGACTGATGCATCTGGGATATAACGTGGATCCGTCTTTCTCGTACACCATAGCGGAGCCTCAGTACTATCATGCACAGGGCGTTGTTTCCGTTATCAAGCAGAAGATTCTTATCGAGAACTACGATCTGGTCTATCTTGTATATACTCAGCTCGAATCGGCCCTTAACATGAAGGTAAACGTTATAAGGCTTGCTCCGGTCGATTTTAAATCGATAGATTCACTTCGTAAGTTTTATAAAACCGGCGAAGATTCCGGCTCCAAGAAAGAGATATCATATTATCCGGATGTCAATGAAGTATTCGGCTTCCTTATCGATTCGTATCTTAACGCCATGGTCTACGGAGCGATGACGCAGGCTTATGCCTGTGAGCAGACGGCGAGATTTGCCGCGATGGATAATGCGACCAACAGTGCCGAAGACATGATGAAGACCTTGCGTCTCAAATTTAACAGGGCAAGGCAAGCCAAGATAACAAACGAGCTTACCGAGATAATCAACGGAGCGAACCAGGTCAATAACCTGTAAGTAAACTGAAGGAGAGAATATATGGCAGAAGGTAAAGTAGTACAGATAATCGGACCTGTCATAGATTGTGAATTTAAGTTCGGAGAGACCCCTAAGATTAACGACGGGGTCAGGATAATAATGTCGGCTGACGGCAAGGAGAGCGATAACGATGTATTTGCCGAAGTGCTTCAGCAAAGAGGTAAAGGTGTCGTAAGATGCGTTTCTTTCAATGCTACTGAAGGACTTATGAGAGGCGTTAAAGCTATATCCACTGGAGCGCCTTTCAATGTGCCCGTCGGAGAGAACATCACCGGCAGACTGTTTGATGTTCTCGGACGCCCGATAGATAACGGGGGACCGGTCGATGCCGAGGCATATATGCCGATCCATAAAGCGGCGCCTTCGTATACTGATCAGTTCCCTACTGCACAGATACTTGAGACCGGTATCAAGGTCATCGATCTGCTTGTTCCTTTCTCTAAAGGCGGTAAGATAGGTCTTTTCGGAGGTGCCGGCGTAGGTAAGACCGTCCTTATCCTCGAGCTTATCCGTAATATTGCTTCCGAGCACGGCGGATATTCCGTCTTCACAGGTGTCGGAGAGCGTTCCAGAGAAGGTAACGATCTGTGGGGTGAGATGAAGGAGTCAGGCGTTCTCGATAAGACGATAATGGTCTTCGGTCAGATGAACGAGCCTTCGGGTGCGAGAATGAGAGTTCCGCTTACCGGTCTTACGATGGCCGAGTACTTAAGAGATACAAAGAAAAAAGATGTTCTTCTGTTCATCGATAATATCTACAGATTTGTCCAGGCGGGATCCGAGGTTTCCGCTCTTCTCGGAAGGATCCCTTCGGCAGTAGGATATCAGCCTACATTGGCAAACGAAGTAGGAGAACTTCAGGAGAGGATAACATCGACCAAGAACGGTTCAATAACGTCCATTCAGGCCGTTTATGTTCCTGCCGATGATATAACCGACCCTGCTCCTGCAACGACTTTCTCTCATCTTGATGCTAATATCGTTCTGTCAAGATCCGTAGTAGAACTCGGTATCTATCCTGCGGTCGATCCTCTCGAGTCCTCTTCAAGGATCTTAAGCGAGGATGTAGTCGGTGCCGAGCACTATCACGTCGCAAGAATGGTACAGGAGATCCTCCAAAGATATAAGGAACTTCAGGATATAATCGCCATTCTCGGAATGGAGGAACTGTCTGAAGACGACAGGCTTGCCGTATCGAGAGCCAGAAAGATCCAGAAGTATCTGTCACAGCCTTTCTTTGTTACTGCCGATTCTACGGGTTATGCTCCGAGGTATGTACCGATAGATAAGACAGTCAAGGCGTTTGGCGAGATCATATCAGGTTCTTTGGACCATATCCCCGAGCAGTACTTCTTCATGAAGGGCGATCTCGATGATGTCCTTAAAGCCTATAACGACGATAACGGTAAGTAATATCCATGGCAGGCAAAGAAGAACATGTTATCAGGCTGTCAATAGTCACTCCGTATAAGAAATTCTTCGAGAATGATGTTTCTTCGGTTGTTATAAATACCATAGACGGACAGTTGGGGTTCATGCCCGGACATCCGCCTCTTATCGTCGCATTAAGACCCGGTGTATCTCACTTTGTTATGGGAAATGAGACAAAGTATTTCACTTTATCCGAAGGTTACTGCGAAGTCTCCGATGATAAGATAATGATCCTGTGTAATGCAGCCGAGTTCCCTGATGACTTAAATCCGAGAAGGATCTGCAGATCCTATTCCGAATCAATGGCAAGCATCAAGAAAGCACGTGAGATCGAAGATCGTACCGCGAGGGAAGTCCTCGTAGGTGAATATGAGCAGGCAATAGACAGAGCCCGCGCCAGACGTCATCTCATCGAGCAGTACGGTACTGTTCATCAGAAGGAGAGGATAGCGGACCTCGTAAAGGAGTACGGTTGGACCGATACATTCTGATCACATGATCTCGATCCGGTATTCTCTTTTACCGCATATCAGGGTTTGATCGCTCTTGATCTCATAATCTTTACCCGGCAGCAATCTTACGTTGTTGAGAAAAGTAGAATTATCCGATGACAGGTCACTGACATAGTACGTTCTGCCGTTTCTTGTTATCTTTGCGTGTACAGGAGAGATCCCTTCATCTGTATTGAATATGTCGCAAAGGAATCTGTCCGACCCTATAACGGCCTTATCTGTATATATTGCTTTCTTTTCCTCGATACCGGTCCTGGTATCACGACTCGTAAGTATGACCGCATCTATCGAAGAGCCTTTTTCGTTCTCATCTCCGAAGAGCATCTGCCTTTTGGCGCTGTCTGCGTCAGTATGTATAGTTACCTCTTTTGTGCATTTGATCTTCCTGTATGTTTTGTAAGCGAACAGAATTTCCGCCGATACGAAGAATAACGAGACCCACGGGAGTTTAACGAGCATAAATATAAGTGACAGCAGACTTGCCAGAATAACAAGTTTCATTTCAGGCAGACTATATAGAACAGAACCGCTCTGTTCTGTTTTTATAGGTTCGGTCAGCCTCTTGGCTTCACGGATAAACATGTCTTTGTCATTAAGCTCTATCGCATAGATCATTCCGTCTGATTCACCGGGGAGGAGCAAAGACGCCACTGAAGGCGAATTGATAAAACGTTCTATCCCGCTCCTTTTAAGTGAGTGGATGTTAAGTTCTTCCGCCGGTTTCATTACCGGATCAAAACAAACATACATCTTCTCGTGATCCTGATCGGTGAATATGTATCTTTCATCAAGGATTACCGATGAAGGGAATAACAGCATATCCGGAAGTTCTGCAATGAATAAGAAAAGGTCCCCAAGCGCTTTGCGAAGCTTATTGATGTTCTCAGTATCATCTGTAATACATTCCTTAAGCGGGAAAAGGCCGGAGAACTCGAATGAGACTTCATAAGAGCGTATTGTCGGTATTATATACATCGGAAGTACATTACCCGGAATGTTTTCTTCAATAATCTCACGGGTATAGTTGTTTATAGAGTTAATGTCTTCGATCTTTTGAACTGCATAATGTCCGTAGGGACCTTTTCTGATTTCCATGGTTTTGACTTTGAATTATCCTTGATTTTATTTTTGATGTCAGCCGAACGCGCCGGTTACTCTGCCTTCATCGAATACATATTGCATTACGTTGCCTGCATACCTGGTAAGTCCTTCTCGGAATACCAGGGCGAGTGCCACCAATACTGCGATGATGATTACGATCTCGACCGTTCCCATACCGCGTTTGTTTCTGACATTAATATCACGCATATCCCTTTCCTCCTTTTTTGTTATAACCCTAATGAGATTATTGCCGGTGTAGTCGCGACCAGAAGCACTGAAACGAAGTCCAGTGTCATGGGGAAGAGAAGACCTAATGCTTCTCTTTCCTGTTTCTTCCTGGCCGCATTGCGACACAGATTCCAGCAGGATGAAGCCTGAAGGGACAGAAGTCCCAGTACTTCCGAAGTTCCGAGCCTTCCGTATCTTGCAACCAGCAAGAGTGCAGACTGCGCTTCCGGTATCTGTATCCGCAACGATAGTCTTTCCACAGCGTCCGAGGCGGTCATTCCGCTTAGCATCATCGCCCTAAGATTACGTATCTCGGAAGAAAGACCGTTGTTATCCTTAAATGCATATGAGCAGATCGCGATCGATTTGGGTAATTGCAATCCCGCTTCAAGCAGAGTGTTTATCAAACATAGAAACAGAGGCATATCCTTCATGAGTTCTTCTCTTCGAAGCTGTGCGCTCTTACGTACATCGTAAGCTCCGAGAACCGCTACGGTTATGGTAAGAAGCGGCGCGAACAGCAGTTTGATACCCGCTGCCGTCAGCACAACGGCCGATATTATAAGAACGAGCGAACATATTAACAGTTGCTTTCTTAAATACTTCTCATATTCGGTCTTCGGATCGACGGAGATCTCATTGAACAGTTCATGTCTGGATGTTATATATCCGGTCGGCATGATTTTTTGCATAATGTCGGTAAGCACTGTTTTGCCGGCAGACTTATCAGAGTAAGATAGTTCATCTGTTTCCTTATTCTTCTTCTCCGAATGTGTCATGAACCTGAACAGCAACGCAGAAGCGATAACCGATGTGCAGAAAGCCGCTATAAGTATTATCGATCCGGTCCTTGAGTCTCTTGCGGTCTCAAGATATCCTCCGCCCATCTTATCGAGAGCCGCCGTTATCATGAACGGCATAATACAGAGCATAACCGCTTCTGCGTTTTTGCCGGCATTGGAAGCGGATATCTCATTTTGAACCGCATTCATCTCTGACAGCATCTGGCAGCTCGACCTTAATATGGCAAGAGAGTTATTCCCTATATCAGAAGAAATGGCGAGTGCATGGAAGATGGGGATCGTCTCCGGGAAGTTTATCTCCCGCGAGAAGATATCCAGCGCTTTATCGAGACTCATATGAACCTTGATGTTGTTCTCCAGAGTCAGAAGAGGCTTAATGAGAACACTCTTGTTTCCGAATGAGTGTTCAATGACCGGCCTTATAAGTGTAAGGGATTTTTCTATCGAATAACCGCTGCTTACACTTGTTGTCAAGACTTGAAGCAATATAAGAAGCTGAGTCCTTAAGTGCTTGTAATTACCGGAATATATCTTGGTCATAAGCTCTTTCCACGGGAAGAACCCCAGTATCAGGCTTACTATCACCCGGGGCAGGCTCGCATTAATAAAGAAAGAGGAGACCGAGTAGATCGTTATCACAAATATCGGATAAGCCCATATATGCTTAAGAAGGAAATCTCGTCTTGCGTCAGCCTTTATATGCGACCGTTTCTTTAAGTTCTTCAACAGCGCAAACTCTCTCACACAGATCACCTCCTTCATTTTTATACAGCGGCAACAGACAGAATTCCTGACCTCTGGCAGGGAGTACGGAACAGATCTCGTCAACATAACGTTTGCCGTTCCTGTCTCTCGTGATATGGATCATTATGTCTATTCCCATTGATAATTGAGTCATTATCGCGTCGTAGGGAAGAGAGGAGCCCGCCATAACCATACCGGTCAGTCTCTCGAGCATCTCCAGACACGAATTTGCGTGTCCGGTTGACAGACTCCCTCTGTGTCCCGTGTTAAGGGCATGCATCATATCGGCGCTCTCGCTTCCTCTGACTTCTCCTACTATTATCCTGTCAGGACGCATTCGAAGCGCAGCACGAATCATCATCCCTATATTAACCTCTCCGCTGCCGTCAGGACCCGGCAGCCTTGCTTCCATGCGCACGAGATTGTCTATTCCCTGAAGATTAAGCTCGGCGGAGTCTTCGATCGTAACCACGCGCTCATCGCTCGGAATGAACGATGAGAGAGTGTTAAGAAATGTAGTTTTCCCGCTCCCGGTGCCTCCGCACAGAAAGATAGTCTTCTTGTTCTTAACGCACTCGCATAAGAACCTGGCGGCTTCCTCGCTGATAAACCCCTGTCTTATCAGTGTGACGATATCATGAGAAATACCGGTGAATTTTCTGATCGTAATTATAGGTCCGTCGGGTGCAACGGGAGGAAGGACGCAGTTCGCTCTCGAACCGTCAGGCAGTCTCAGATCGGATATCGGATTCGCTTCGTTAAGAGGTCTGTTCCTGTTGGCAAAGAAGCAGGATATAACAGTTTTAAGAGATTCCTTATCTTTGAACCTGATATCTGAACGATATAGTTTGCCGCCCCTCTCGTAGAATACCTTATCGGGTCCGTTTACCATTATCTCCGTTATCGTAGGGTCTTCCATCAGAGGTTCGATAACATCAAGTCTTCGAAGACTGTTAAATACACTCTGAGCCAGGATCCTTTTCTGATCCAACGACAGTTCCGAACTGCTCTGATCAATACCTATGACTTCTGAAATGATCTCTTTTAATCGCTCGTCCGAAGGATCCTGCTCCGTTCGAAGCGCATTCAGAACGTAGTAGATGAGTTTCTCCTTGATCTCTGATGTATCAAATCCTGATTGTGTCATGTTGCTTTCTGTAATCCTCGCAGTAATGTACAGTCATAAGAGCTCCGGAAGGCAATGCTCTTTTGAACATATCCAGTTCCTTGGTCATACCTGTATCTTCCGTACACATTCTTGCCGGAAGAAGAATGTGGAGTGTATCGCATATCTTTATGAATTCAATGATCTCGGACACTCTCCATCCTTCAACAACTACAAGCGCTTCGGTGTTTTCTTTAATGCATAATTCTTTAAGTTTCCCGATAAGCACAGTACAGGCTTGAAGACCGATGTCATATACATCATCTTCATTGTCCGGCTTGCCGCAGGAAAGGAAGCCGTTGCTGTCCGGGTTAAGGTATTCCGGGATCATTGATGCTTTGAACCTCTTATCAGTGCAGGAGCGAAGAAGCCTGCTTATAGATCCTGTTGAAGATCCTGTGAAAGTGTTAGGCATCCTTATCCCTGACATAAGATCTATCCTTATCGGGGTGATCGAATCGAACGTGTCCGGTCCGATAGCACTCATAATGAAGTTCTCCCGTTCGTCTATATATGCAAAAGAGATGAGAAGCTTGAGCCTGTCCCGATACATCTCATTTCCTGCCGGTGCAGAAGGCGTACCGCTGATCTTTGAACAGATCTCATTGATCCTGATGATCCCTCGACCTTTATCATCGTAAGTAAAAAGAGGTATCACGGATTTTACTCCGTCAGATGACGGTTCTTTGTATTTTCTGTTATCGTATAAAATAACGATCTCACTGATGAGCTTGAAATCAGATTTTACGGACGCATCTCCAAACTTCTCGATATACGCTGACGGGAAGTAATAAGATAATCTCTCCCTGATCAACGTATAAAGATATACGTCGTTCTCATATACAAGTATTCCGAAAGCCATGTCCCTTATTCCTTTCATGTTATGTCAATATCATACTTTGATTCAGAGAAGAAATAACCTACCAAAAATCGACAATTTCCGACAAAAAACGACAAACGGAATATTGCATATAACTCCGAACAGAAGCTATAATCATTTTTTGACATTACTGATAAAGGATGATAATGTAATGCTCAAGGTTTTTACAGATAAGCGATATAGCGGCTTTGTCTGGCACCTGCTGTTCGCGGGGGTGTTTATCGGGCTGTCGCTCATATTCATTGAGTTCACTGAAGGCATTATGTGGTATCTCATTAGCTCGGT